>DXGA01000076.1 GCA_019114165.1 Candidatus Flavonifractor merdipullorum | reverse complement strand
CATTGCGTTGCCGCGCTCATCGAGCGGGGCGCTGACGTGGTGATCGTGGACGACCTCTCCAAGGGTCACAAGGACGCCCTCAAGGGCGGCCGGCTCTATGTGGGCAGCGTCGCTGACCGTGAGTTCCTCCGCGACGTCTTCACCAAGGAGTCCATCGAGGCCGTCATCCACTTCGCCGCCTTCTCCCTGGTGGGCGAGAGCATGACCGTGCCTGAGAAGTACTTCCGCAACAACGTCACTGCCGGCCTGACCCTCATTGAGACCATGCTGGAGTTCAAGGTCCCCTACCTGGTCTTCTCCTCCACTGCCGCTACCTTCGGTGAGCCCGAGTATGTGCCCATCGACGAGAAGCATCCCCAGCATCCCACCAACCCCTACGGCGAGAGCAAGCTCATCGTGGAGCAGATGCTCCGCTGGTGCGACCACGCTCACGGCCTGAAGTTCTGCGCCCTGCGCTACTTCAACGTGGCCGGCGCCTGGCATGACGGCTCCATCGGCGAGGACCACCGCCCCGAGAGCCACCTCATCCCCATGATCCTCTCCGTGGCGCAGGGCAAGCGGGATCACCTGTCCCTCTTCGGCACCGACTATCCCACCAAGGACGGCACCTGTGTCCGCGACTACATCCACGTGGAAGACCTCATCGACGCCCACTTCCTGGCTCTGGAGTACCTGAAGAAGGGCAACCCCTCCGCCGCCTTCAACCTGGGCAACGGTCAGGGCTTCTCCAACCGCGAGATCGTGGAGGCTGCCCGCCGCGTCACCGGTCACCCCATCCCCGTCAACGAGGAGCCCCGCCGTCCCGGCGACCCCGCCACCCTCATCGCCTCCAGCCAGAAGGCCATGGAAGTGCTGGGCTGGAAGCCCAAGTACACCAACGTGGAGGACATCATCGCCACCGCCTGGAAGTGGCACACCTCCCATCCCGACGGCTACGGCATCGACGGCTGAGTTTCCATCTGATGGAGCGCTCCGCCCCACCTCATCCCTGATCGAATAAAGCGAGAGCAGGAATCCCTCATCGGATTCCTGCTCTCGTTCTTTTTATCACTTTTTCGGGAATATTACTTTTGCGGTAAAGAGGTCCGCCTGGGTCTCCACCCGGAACTGCCCGCCGCAGGCTTCCGTGAAGCTCTTGGCGATGGCCAGTCCCAGTCCGCTGCCGCCATCCGTCCGGCTCTCATCTCCCCGGACAAAGCGCTCGGTGAAATCCACGTTCTGCGGCAGCTCATCCCGGGAAATATTGCGTACCCACACCTCTGCCCGCTCCGGACCGTTTTCCAGCGTCACATACACCCGCGAACCGGGCATGGCATAGTGCAGCGCGTTCTGGAGCAGATTCTGGAAGACCCGGTACAGCCGGTCCCCGTCGGCACAAATGAGCACCTCTTCTTCCGGCAGGTTCACCCGGAACACCAGACCGCTCTCCTCGATGGACTCCCCCTGGTCCGCCAGCGTCTGACGTACCAGTTTACAGAGATCCAGTTCCTCCAGTTTCAGGTCCAGATTTCCCGTGGTGGCCTTGCTCACCTCGAAGACTTCGCTCACCATCACCTTGAGCCGCTCCGCCTTCTCCTGCAAAATGGTCACATAGTCCCGGGCCGCGGCGGGCAGCTCCTCCTGGGCCAGCAAATCGGAATAGCTCAAAATAGAGGTCAGCGGCGTTTTCAGGTCGTGGGACACATTGGTAATCAGCTCCACCTTCATCCGCTCGCTGTGGATCCGCTCCTCTACCGCCTTTTGCAGGCCGTCCCCAATCTGCGTCAGCGCCTCGGAAAACTCCGCCAGATCCCCGTCGGCGGGCAGCTGCTCCGGCACGGCAAAGCGGCCTTCCCGCATATCCGTGATCTGTTGGGTGACTTTTCCCAGATCCCGGGCCAGCTGCTTCTGGGCCTTCCAGTGGTTCCACTGCTGCACCAGAATAGCAAGCCCAACAAGTCCGATCAGGATGGACAGCACCGCCAACAGCGGATCGTTCAGAGAAGCGAGAAAGAGCAGGAAATCCAACGCCGCCGCGCCGGCTGCCAGAATCAGCACACCCAGCCAGGCCACAAAGCTCCGCTTCTGGAGCCGCTGCCCCACCGGTAGCGTCACTTCCTTTGCCCTGAGATTCTCCATCATCCAGACGCAAAAACTGCGCGCTCTCAAATGTCCCCAGTTGTGCACCCAGTCGTTGACATACAAGGCCAAAAGCAGGGCGCCCAGCCAAAGGATCAGCACATGCTCTGTATTTGCGTAGCCGTTGAACAGGTCTATCAAAACGATGAACAGTACCCACAAAATGGGCAGCAGCACCACCAGTTTGCACTCCAGCCACACCTTCCCCGTCAGACGGCCCAGTGCCGCCCAGGCCCGGCCCAGATGACGCCGCCAGAGGATGGTCCACACCAGCAGCGCCAGTCCCAGCAAAAAGGCGACGCTGACAATCAACACAGCAAAACGTTCGTTTTGTTGTGTTCTTGTCACCTGATAGATCCCGCTCCACTGCTGATACTGTGCCGGCGTCTCCACCGCCCCAAGATAAATGATCACATTCTGCGTCATTTCCCGGATCTCATCCGGATCCTGGGCCGTGATCCAGTCGTAAAGATAGTCCGAGATGCTGCGGTTGCTGTAACCGGGCACGTCCCATTGATCCCACGCGCCCCGGTATACGCCGTCGCCGTAGACATCCAGCTCCGCGCCGTCCTTCCAGATCTGCACCGCGCCATCTTCGTACTTGAGGTAAAAATTATAGCCCTTTGCCGTGCGCCTTTTCAGGCTGTCTCCTATCTCCTGCGTATTGCTCTCGATCAGACGATTGCCATAATAGATCTCATAGCGCAGGTTCCGGTCCTGCGCCAGGCTTTCCAGATGGCCGTCGCTGGAAAACATGGCCACCTCCAGCCCATCCAGCAGGTAGCCTTCCATCACGTCCCGGAAGTCGTCGGTCTGCTGGTAATCCGCCAAAAAAGCGTCTCCGATCTGCCGGAGATCCAGCGAGCGCATGGCGATGACCCCAATGCCGCCGAAGATGACGAGAATGGTCAGACTGATCACCAGAAAGCAGAAGCTAAGACCGGCTTTGATGCTTTTCCATTTTGTATCCAATGCCCCACACCACCTTTAAATATTCCGGTTCCTTCGGATCGAGTTCGATTTTGGAACGAATATGCCGGATATGGACCATCACCGTGTTCTCCGGCGCGGCCAGAGGTTCTTCCCCCCACACCCGGCGGTAAATCTCCTCCGCCGGGAAAATCCGCCCAAGATTGCGCATGAGCAGGTCCATGATGCCCGTCTCGGTGGCCGTCAGGCGCACCTCTTCCCCGTCAGCCAGCAGGACCCGGTCCGCCGGGCGATAGGTCAGACGCCCGTTGACGATCTCGCCGCTTCGGGTCTCCGCCGATGCGTCGCCCAACGTAGTATACCGCCGCAGCTGGCTCCGCACCCGCGCCGCCAGCTCCTGTGGGTGGAAGGGCTTGGTCACATAGTCGTCCGCCCCCATGGAAAGGCCCAGGATCTTGTCGCTCTCCTCGCTCTTGGCAGAGAGCACGATGATGGGTAAGTTCCGCTTTTCCCGGATGCGCATCAGGGCCGACAGGCCGTCCAGCTGGGGCATCATCACGTCCAGGATGATGAGCTGCACCGACCGCTCCGCCGCCAGTGCCAGCGCCTCCAGACCGTTGTAGGCCTTCAGGGTGCGGTACCCCTCCTTTTCCAGCAGAATGGCAATGGCGTTGACGATGGCTTTGTCATCATCCACGATGAGCACACATTCGTTCATATCTTCTCGCTCCTCCTTACCGTGCCTTTAATATAGCATGAGCATCTTACAGCTTTCCAACGGCATTTCCTAAATTTTTCTTAACATCAAAAATGGCCGCCCGGTGGGCGGCCATTTTTCGTTTGGCTGTTACAGTTCTACCGTATGGGTGGTACCATCGGCGGTAAAGGTCAGGGTCGTTCCGTCCTTGCTGAGGACCCAGTCGGAACTGGTCCCGTCCCACAGCGTCCGGACGGTTCCCACACGGTCCACCGCCACGATCTTCGCGCCAAAGCTCATCATGTTATGGTACTGCACCGCCAACACCGTAGTCTCGGCAGTGTCCGCCCGGAAATCCACTGTGCTCCCGCTGTCGCCCAGACTCAGCGCCCAGGAAAGCCCCTTTTCATAGGCATTGGCCTGGATCTCTTCCATACTGTCCACGGTATCCGCCGGGACGCTCTCATAGAGGCGCACGAAGGTGAGGACTGCCTGCTCCCGGGTGTAGGTGCCCAGCGGGTCAAAGGTGTCGGCGGTGGTGCCCTTCATTACGCCCAGAGACTCCGCCGCGCCCACATCCGCGCTGGCCCAGCCGGCGATTTGGCCGCTGTCCTGGAAGTGGTCGGTATTTCCGGTTACCTGGGTCTCATCGTCCACCACCCGATAGCTGCGCATGAGCATACAGGCCGCTTCCTGCCGGGTGATGGCCCCGTCGGGGTTGTAAGTGGTGCCGTCGCCGGTGCCGTTGACCACGCCAAAGTAGTTGGCGGCGTTAATGTAGGGCCGCAGGGCGTCGTTGGTCACGTCGGTAAAGCGCCAGTTGTCCCCCAGCACTGCCCATCGGTCTTCCATGTCGCCGTAACTCCCGACACCGTTGCCATCCGAGACGGCGTTGCCGTAGAGATTGACGAAGCTTTGCTCATTCTCAAATCCATACTGCACCGTCAGATAGCGCAGGGCCAGACAGGCAAACTCCGCCCGGGTGATGGGCTGCTGCCAGCCGCACCGGAGCTCGTCAGGCACCAGGCCCAGTTCCAAAGCCCGGTCCACCTCTTCCGCCGCCCAGTCCGACGGCGCTTCCGCAAGCGGAAGTACGCAGCCCTCGATTTCTACCTCCGGCGCCTCGCCGGCGTTGGGTTCCGCTGCCAGCGCCGGCGCCGTACAGCATCCCGCGATTACACTCAGCGACAACAAATACGCGGCAATCCGTTTCATTCTGGCAGCCCTCCCTATCTTTTATCTCTTACTCGTACAGGGGGTACTTTTCGGTGATGGAGGCCACGGCGGCGCGGAGCGCGTCCTGATTACCCTCGAAATCGGTGGCGGCACGCCAGATCAGCTTGCCGATGAGGGTCATGTCCTCCTCCTTCAGGCCGCGAGTGGTGGCGGCGGGGGTGCCCACACGGATACCGGAGGTGACGAAGGGCTTCTCCGGGTCGTTGGGGATGGCATTCTTGTTGACGGTGATGTTCACCTCGTCCAGACGGTGCTCCAGCTCCTTGCCGGTGACGCCCGCCCGGCGCAGATCCACCAGCATGAGGTGGTTGTCGGTGCCGCCCGACACCAGATCAAAGCCCTCGTGCATCAGGCTCTGGGCCAGGGCGGAGGCGTTCTTGATGATCTGCTGCTGATAGGTCTTGAACTCCGGCTTGAGGGCCTCGCCCAGCGCCACCGCCTTAGCGGCGATGATGTGCTCCAGCGGGCCGCCCTGGGAGCCGGGGAAAATGGCCGAGTCGATCTTCTTGGCCAGCTCCTCCTTGCAGAGGATCATGCCGCCGCGGGGGCCGCGGAGGGTCTTATGGGTGGTGGTGGACACCACGTCGGCATAGGGCACGGGAGAGGGATGGAGGCCGGTGGCCACCAGACCGGCAATGTGGGCCATGTCCACAAAGAGGTAAGCGCCCACCTCATGGGCAATGTCGGCAAAGGTCTTGAAGTCGATGATACGGGGATAGGCCGAAGCGCCCGCCAGAATCATACGGGGCTGATGCTTTTTGGCCAGGTCGCGGACCTGGTCGTAGTCGATATATCCCTTTTCGTTCAGGCCATAGGAAACGATGTTATAGTTCTTGCCGGAGAAGTTGACCGGAGAACCGTGGGTCAGATGGCCGCCGTTGGCCAGATCCATGCCCAGCACGGTGTCCCCCGTCTGGCACAGGGCCTGATAGACGGCATAGTTGGCCTGGGCGCCGCTGTGGGGCTGCACGTTGGCGTGCTCCGCGCCAAAGAGCTGGCAGGCACGGTCACGGGCGATGTTCTCCACCACGTCCACGCACTGGCAGCCGCCGTAATAGCGCTTGCCGGGATAGCCTTCGGCGTACTTGTTGGTGAGCACGGAGCCGGCCGCCGCCAGCACCGCCTCGCTGACGAAGTTCTCAGAGGCAATGAGCTCAATGTTGCGGCGCTGACGCTCATACTCGGCGCGAATCGCTTCTCCCACGGCAGGATCGTGGGCGGCGACAAAATCCATCCATTCCTTGACCATAATCGTAATTCCTCCTTAGATGGGCCGACTGCCGCAGCAGTCTTTTCTTCATTATAGCGGAAAAGCGCTAAATTCACAATAAAAATTTTGTCGTATTTCCACCCGGTCTATGGTATAATATCTGTTACATTTTATCCAATTTCAACGAGGTGATTCCTTATGCATACCCCTGAAACCGTCCGCGCCATCGTAGCGGAACTCAAGGCCCTCTATCCCGACGGCATCTGCTCCCTCAACTACCAGAAGGATTACGAGCTCCTCTTCTCCACCCGTCTGGCCGCCCAGTGCACCGACGAGCGGGTCAATCAGGTCACTCCCACCCTCTTCTCCCGCTTCCCCACTCTGGAAGCGCTGGCCAACGCCGACGTGAGCGAGGTGGAGGAGATCATCCACTCCACCGGCTTTTTCCGCGCCAAGGCCCGGGATATCGTGGCCGCCTCCCGGATGCTGCTGGATGTGTACGGCGGCAAGGTGCCCGACACCATGGACGCCCTTCTGAAGCTGCCCGGCGTGGGGCGCAAGACCGCCAACCTGGTGCTGGGCGACATCCACCACACCCCCGGCGTGGTGGTGGCCGACACCCACTGCATCCGGATCTCCGGCCGCCTGGGTCTTACCGATGGCTCCAAGGACCCGGTCAAGGTGGAACACCAGCTCCGGGCCATCCTGCCTCCCGAAGAGTCCAACGACTTCTGCCACCGTCTGGTGCTCCACGGCCGGGCGGTGTGCATGGCCCGCAAGCCGGATTGCGCCTCCTGCACCCTCCGGCCCTGGTGCGATTTCTACAACGGACAGTAACAAAAAACGGGGCGCGCCCCAGGGTTTTCCCTGAGACGCGCCCCTTCTTATGTGCGCCGGTACTTCAGGCTCAGCAGCCGCAGCCGCTGTTGCAGCCGTTGTTGTTGCAGCCACAGCCGCAACCGCAGCCACAACCACAGCTGTTGTTGTTCCCGCTGCCGCAGCAGCAGCAGATGATGATGATGAGCAGGATGATCCACAGACAGCCACAGCCACCCCAGCTATTGTTATTGCACCCCATAACGCGTACCTCCTGATGAAAGAATGGAGATCCGGGTTTGCCGGAGCGGTTGCCCCGGCTGTCTTCCGGTCTCAGTTCATCCTATGTACCAGACGCGAATGGGTGCTTGGCCTACTTTTTTTCAGAGAAAGAGCTGGTTGGCTCCCCGCACGGTGCGGAAGGGTTCCAGATGGGCTTCGGTCCCCGCCTGCACCGCCGCAGGCAGCGCCCGGGCATGGACCGGGCAGAGAGACACACAGCGCATACAGCGGATGCAGCGCTCTTCGGTGGTATCAGGCCGCTGGGCCGGGATGGCCCCCACCGGACAGCGGGAGACACACAGGCCGCAGTTGGTACACTTCTCTTTCGCCGCGGCGGGCACTGCCGCCATGCCCTTCCACTCCCGGTAGGGCCGGTCGCCCGGCACCTCTGCCGTGCCGCCGCCGTTGGCCAGCTTGTCCAGAATGGCTTTTGCAAAGCCGGACAGTTCTTCCTCGTCGGCCTGATCGGGACGGCCCGCCGCCAGCGCGGGCACAATGGAGTGCTGGGCCACCAGCGCCGCCCCCGCCAGAATGCGGAAGCCGCGGGCCTTTGCCCCGTCGGCCAGCTCCACAAGTCCATCTTCCCAGGCCCGGTTTCCGTACACCGCCGCCGGAATGGCCCAGGCATCGTTTCCCGTCAGGCGGGAAAGACGCTCCATCATGGTCCCCGGCATCCGGCCGCCGTACACCGGCCCCGCCAGGATCACCACGTCCTCCGGACCAAAAGCAATGTCCTGCCCCTCACGCCGGGTCAGGTCTACCTCTTCTACTTTTACGCCAAAGCCACGGGCCAGCAGCAAGCCCGCCTTGCGGGTGCCGCCGGTGGGGCTGAAATGGATCAATGTCACCTTTTTCATATGTGCTCTCCTTTTATTTCCGCGTGACCGTCACGCCCGCCCGGATGGTCTGGATGACGGCGGTATCCACCGCCCCCTGCTGTCCCATCCAGGTCAGCAGGGTCTCCCCCGTCTTGCGCCGGGCGTCCAGCACAAAATAAGAGAGGTAGGCCATATGGGCCCGGCGGAAGGTGGTATCTCCGGTCAAGAGGGTATATTCCCCGCTGGTGAGCACCCCCAGCTCCTTTGCCCTGAAGAGGGCGGTGTCCCAGGTGAAGTCCGGCTTGTCCCCCGTCTCGCTGTATCCCAGCACCCGCAGCAGGAAGGTTACGTATTCCCCGCTGCCCATGGTGCGGCTGGGCGCAAAGGCGGTGGCGCTGACGCCGGTGGTATAGCCCTTGCTGTACGCATAGGCCACATATTGCGTCGCCCAGGCCGGTACGTCGGTAAAGGGACTGGCGCCCGTATAGGCCAGCGCCGCGTCCTCCTCCCCGATGAGACGGAGGAACATCACCAGTCCTTCAATGCGGGTGGGGATGTTCTCCAGATCGTAGCCGCTGCCGTAGGCCGTGCCGGTGCCCCGGAAGAGTCCCATGTCCTCCAGCGCCTTGGCCAGGGCGTTGTAGTCGGTCTCCTGACTGACCGTCACACTGGCCACTCCTTCCCGGCTCAGCACCGCCGTCTCGCTGGTCACCTTCACCGAAAGGCTCCCGCTCTCCGAGGCCAGCATATGATGCCGTACCGGAAGGGCCGCGCCGATGGGCAGGGTATAGCCCCCCGTCACGTCTACCGCCGTGCCGCCGGAGATCTGGGCCTCGCCGGAGAGGAGCATCACGCCGGAACCGGTGGTGAGGGTGATGACGTCTCCTTTTTTATAGCGGGCGTCGCTCAGACCGGACACACCGCCCGCCGAAGCCAGATCCGATTGATACTCCTTTTGCAGCGAAGTCAGCGCGTCCTGATAGGTCTTCTGGGTGTCGCTGGTGATGCGATCCTCCGCCTGGTCCAGCAGACTGGGTAAAAATTCCTCGGTCAGATAGCTCAGCGGTACCAGTACGTCCCCGCCTGCGGCCAGCGCCGTACTGCCGCCCAACAGCAGCGCCGCAGCCAAGACCGCCGCGGCACACCGTTTTCCTCTTCGATTCATACGCCCTCCGAAATGAGATAGCTCAATGTAAGCAGGCTGTCGGCAAAGTGGACGTTCTCCACCCGCACATCCCCTGCCACATGCTGCAATTCCATATTGGTAAAGTTCCAAAGGCCCTTGACGCCCGATGCGATCAGCCGGTCTGCCATTCCCTGGGCTGCGCTCCGCGGTACCGTCAGCACCCCGACATCACAGGGTTCCGCCGCCAGATATTCCTCCAGCGTGTTGGCGTGGCGCACCGTCAGACCGGCAATGCGGGTGCCCACCACCTCCGGGCAGACGTCAAACGCCGCCTGAAGGGTGAAGCCGCTGCGCTCAAAATGAAAGTTCTCAATCAGCGCACGGCCCAGGTTGCCCGCCCCCAGGATCACCGCGGCATGTCCCTGGTGCATGCCCAGGATATCCGCGATCTCCCGCCGCAGGTTTTCTACCTTATATCCATAGCCCTGCTGGCCAAATTCGCCAAAACAGGATAGATCCTGCCGGATCTGTGAAGCAGTCAGATTCATCGACTGCCCCAGCGCACTGGATGAAATGCGCTCCACTCCGGCCAGCTCCAAATCGGTCAGATGCCGGAAATATCGGGGCAGACGGCGAATCACCGCGTCCGATACGCGACCTTTTCTCACGTCTTCATCACTTCCGCTTTCCACATAACTCCATGCTTAATGGTAATTCCATCACATTTTTTCATTATAGCATAAACCATACCCCGGTGCAATTGCTGAAATCCTCCATTTTGACAAACCGTGCCTCATCTTTTTATTTTTACCTTGACGTTAACGCGCTAAAGCGGTATAATATGGGCCATACCCAGGCAACCGGTATTTCCCAGTTTCTGATCCGTTTCCGGGAAATACAACTTCGAAGGGAGATTACGACAATGGGAACTGAACGCATCTACAATTTTTCGGCTGGTCCCTCCATGCTTCCGCTGGAGGTCCTGGAGCGTGCCGCCGCTGAGATCACCAATTATCAGGGCTCAGGCATGTC
>DXGA01000075.1 GCA_019114165.1 Candidatus Flavonifractor merdipullorum | reverse complement strand
AAAACAGCAGCTCTCATACCGGGCCATATCCACCTCATCCCCTCTCGTTTCATCGATACTATTCTAGTATATCCCGAAAGGCAAGTCAACGTCATTTCAAACATTTGTTCTTTTTGGATTGCCTCTTGCTTTTTCCCGCGGCTATGCTATAATGAGCATGGAACAACTGAATTGTATGTCTTCAGGGCAGGGTGAAAATCCCGATCGGCGGTACAGTCCGCGAGCGCTCTTTGCGCAGACCCGGTGCAACTCCGGGACCGACAGTGACGCGTCTTTCTTTGACGCGAAGTCTGGATGAAAGAAGATGTGATGAACACACCTCCTGGTTTTGTGTACACACCTGAAAGACATGGGCTTTCAGATGTTACCTCAAAATAAGGAGTGTTTTTTATGTCTGAAAAATCAGCCCGCATCAAAAAGCTGGCCGTGATGGCCATGCTGGTGGCCTTGTCCATCGTCCTGGTCTCCCTGGTCCATTTCCCCATCTTCGCCCCCGTGGCCTTTTTGGAGTATGACCCCGCCGACATCCCCATCCTCATCGGCACCTTTGCCTATGGCCCCCTGGCGGGCATCGCCCTCACCGTAGTGGCCAGCCTGATTCAGGGCTTTACCGTCAGCGCCCAGAGCGGCGTGATGGGTATTGCCATGCACATCTTCGCCACTTCCACTCTGGTGCTGGTGGCGGGCATCATTTATAGAGTCAAGCACACCCGCGGCGGCGCAGTGATCGCTTTGGTGGCCGGTACTCTGGCCATGACCGCCGCTATGATGGTCTTCAACCACTTCATTACCCCCTACTTTATCACAGCCGACATCACTGACGCCGCCGCCGTGGCCGCCAACCGGGCCTATGTGGACACCCTGCTGGTTCCTTTCATCGCCCCCTTTAATCTCATCAAGGCCGGCGCCAACTCGCTCATCACCTTCGGCGTCTATAAAACCGTCTCCCGTTACATCGTACATGGTGAGGAATGGGTCTCTTCCCGCAAGAAGGTCGGTAAAGTCGGCAACGAAATCTAATCCCAGTAAGCCAACATCCCCGCTGTACCAAATCTGTACAGCGGGGATGTTTTTTGTCTGTCAGGTATTGTGGTCTACCTGATGGAAGGTCTTCAAATTGCCGATCTTGTGGCTGCGCTTTTCCAGCTCGCCCAGCACCGCGTCCAGCGGGATATTCTCATGGGCCATGAGGACCATCAGGTGATAGACGAGGTCGGAGATCTCTCCCACCGTGTCCTCCTGCACCCCGTTCTTGGCGGCGATGATGGTCTCGGCGCACTCCTCGCCCACCTTTTTGAGGATTTTGTCGGTCCCCTTTTCAAAGAGATAGCAGGTGTAGGAGCCCTCCTGAGGATTGGCTTTCCGGTCCAGGACCACCTGATAAAGGTCCTGCAAAACAGTATCGTTCATTGTTCTCCCTCCATGATGGTATTGAAAAAGCAGCTCCGCGCCCCGGTGTGACAGGTGGGGCCGTCGGGGCGGCAGAAATAGAGCAGGGTGTCGGTATCACAGTCGGTGACCACCTTCTCCACATGGAGAAAATGTCCCGAGCTCTCCCCCTTATTCCACAGCTTTTCCCGGCTGCGGCTCCAGAACCAGGCCGTCTTTGTCTTTAAGGTCAGCTCCACCGCTTCCCGGTTGGTAAAGCCCAGCATCAGGATATCCTTGGTGTCCACATCCTGAATAATGACCGGGATGAGGTCGGATTTCTGAAAGAGTTGGTCCAAATCAAAGTGCATCGTTTTCACCTCACCGGTATCTGCTGGGTGCGCAGATAATCTTTCACTTGGGGTACGGTCAGCTCTCCGAAGTGGAAGAGAGACGCGGCCAAGGCGGCATCACAGCCGGTCTCCTCAAACACCTGGGCAAAGTGGGCCAGCGACCCGCAGCCGCCGGAGGCGATGACCGGAATGCCCACCGCCTCGGTGACCGCTTTGGTCATGGCAAGATCAAAACCGGCCTTGGTGCCGTCGGCGTCCATGGAGGTGAGCAAAATCTCACCCGCCCCCAGCGCTTCGCCCTGTTTCACCCACTGGATGAGGTCCATGCCGGTGGGCTTCCGTCCGCCGGCCACCACCACTTCCCAGGTGCCGTCCCCTCTGGCTCTGGCGTCCACCGCCAGCACCACGCACTGGGAACCAAACCGCTCCGCCGCTTCGGAGATCAGTTCCGGCCGGGCCACAGCCGCGGAATTGACCGAGATCTTATCGGCGCCCGCCCGCAGGAGCCGCTGGAAGTCCTCCAGGGTACGGATGCCGCCCCCCACTGTCAGCGGGACGAAAACCTGGGCGGCGGTGCGCTCCACCACGTCGGCCACGGTGTCCCGGGCGTCGCTGGTGGCAGTGATGTCCAGAAAGACGATTTCGTCGGCCCCCTGGTCGGAGTAGTATTTGGCCAGCTCCACCGGGTCGCCGGCGTCCCGGATGTTGACGAAGTTGACGCCCTTCACCACCCGGCCGTCTCTCACGTCCAGACAGGGAATGATCCGTTTGGCTAACACTGCTCTCCCGCCTCCTTTACCGCCTGTGGCAGGTCCACCTTCCCGGCATAGTAGGCCTTGCCGATGATGGCGCCCCACAGCTTCTGCTCGTCCAGACGGCGCAAATCCTCGTTGGAGGAGACGCCGCCGGAGGCAATGATTTTCCCGCTGTACACCTTCTGAAGATCGGCCAGACGGTCAAAAGACGGTCCGGTCAGGGTGCCGTCGGTCTCAATATCTGTGAAAATAATGAATTTTACGCCGGTTTCCTCCATCTGGCGGGCAAAGGCCAGATAATCCAGCCCCGAATCTTCTTCCCAGCCGGCGGTGCGCACCCGACCGTCTCTGGCGTCGATGCCCACGGCGATCCGCTCGCCGTATTTCTCCACGGCGGCGCGGACAAAGTCCGGATCACGCACCGCCGCCGAGCCGATCACCGCCCGGCTGACGCCCAGTGCAAAGACCGCTTCCAGGTCGGTCATGGTACGGATTCCGCCGCCCAGTTCCACCTTTAATCCGCTTTCCCTGGCGATCTGCGCCACAATGGCCCCGTTTTTCCGCACCCCGTTCCGGGCGCCGTCCAGATCCACCATATGGATCTGCCGGGCGCCGGCGGCGTAAAATGCCTTGGCCGTGGCCAGAGGATCGTCGGCCACCTGATGGACGGTGGAAAAATCCCCTTTATAAAGCCGGACAGCCTTACAATCTTTCAAATCAATGGCAGGCAGTAAAATCATCGGTTCAGCCCTCCAAAGTTCCGCAATATTTGCAGCCCCACTTCTCCGCTCTTCTCCGGGTGGAACTGGCAGCCGTACACGTTTCCATGGTTCACCGCCGCCACCACCGGCACGCCGTAATCGGTCTGGGCGATGATCTGGGACGGATCGGACGCCACGCCGCAGAAGGAGTGGACAAAGTAGACATAGCTTCCTTCCTCCAGACCGGCAAACAGGGGCGACGGATTGGGGAAGGTCAGACTGTTCCAGCCGATGTGGGGCAATTTCAGATCGGTTTCGATTTTACGGATAGAGCCGCTGACAAGGCCCAGACCGTCGCAGTTTCTCACCTCTTCCCCCCGCTCAAAGAGGAGCTGCATCCCCAGACAAATGCCCAGAATGGGCTTCCGCTGGGCCTCCCGGCACAGCAGCTGATCCAGTCCGGAGGTACGCAGACGGTCCGCCGCATCGGGAAACGCGCCGACCCCAGGCAGGATGATGGCGTCCGCTCGCTCCAGCTCGTTGGGATCGCTGGTGATGCAGGTCTTTAAGCCCAGATAATCCATGGCGTTGGTGACGCTTTTCAGATTGCCAACGCCGTAATCCACAATCGCCGTGCAGTTCATCAGAGTACCCCCTTGGTAGAAGTGACGCCGGTGCCGGTGATCTCCACCGCCTCTTTGATGGCCACGCCCAGAGATTTGAAGAGGGCTTCGGTGATGTGATGGGCGTTCTTGCCATATAACGCCTTCATGTGTAGCGTCAAACCGCTGTTGACCGCAAAGGCCCGCATGAATTCTTCCGTCAAACAGCTTTCATAGCTGCCGATACGCTCCTGGGGCATTTCGGCGTCAAAGACCAGAAAGGGACGGTTGGAAAAGTCCAGCGCCGTGAAGCACAACGCCTCGTCCATGGGGATATAGGCCGAAGCATAGCGCCGAATGCCCTTTCGGTCGCCCAGCGCTTCTTTCATGGCCTGTCCCAACACGATACCGGTATCCTCCACCGTGTGGTGGCCGTCCACTTCCAGGTCGCCCTCCACCGTGAGGGACAGACCCAGTCCGCCATAGAATGCCAGCGCCGTGAGCATATGGTCGAAAAAGCCGATGCCGGTCTTTACCTCCACCGGTCCGCCCTCCAGCGAGAGTTTCAGGTCGATGCCGGTCTCTTTGGTCTTGCGGGATACTTCCGCCGTTCGCATGGTCTTCCCTCCTTATCCCTCAAACCGTACCCGGATGGAATTGGCGTGGGCGGTGAGTTTTTCGCTCTCAGCAAAGGTGATGATCTCCTGCCGGATGGGACTTAAGGTCTCCCGGCTATACTCAATGACGCTCATGGTCTTGAGGAAGGAGGTCACGCTCAGAGGCGAGAAGAACCGTGCGGTGCCGCTGGTGGGCAGCACGTGGTCCGGTCCCGCCAGGTAGTCGCCCAGAGGCTCCGGCGACCATGCCCCCAGAAAGACCGCGCCGGCGTTCTTGATCTTGGGCAGAAGGGCTCTGGGGTCCTCGGTCACGATCTCCAGGTGCTCCGGGGCGATCTCGTTGGCCAGGTCTACGCAGCCGTCCAGATTGTCACACACGATGGCACAGCTGAAATCCCGGAGGGAACATTCCATGATCTCGCTGCGGCTCAGATAGCCGGTCTGGCGGATGATTTCCTCATCCACCTTTTGTGCCAGCTCCGCCGAATCGGTGAGGAGGACGGCGGAGGCCAGTTTGTCGTGCTCCGCCTGGCTGAGAAGGTCGGCGGCCACGAATTTGGGGTCTGCGCTGCCGTCGGCAATGACCAGCACCTCGGAGGGACCAGCCACCATATCAATGTCCAGCTTGCCGTAGGCCAGGCGCTTGGCCGCCGCCACATAGGCGTTGCCCGGCCCCACCAGCTTATCCACCTTGGGGATAAAGCCCGCGCCATAGGTCAGGGCCGCCACAGCCTGGGCGCCGCCCACTGCGATGCACCGGTCCACACCGGCGATTTTCGCCGCCGCCAGCACGGGAATACTCAGGTTTTCGGTGGGCGGGGTGACCATGACGATCTCTTCCACTCCGGCCACTTTGGCGGGAACGGCGTTCATCAGCACGCTGCTGGGATAGGCCGCCGTGCCGCCGGGCACATAGATGCCCACACGGGTCAGGCCGCGGACGATCCGTCCCACCTGTCCGCCGTCGGGAGAGGTCCATTCCGATGTCTGGTAAAGCAGCTTTTCGTTATAATCCCGGATATTGGCGGCGGCGTGCTCCATGGCGGCGATGAGGGTGGGGTCGCAGGCGGCATAGGCCGCTTCCAGCTCCTCCCTGCCGATTTCCCGAGGCTCCGCTTTGTCAAATTTCAGGGAGTACTCCCGGACCGCCTCATAGCCCCGCTGGGCCACGTCGGCCAGAATGGCGGACACCGCCTGGTCCACCGCCGCGTTGTTCTGCGCCGCACGGGCACGCATAGCCGCGATAACGGCCTGTTCGCCCTGCCCGTCGGCCTTGACGATGTCGATCATACCTTCCTCCGCTTCTCCAGCTCGGCCTCACACCGGCCGATGAAATCCTCGATCTGTTCCTTGTGCAGCTTCATGCTGGCCGTGTTCACGATCAGCCGGGCCGAAACGGTCTGCACGTCCTCAATGGGCACCAGACCGTTTTCCCGCAGGGTAGCGCCGGTCTCCACGATATCCACGATGCCGTCCGCCAGATCCAGAATGGGAGCCAGCTCCACGCTGCCCTCAATCTTGATGATATCCACGTCCATACCCTTCCGCCCAAAAAAGCTGCGGGTCACGTTGGGATACTTGGAGGCCACCCGGCGGGTCTTGTAGGTGCCGTAAAAATCGCTGCCCTGCCGCACCGCCAGCGCAAACCGGCAGCGGCCGAAGCCCAGATCCAGCACCTCATAAAAGGACTTGCCCTGCTCCAGAATGGTGTCCTTGCCCACGATGCCCAGGTCGCACACGCCGTGCTCCACATAGGTGATGACGTCGGGCGCTTTTGCCAGCACCGCGTCCAGGGGATAATTGGGCAGCGCGTGGATGAGCCGCCGTCCCGGGTTGCGGATGGGAGAACAGTCCAGACCCATGGCCTCGAACAGCTCCACGCTTTTATCCTGCAAACGCCCCTTGGTCAGGGCGATACGCAGCCGGTTTCCTTGCTGTGTCATCTCTTACGCCTCCCCTTCTACGTCCAGAAGACGGCTTTTTCCGTCTTCCAGCACCAGCACCTGGGCAATTTTACGGCTTTTCGCCAGCTGTACCGTCTCCTCCAGTGTCTCACAGGGGGAGAGCTCGCAGATCCCGTTCTCCTTGCCGTCTACCGCCCGGAGGGCCTGCGCCAGCTGGGCCGGGTCAAAGTGAATGAGGGTGTCGGCGTTCTTTCCCTCCTCCTGGGGCTGACAGGCAGTGACCGCGTCCACATCCACGGCAAAGCCGGTGGCCGGAGCAGGGCGGCCAAAGGCGGCCGTCAGGCCGTCATACCGTCCGCCGGAGAGAACCGCGTCTCCCGCGCCCTCGGCATAGCCGCGGAAGACCACGCCGGTATAGTAGTCGATCTGGTGGACCAGACCCAGGTCAAAGCGGATATACTGCCCGTATCCCGCCGCCTCCAGCGCTTCATAGAGGGTGCGGAGATAATCCACCGCTTCGGTCTTGCCAGCCAGGGCTTCGGCCTCGTCCAGTACCTCCGCGCCGCCAAAAAGGCGGGAGATACGCTGCATGGCCGCCCACGCCGGACAGTCCCGGAAGGGCTCCAGAAAATCGTTGAGGGCCGCGAAGTTCTTTCCCTCGATCAGGGCGCGCATTTCCTCTGTCTTTTCCTCGTCCAGATCCATGCGCCCGGCCAGATTGCGGAAAAAGCCCGCGTGACCCAGCTCGATGTGGAACCCCTTCAGGGCACAGGCACGGAGGGCATCCACCGCCATGGCCACCATCTCCAGGTCGGCCTTCAGACCGGCGGCCCCGATGAGCTCCACGCCGCACTGGGCGATCTCACTGCTGCCCCCCCGGTGGGCCTGACCGGAACGGAAGACGGTCTGATCATAATAGAGCCGCTGGGGCAGAGGCAGCGCCTTGAGCTTGGTGGCTGCCACCCGGGCAATGGGGGTGGTGCAGTCGGGGCGCATGACCATGATCTTGCCCGAGCGGTCGATGATCTTCAACATAGACTCCTGGGGCATGGGGTTGCCCGAACGGAGAAACAGGTCGTAAAACTCCACTTCCGGGGTGATCACTTCGGTGTAGCCCCGGCCCTGAAAGAGACCGGTCAGCGCGCTCTGTACCGACCGGCGCTCCCGGCATTCGGCAAAGAGACGGTCCCGGGTTCCCTCCGGCGTGTTGATGCTGTATTTCATCGGAGTATCCTCCTTTGCTTTTTCACTTTACCACGCTAATATACTATAACATCGGTTCCTTGTCAAGTCCCATCGCGTGGAATCACAGACACAGAGGTGATTTTCTTTTCCTTGGACAATACTACCACAAATACATGGAAAATACAAAGAACCCGCCGCGGTCGAACGTTCTCTCCAGCCGCGGCGGGTATCAGATCATGCTATGAGATTTTTTCTGGAAGATTACTTTTCCTCCAGGGGAAGAGGCGCGGGCGCCTGTTTATGGCCTACCGCCTCCTGATAAGTACGCAAAATTCCCTTCAGCGCGTCGTCATGGACGCCAAATTCCTCGGTCAGCTTCTCCATGCTCCGCCGCACCCGCTCCAGCTCCCCGGAGGCATGGGAAATGGTGGCGTCGATGTCGCTGCGCATCTGGTCGTAACTGCCCTGCACCTTGGCGATCCACTGCTCCACCTCGTGGCGGGTCTTGTCCACCTGCACCTGAGCCGCCGCTTCCACCGCCTGGGCCCGGCAGTGGGCTTCCAGCTCAATGCCCGCCGTGCGGTCCTTGATGGCCTCGTAGGCCTTGGCCGCGTGCTCCGCCTTGGAGAGACGGGCTTTCAGATCGCTCATCTGGTCGGAAAGCTCCCCTTGCAGCTCGTCCTGCAATCTGGACTCTCCCCGGATCTCCTCCAGTTCCTGCTCCCGCTGGTTCAGGCGGCTGCGCAGCTCTTCCACCTGGTCGCTCAGACCGGCCAGCTGATTGCGCCGCTCCAGACTGTCCTTTTCCAGTGTGCCGGTCCGCTCCTTCAGCTCGTCCCGCTCGCCCTTCACCGCCGCAAGCTCCTTTTCCAGCTGCTCGATGCGCTCTCTGTGCTCCCGGTTGGCCCGCTCGATGTAATCCAATACGTCCTGCTTCAAAAAGCCGCCGATGGCCGCTGTACGGAACTGGAACTCACCTGTCTCCATATCGTTACGCTCCTTAAATCATCGGGTCGTTTCCCGTCAGGTTCCAAAATAACGGGAATATTGTATCATAATTTTTCCCATATTACAACTTCTATTCTATTTGACGCTGGTTGAGACAGGTGGTATAATACTTAAATTGCAGAAGTTAATTGGCAAAATACAAAAATATAGGGGCCGGCAGTGCCGTTTCCCGGGAAATGAGAGAGGACAGGCTATGTGGATTTCGGACAATTGGAAGGACTATGAGCTCTTGGACTGCGGCCGGGGCGAAAAGCTGGAGCGCTGGGGCAAGTACGTACTGGTCCGCCCGGACCCCCAGGCCATCTGGAACACCCCCAGAAAGCATCCCGGCTGGAAGCGGCATGACGCCCGTTATGCCCGCTCCAACACCGGCGGCGGCCAGTGGGCCAAAAAGGATCTGCCCGAGCGTTGGACGGTGTCCTATCGGAACCTTACCTTTAATATTAAACCCATGAACTTCAAGCACACCGGTCTCTTCCCCGAACAGGCCGCCAACTGGGATTTCGCCCGGGACAAGATCCAGAAGGCCGGACGGCCCATCAGTGTGCTCAATCTCTTCGCCTATACCGGCGGCGCCACGGTGGCCTGTGCCGCCGCCGGGGCCAGCGTCTGCCATGTGGACGCCGCCCGGGGCATGGTCTCCTGGGCCAGAGAGAACGCCAAAAGCTCCGGACTGGAGGACGCCCCCATCCGCTGGATTGTGGACGACTGCGCCAAATTCGTGGAGCGGGAGATCCGCCGGGGCCGCAAGTATGACGCCATCATCATGGACCCGCCCTCCTACGGCCGCGGTCCCTCCGGCGAGATCTGGAAGCTGGAGGAAAACCTGTGGCCCTTCGTGGAGCTGGTGTCCGGCGTGCTCTCCGATGAGCCTCTCTTTGTGCTCATCAACTCCTATACCACCGGCCTGGCTCCTTCGGTGCTCACTTACATCATGGAGTCCATCTTTACCGCCCGCTTCGGCGGACACACCGAAAGTCAGGAACTGGGCCTGGCGGTGACCGAGACCGGTCTCGCCCTGCCCTGCGGCGCCACCGGCCGGTGGAGCGCTTTCTAACAACGAGGTATTTTTAAGTATGCGTGATGCAATGATTTCGACCCAAGACCTCCATTTCGCCTACACCGACGCGGAAACCGTTCAGACAGTGGTGCTGAACGGCGTGGATCTGAACATCGAGGAAGGCTCCTTCGTGGCCGTGCTGGGCCACAACGGCAGCGGGAAATCCACTCTGGCCAAGCACATGAATGCCATTCTCCTCCCAACCGGCGGCAAGGTCTACGTCACCGGTATGGATACCGCCGACGATCACCTCCTGCTGGATATCCGCCGGACGGTGGGCATGGTCTTCCAGAACCCCGATAACCAGATCGTGGCCAACGTGGTGGAGGAAGACGTGGCCTTTGCGCCGGAAAATCTGGGCGTTCCCCCGGCGGAGATCAGAGAACGGGTGGACAACGCCCTCAAGGCCGTTGGTATGTACCAGTACCGGGAACACGCCCCTCACCTGCTCTCCGGCGGCCA
>DXGA01000074.1 GCA_019114165.1 Candidatus Flavonifractor merdipullorum | reverse complement strand
ATCATCTTCTTCTGGGTGGCCCGCATGATTTTCTCCGCCTGTGAGCACACCGGAAAGCCCCCCTTCCACACCGTCTTCATCCACGGTCTGGTGCGGGACGACAAGGGCAGAAAGATGTCCAAGTCCCTGGGCAACGGCATCGACCCCCTGGTCATCGCCGAGCAGTACGGCGCCGACGCCCTCCGCTTCAACCTGGTCACCGGCAACTCTCCCGGCAACGATATGCGCTTCTACACCGAGCGGTGCGAGGCCATGCGCAACTTTGCCAACAAGATCTGGAACGCTTCCCGCTTCCTGATGATGAACCTGACCATTGAGGACTGCAAGCTGCCCGACCATCTGGAGCTGGAGGACAAGTGGATCCTGTCCAAGCTCAACAGCGTCATCCCCGAGGTCACCGAGAACATGGAGAAGTTCGAGCTGGGCGTGGCGGCCCAGAAGGTCTATGACTTTATCTGGGACTCCTACTGCGACTGGTATATCGAGCTGACCAAGTCCCGTCTTCAGGGCGAGGATGAGTCCGCCAAGGTCAACGCCCAGCAGGTCCTCTGCTACGTCCTCGCCGAGACCCTCAAGCTGCTCCACCCCTTCATGCCCTATATCACCGAGGAGATCTGGCAGGCCCTGCCCCATGAGGGCGACTTCCTCATGCTCCAGAAGTGGCCGGAGTACCGGGAGGACCTCTCGTTCCCCGAGGAAGAGAAGGCCATGGAGCTCATCATGGACGCCATCCGCGCCGTGCGTACCCGCCGGGCGGAGATGAACGTGCCCCCCTCCAAAAAGGCCTCTCTCACCGTGGCCACCCTGGAGACGGCGGTGTTCAACGCCGGCATCCCCTTCCTCAAGCGTCTGGCCGGCGCCAGTGAAGTGAAGGTGGTCCCCGTGCAGGAAGGCCCCTCCGACGCCGACGCCCAGCAGGCCGGTCTGGTGTCCATCACCACCCATGTGGCCCGGGTGTTCATCCCTCTGGGCGAGCTGGTGGACCTGGCCAAGGAAAAGGCCCGCATCGAGAAGGAGCTGGGCAAGCACACCAAGGAGCTGGAGAAGCTGGACGCCAAGCTCAATAATCCGGGCTTTGTGAGCAAGGCCCCCGCCAACGTGGTGGAGGCTGAGAAGGAGCGTGCCGAAAAGCTCCGCACCCTCATTGAGAGCCTCACCCAGCAGCTGTCCGCCTTTTAATTAAACAGCAAAAAGACAAGGTCAGGAGCCGAAGATGGTTCCTGACCTTGTTTGTTTCTATGTGGTTGTCAGTTACCCAACAGCTCCAGCATCTGCTGGGCGTTGGCGTCTGGTTTGACCTTGGGGAGGGCGGCGCGGATGACGCCTTCTTCATCGATGAGATAAGTGGAGCGCACCACGCCCATGCTCACCTTACCGTACAGCTTTTTCTCCTGCCATACGCCGTAGCTCTGGAGCACGCCCAGCTCCGGGTCGGCCAGCAGCAGGAAGGGGAGAGAATATTTGTCGGCGAACTTCCGGTGAGAGGCCACGGTGTCCTTGCTGATGCCGATGACCACCGCGTCCAGGGCCTGAAAATCCGGGTGCTTTTCCGCGAAGGCGCAGGCCTGTTTGGTGCATCCGGCGGTGTTGTCCCGGGGGTAGAAGTAGAGCACCACTTTTTTGCCCAGAAAGTCGTGGAGGGAGACCGGATTCCCGTCCTGATCGGGGAGGGTGAAATCCGGCGCTTTGGTTCCGATTTCCAGCATACTAACACTCCTTTTGTATAAATACGATAATTTTATCCTGACTGTATTCTTCGGCATAGGAGTAGCCCAGCTCGGAGAACGCTTTCACGCCGTCCAGCGTCTCCACCTGATGCTCGGCCAGGAAACGGACCATCCTGCCCCGGGCCATTTTGCACTTGGTGCCTTTTTCAATGACCTTTCCCTCTTTTTCCTCGCCGAACACGCAGGTAACAAAGGACACATGGGGCGGCAGATGGGGTTCCACCGCCTTGCTGTATTCCCTGGAAGCCAGATTGAGCACAAGATCGCTTTCCCGGGCCAGCGCCTGCGCCATGGCATCTCCCCAGAAGGCATAGAGGTCTCTGGCCCCGTCCACCGACAGCTTTGCCCCCATCTCCAGCCGGTAGGGAGTCACACCGTCAAAGGGGCGGACCATGCCGTAAAATCCGGACAGGATACGCACATGGTTTTGTAAGTAAGCAAGGCTCTCACGGTCCAGAACCCCGGGAGCCATGTACTGATACTGGATGCCCTCATAGGAGAGAATGGCGGGGGTCAGGTTGCGGGTCAGTGACATATGGGCCAGGCGCTCTATGTTCTGGGCGGCAATGGCGTCGTTGCACTTCCAGAGGGCCTGTAATTCCCGGGGGGAGTAGGCCCGGAGGGCGTCCAGCAGACGCCCGGTGCGCTCGAGAAAGGGCGGCAGATCCAGCACGGGGAGGGAATCGGTGTCCACCCGCATCTTTTTGGCGGGGGAAAGGATGATCTGCATGGCGGTCCTCCTTTTCTCTATGTATTAATGTTTTGTGGCCCGGTTGCGCAGCTTGCAGATGCCCTGGGTCATGGTGCCCATGGGGCAGAAGGAACACCAGGTCCTGGGCTTATAGAGGACCATCACGATGAGACCAAGCAGCAGGGAGGTGAGCATCAGGCTGTAAAAGCCGAAGCTGAACTGCGCCACCCAGTCGGGGACGGCGCCCACGGAATAGGTCCAGCCCCAGGGCACCCGGATGGTCCAGAAGAGCTTGATGGCCTCCCGGAGGGAGGACGCGCCTGCCCCCACCAGATAGGTCTGGAAGACCATGTTGCCGAACATGGCCAGGAAGAAGAGAAGGAATCCATACCGGAAGGGCTTGGACGAGAGCCAGCGGGGCGCGGGACGGCAGCGGGAGCATTTCAGGGTGCCGCCCAGCTGGGAGAAGAGCTGTCCCCGGCCGCAGAGGTTGTTGCAGAAATACTTGTTGCCGCCGAACGCCGCCAGAATCACCGGCAGGAGAAAGTCGATCATGCCCAGCCAGGCAAAGAGAATGTTGAAAAAGCCCAGGGCAAAGTATACGATGGACCAGATCCAGAGATAGTCATACCAGTGTTTTTTCTTCATGCCTGCCCCTCCCGTTCCACAATGGTGATGCAGTCGGCGGGGCAGACTTTGGCGCAGCGGCCGCAGCCCACACATGTTTCCTCATTTACCTGGGCCCAGCAGCCACGATAGACGGAAATCGCGCTCAGGGGGCATTCCTTGGCGCAGGTGCCGCAGGCGACGCAGCGGTCTTGGTCCACCCGGGCCATTCGTTTTGCACGCATCAAACAAAATCCTCCTCACAAAAAACTGAAACTAAGTATAGCAGAATGAGAACGGACGGTATGTGACGCGCTTACATTAGCACAGTTTTTGCAGGGCGTCGGGCTGCAAGAGCGTAATCTTGCCCCGGCCCAGCGCCACCAGTCCCTCCTGGGCAAAATAATTGAGCACTCTTGTTACCACTTCCCGGGCGCTGCCGATGCACCGGGCGATCTCGTCGTGGGTCAGACGGATTACCGGCCCGTTTTGCCGGAACTCTTCCCACAAAAAGATGGCCACCCGCCGGTCCGCGCCCATAAAGAGGATCTGCTGCATGGTCCACATCACGTCGGCAAAGCGGGTGCTGGCTGTTTTATAGAGGAAAAGCTCCGCTTTTGGGCAGCGCTGAAGCACTGGAGCGAGGATGGGAGAGGGGATGGTGAGCACCTGGGTGTCGGCCATGGCCTCGATGAGCACCTCGAAGACAATGGCGTCCATGAGACAGGAGGAGGACATGACGCACACTTCTCCCGCTCTGACCCGGTATAAAGTCACTTCCCGGCCCTCTTCCGAGACGATATACACCCGCAATTGCCCTTCCAGAACCAATTGCAGACCCTTACAGCCCTGCTGGGCCTGATGGGTGACCGTCCCTTTGGGGATGGCAGAGAGAAAGCTGCCGTCAATCAGGGTCTGACGCTGCCCCTGATCCAGTTCCGGCCAGAAGGGAAATGCGTCGGAAAAAAGGGCGTTTTTATCCAAAGTCATGTTGTGCCTCCCCACATGGATTCTATGCTATTATACCGTGCCGCCGTCCGGCGCACAAGAGGGAGCGGGGTTTCTTGACAGGGGAAAGAAACTGTGTTTTAATGTGCCAAAACAGGAGGAAGGGGAGAAAAGATAGATGGAACGGATGGATTCGGGCGCGGAAACGCTGCTCCGGCGGCTCAATGCCCGGGGATATGAAGCGTATGTTGTGGGGGGCTGCGTCCGCGACCTGCTGCGGGGCGTGACGCCTCACGACTGGGATATCTGCACCTCCGCCCTGCCCGGGGAGACGAAAGCCGTATGTTCGGAGTTTCCGGTGGTGGAGACCGGCTTGCAGCATGGCACGGTGACGGTTTTGCTGGACAGCACCCCCTACGAGGTGACCACCTACCGGGTGGACGGGCGTTATTCCGACGGGCGGCGGCCCGATCATGTGACCTTTACGCCCTCTCTCACCGAAGACCTGGCCCGGCGGGATTTTACCATGAATGCCATTGCCATGGATGTGGAGGGGAATCTGGTGGACCCCTTCGGCGGACGGAGCGACATCGAAAATGGTGTGGTACGCTGTGTGGGGGAACCGGACCGCCGGTTCCGGGAGGACGGGCTGCGGGTGATGCGTGGGCTGCGCTTCGCCGCCACGCTGGGCTATGCCATCCATCCTGAGACAGCCGCCGCCCTCCACCGCTGCCGCGCCATGCTGGAGCAGGTGGCCGCCGAGCGCATCTGGTCGGAGCTGAAACGGCTGCTGACCGGCTCCGGTGTGCTGCCGGTGCTGCTGGACTATCCCGACGTGCTGTCGGTCTTCTGGCCGGAGCTGGGGGAGATGGTGGGCTTTGACCAGCGCAATCCCTGGCACTGCTGGGACGTGTGGGAGCACACCGCCCGGGCGGTGGCGGCGGTGCCGGCGGAAGTGCCGGTCCGCCTTGCCATGCTGCTCCACGACGTGGGGAAGCCCCGGTGCTGTTCGGTAGACAAGGATGGCGTGGGGCATTTTTACGGCCATGCCGCCCTCAGTGCCCAGCTGGCGGAAGAGATGCTCCACCGGCTGCGCAGCGAGCGGGAGACGGCTCGGGCAGTGTTGGAGCTGGTGAAGCGGCATGACCTGCCCCTGTCCACCGACCCCAAACTGCTCCGGCGGCGGCTCAACCAGTTGGGGGAGGAGCGGCTGTTGCAGCTGGTGGAGGTACAGCGGGGGGACGCGCTGGCCCAGACGCCGGAGCTGGTCACCCAGCGGCTGGAGGAGCTGGAAGAGATAAAGGAAGCGATCCGCCAGCTGATTGCGGAAGGGGCGTGTACGTCGGTAAAAATGCTGGCGGTGACAGGCCGTGACCTGATGGAAGGGGGATGGCAGCCCGGCCCTGCCCTGGGCGCACGCCTGCAATTCTTACTGGACCAGGTCCTGGACGGCAAACTCCCCAACCAAAAAGAAGCCCTACTTTCTTTCGAGAAAGAAAGTAGGCAAAGAAAGCTTCCATAAAGCGCTCGTTCGGCAGGATGCACTGATTTGGAAGGAAAGTGCACAATGTGCGTCCCTATGAAAGAGATTGCCCCGCCGTGGGCGGCGGGGCCCACACACCGGGGAAACACCTGCGGGGAATGGGAAACGATGACTGCCAAGATTTCGGCGCACCTGGGGGAATGCAAAGGGGGGTATCCCCCCTTTGCCCCTTTTGGTCCAGGCCCTTTTCGGGAAAAGGGCCTGGCGCCGCCCGCGCAGGGCCGCTCCCGGGAGGGAAACAAATCCGTGAAAAGCGTGCAATATTTACTTTTCCCACTATGTTGTCCCCGGCGGCAGGGCGGCAGGAGCGGGAAGAAGGGAGAGCGCGCCCTCCCGGAGAGTAAATACGGCGGTGTCCCCCGGGGTGAGGGTACCGTTGAGGAGGGCTTCGGCGGCGGGGTCTTCCACCTGTGCCCGGATAGCCCGGCGGAGGGGCCGGGCCCCATACTGCGGGTCAAAGCCTAATTTGGCCAGCGCGTCCAAAGCGTCGTCCTCCACCCGCAGCCCCACCCCCAGCGCCGCCAGACGATGGGCCACCTGATCCAGCATCCGGGCGGCGATACAGCGGATCTCTTCCGGCTCCAGCTGGGAAAAGACGATGATCTCCTCCAGACGATTGAGAAATTCCGGCCGAAAGACCCGTTTCAGATCGGACATCACCAGCTTGCGCAGTTCTTCCGCCGGGCGGCATTCTCCGGTGTGGAGGGAAAAACCCAATCGTCCCACTTTGGAAGAGAGCCGCTCGGCCCCCACGTTGGACGTCATGACGATCACGGTGTTGCGGAAGTCCACATGGCGGCCCTGGGCGTCGGTAACGGTGCCGTCCTCTAAAATCTGGAGCAACAATCCCCACACGTCGGGGTGGGCCTTTTCCAGCTCGTCAAAGAGGACCACGGCATAGGGGTGGCGGCGGACCGCTTCAGTGAGCTGTCCCCCTTCCTCGTGGCCCACATAGCCCGGCGGCGAGCCAATGAGACGGGAAACGGTGTGCTTTTCCATATACTCCGACATATCAAACCGCAAAAGGGCCTGTTCGCTGCCGAAGAGGACGGCAGCCAGCGCCCGGCACAGCTCGGTTTTGCCCACGCCGGTGGGACCCAGAAAGAGAAAGGAGCCGGTGGGACGGCCCGGTTCTTTCAGTCCCACCCGTCCCCTTCGCACCGCCCTGGCCACCGCCCGGACCGCCTGTTCCTGTCCCACCACCCGGGCGTGTAACGCGTCCTCCAGAGCCAGCAGCCGCTCCTTGTCGCTCTGGGTGAGGGCCGTCACCGGCACACCCGTCCAGCGGGACACCACCCCGGCCACATCCTCGGCGGTCACCGAGCCGGTGTGCTGTCCGGTGTGCCAGATGGCCCGGCCCTGTTCCAGCTCCCGGCGGAAATCCCGCTCCGCGTCCCGCAGCATGGCGGCCTTTTCAAACTGCTGTCCCCGGATGGCCTCCTCTTTTTCCATGCGGGCGTGGGCCACCCGCTCCTCCAGCGCCCGGAGGGTGGGGGGAAGGGTGAGCCGCTCCAGCCGTACATGGGCGGCGGCCTCGTCCATGAGATCAATGGCCTTGTCCGGGAGCCGCCGGTCGGGGAGATAGCGCACCGACAGCCGTACGGCGGCAGTGATGGCTTCATCGGTGATGCGCAGCCGGTGGTGGGCCTCGTACTTGTCCCGCACCCCCATCAGAATGGAGACGGCGTCGGCCTCCTCCGGCTCTGCCACCTGGACCGGCTGAAAGCGCCGCTCCAATGCCGCATCCTTTTCAATGTAGCGCCGGTATTCGTCGGTGGTAGTGGCCCCGATGACCTGGATCTCTCCCCGACCCAGGGCGGGTTTGATGATGTTGGCCGCGTCGATGGCCCCTTCCGCCGAACCGGCCCCCACGATGTTGTGCAGCTCGTCAATAAAGAGGATGATGTTTCCCGCCCGGGTGACCTGCTCCAGGATGTGCTTTACCCGCTCTTCAAATTCCCCCCGGTACTTGGTGCCCGCCACCATAGCGGAGAGGTCCAGCGCCAGCAGGCGGCGGCTGCGCAGTTCCTCGGGCACCTCGCCGGCGGCCATCCGCCGGGCCAGCCCCTCCACCACGGCGGTTTTGCCCACCCCCGGTTCCCCGATGAGGGCGGGATTGTTTTTCCGCCGCCGGGAGAGGATCTGGATTACCCGGGAGATCTCGTTCTCCCGGCCCACCACCGGGTCCAGCAGTCCGCCGGCGGCCATAGCGGTGAGATCCCGGGAAAACTGGTCCAGAAGGCGGGTGTCGCCGTACTCCCGCTCGTTTTTGGGGCGACCGGCGGAGCGGTAGGGCGGGGGAGACTCGCCCCCCATGGCGGCGCGCACGTCCAGCAGCAGCCGGCCGGGGGAGTGTCCGCAGGAGGCCAGCACCCGCACCGCCACCCCTTCCCCCTCCCGGAGGATACCGGCCAGCAGATGCTCGGTGCCTACATAGCGGGTGCCCGCCTTGCGGCTCTCCTCCAGCGCCAGCTCGATCACCCGCTTGCACCGGGGGGTAAGCCCCTGAGAGGGACGGCTGCCGCTCTCTCCCACCCCCACCAGTTGGGCGATGTGCTCTTTCAGTCTGGCGGCATCCAGCCCCACGCCCCGGAGCACCTGCGCCGCCACGCCCTTGCCCTCCCGGGCCAGACCCAGCAGCAGATGCTCGGTGCCCACATAGCCGTGGCCCAACTCGGACGCGCAGCCCTGGGCCAGCCGGAGCGCGGTCTGGGCCCTGGATGTAAATCTTGTCTCGTTCAAAGGCTCACCTCGTTTTTGAAGGGAATGCAGAAAGTTTGTCGTTATATGCAGAATAGACATAGAAAAAACCTGTTCCTGATACAAAATAAAGAGAAATTACCGGATGCACGGCAGCGGACCGCGGCCGGACAAGGAAACTATACCCACTTTCCAAAGAATTTAGCATTGCATTTTTGAAAATTCGTGTTAAAATGGTGTCAGCTAAAGTTTGGAGGTGTTACCTATGGCTTATGTGATTAGCGGCGACTGCATCAGCTGCGGTTCCTGCGAGGGCAACTGCCCCGTGGGCGCCATTGCTCAGGGTGCTGAGCACTACGAGATCGACGCTGGCGCCTGCATCGATTGCGGCACCTGCGCTGGCACCTGCCCCGTGGGCGCGATTTCCCAGGGCTAAGGTCTTAGGAATAAGGCAAAAAGCCGGTCTTCACATTTGTGAAGGCCGGTTTTTCTATTTGCAGAACACAGGAACGGAGGAAGCCCACAAGGGGGGTCCTCCGTTTTTCTTGAAACCAGTTGGCAGCAGACCGCCAAACCCTTGTGGCGCAAGGGTTTGCGGCCGTTTTATGCATAGTCACTGACAAAGAATAAGTAACATATTATTTTTGTTCAATGCGTCTAAAAATAAAAAAGTTACCAAAACCTATTGCAATTGGCAAGCGGTTCCGCTATAATCACAGAGCCGAGAGGGGAGGCAGCCAAAGAGAGAAGGCGGCTGCCAGACCCTTCCAATAAAAGTTTTTACTCCAGATACCAAGAGAGAAAGGATGAATATCTTGAATCACTTCCGCAGAGTTGTTTCGGGATTGCTGAGTCTGACGCTGACCGGCTCCCTGTGCATGCCGTGGCTGCCTGCCGCCGCTGCGGCCAGCCATGATGTGTCTGCCCGGCAGGTGAGCCAGGCCACAGGCAGCATTGCCCTGACCGTGCGCTTCGCCCTCCCCCAGCGGGCAGACGAGGTGGCCGGCCGGAACCTGACCCTCCAGCTGACCAACAGCAGCCAGGAGACCGCTTCCATCACGCTGGAAGACGGCAGCGTTTCGGGCAGCGGTATCACCGCCGGCCAGATTTCGGTGGCAAAGCAGAATACCCAGGGTGTGGCCCTCACCACCGAGCAGCAGATCGGTTACTATCAGGTTTCTCTGAACAGCCTGCCCCTTGGGACCTATACCCTCACCCTGACGGGTGACGGTTACACCACCTGCACCACCCAGGTGGAGCTTCAGGACTACTCCCAGCATGTGATCATGAGCACCGGCGACGGTACCTTCTCTCTGGGCGATGTGGACGGCAGCGACCTGGTGGACGGGGCCGACCTGATGGCCCTGGAAGAGCAACTGGGACAGAGCGGCGAACTGGCCACCTACGACCTCAACGGCGACAATCTGGTGGATATCGTGGACCTCTCCTATCTCAATAAGGTGATGGACCTGACCGGAACGCCCCGCATTCTGGATACTGCCGCCATCGTGTCCGCGCAGGTGGAAGAGGGCGTGCTGAGCGTCACCGAGGGAACGCTGGAGGACCTCTTCACCGGTGAAAGCGCCGTGACCGTGGCCCCTGCCGAGGGTCAGGAGGAGCTGTCCATTCCCATTGTGCTGGACAAGCCCACCGAGATGAGCGAGATTTCCATTACCACCCCCAGCGCCGACGGCGCCATTCAGGAGGGTACCGTGGTGGTGGAGACCAAGGACGGCCAGACCATGGAGATCCCCTTCAGCGCCGCCGCGCCGGAGGGTGTCCACGCCATCAGCCGTCTGGCCGATCAGAATGTGGTAACCATCAACCTGGGCAACAAGATCCCGGTGAAAAAGGTGACCATCAAGGTGACCAAGGTGGAAGGCCAGACCGGCGAGAAGCCGGAATATGCCACCGTGTCCCAGATCGAGTTCCTCAAGGACATCGTGTCCGACGAGATGAAGGCCGATACCCAGGTAAAGGGTGTGGCGGCCACGGCGGGCGACGGGGAAGCGTCTCTGGTGTGGGACAGCATGCCCAACGTGACGGGCTATACCGTCCGCTACGGCCAGAATAAGGACAGCCTGACCCAGAGCGTGGCGGTGTCCTCCAACCAGGCCACCATCTCCGGTCTGGAGAACAACAAGACCTATTACTTCCAGGTCACTGCCACCAACGGCGACTGGAGCGGCACGGCTTCTGCCATTCTGGCCGCCATGCCTGTGCCGGCCAGTGTGCCCGGCGCCCCCTCCAACATCGTGGTGGAGGCGGCGGACGGCGCCCTGCGCGTGAGCTGGGGCAAGACCAAGGACGCCACTTATTATCAGCTCTTCTACCGTCAGAAGGGAGAAGACGCCTTCCGGCAGTTCGGCGGCAACATGGCGGCGACCAGCGGCGCCATTACCGGCCTGGTCAACGGCACCGAATATGAGGTGGCGGTCAAGGCGGGCAACCTCCACGGCGTGGGCCCCTATTCCGCGGCTGCGCTGGGCACCCCCAAGAGGGAGAGCTTCCAGATGCCCGAGCTGCCCGCTCAGGGACGCATTGACAATGAGGAGGTTACCTCCATTGTGATGGCAGACCCCGGCAATGTAAATAAGAGCCTCTGCCCCAACTTCAATGTGAACACCGACCTCACCGACAACGACCCCAATACTTACTGGATCGCCAACACCTATTGGTCCAACAGCAGCATTACCTATACCTTCGGCACCACTCACGATATGAACTACCTGCTGCTGGTGCCCTATCTGGATGCAGCCTATAAAAACCGCATCGCCAACTATACGGTCACCCTGAAGGGTGAGGATGGCCAGACCCTGGCCACTTACTATCGGGATGGCGCAAACATCAACAGCAGCAACTACTATATCATCGCCTTCCCCGAGACCAAGGGCGTGAAGAGCGTTACCCTGGCGCTGGGTGAGAAGACCGGCGGTCCCCGCGTGAGCATTTCTGAGATCGCCTTCTATAACAGCGACACCCTGGCCGATGAGATCGCCGCTCTCTTCAGCGACGGCAGCTTTACCAAGCTGCGCAGCGGTGTGGAGCAGGAGGAGATCACCGCCCTGAAGGAGCGCCTCTCCGCCATGAGCAGCTTCTACCTGGATGTTGCCCAGCTCAGAGACGAGCTGAATCTGGCCCAGGCCCTGCTGGAGCAGCAGGAAGACGCCCTGGGTCTGGTGAAGAACGACTTCCAGAGCCGCAGCACCGGCGCGGCCGCCGACAAGGCCGCCGGGCAGACTGCCAGCGACCTCCAGCCTCTGGGCATCACCGCCAAGGCCGGCGCGACCCTGGCCATCTATGCCCAGCTGCCCGATGACGCCACCGTCTATGTGGTGCCCACCCAGTTCTACGGCGAGTCCGGCGTGTGGAAGGGAACCCCCATCGCCCTGAAGAACGGCCGCAACTACATCACCGTGGAGCAGATCGGCAGCCTGAGCGATCCCCGCGGCGGTCCGCTGTACCTCACTTACGCCGGCAGCCATCCCGAGCAGATCAAGCTTCAGGTGCGTGGAAGCAGCAATGTCTTCACCATGCCCGTGCTGGAGCTGTCCAACTGGTACAGCTTGGGCCAGGAGGAGCAGAAGGCCGCCATCCGCGCCTATGTGCAGGAGCTCAATGCCTATGTGACCGCCCTGAGCGAGTCCGGTGTGGCGGGCGAGAGCTGGAAAATCACCATCCGCAACGCCACCGAGATCTCCACCCCCAGCGTGCTCCTCTCCATTCCCGCCGACCAGGCGCTTTCCGGCCTGAAGGGGGTCAACAACGACGAGGATGCCATGGTGGAGGTCCTGTACCAGAACATTCTGGCCTGGGAAGAGGAGCTTTTCGTGGCCAACAAGGTGCAGGGCATCATTGATTCCGACACTGCGCTGGAGGGCTACCGCTATCCCATGACCACCCGCCAGAACATCCGCTATATGCGTATGTTTGCCGGCGCCTTCATGTATGCCGCCGGGAACCATGTGGGCGTGGAGTACGGCTCCACCGCCGCCCTGGTTCAGGGTAAGCCCACTTCCGCCACCGGTACCGGCCATGAAAACGGCCTCTTCGGCTGGGGCATCGCCCACGAGATCGGCCACAACATGGACAAGCTGGGCAAGGCTGAAACCACCAACAACATCTATTCCCTCTTCCTCCAGGCGTGGGACGGCGGCTCCATGACAGTGGATACCCGCCTGACCGCCGACCAGCGCTGGACCGATATTTTCAATAAGGTTGCCCAGGGCCGTCCCGGCGCCGCCAACAACGTCTTTGTGCAGTTGGGTATGTACTGGCAGCTCCACCTGGCCTATGACGAGGCCGATGCTCCCATGGCATTCTATAACGCCTTCTTCAAGGCCTGGAAGGCCAACGAGTACAGCGGATACTCCTACGACGAGCGGGTGGCCCTCATCGCCTCCAAGGTGGCCGACCGGGATCTCACTGCGTTCTTCACCCGCTGGGGCATGACCCTCAGCGACGAGGTCAAGGCCATTCTGGACGACTACACCCCCGAGACCCGCGCGATCTGGTACCTGAACGACGCTTCCCGCACCTACCGGCTCCAGAGCGGCGCGGCCAACAGCGGTACCACCACTGTCAGCGCGCAGGTCAGCGACCAGACCGTCACCCTGACCATGGAGAGCACCGACAGCGCCCACATCCTGGGCTATGAGATCCGCCGCAACGGCGTGGCCATCGGCTTCACCACCGGGAACACCTATGAGGACAACCTGGGTGCGGCCAACAACCTGACCTATACCTACTCCGTGGTCCCGGTGGACAAGCTGGGCAACCAGGGCTCTGAGGCCAGCGCCGCCGAGGTGCGCGTGGCCTACGATAAGACCATCTCCGCCGACCTCTACACCGTGGAGCGCTCCGGCGAGACGGTGACCATCACCATGAAGCATGGCGCTGCCGTTCCCGTGACCGGTCTGAAGGTGACCGATTCCGGCGAGATGTCGGGAGCGTACACCGTCACCGCCACGGTGCAGGTGACCAACGAGCAGGAGGAGACCGAGGAGCGGACCGTCACCGCCAAGACCGGCGCCCTCAGCGGCACCGAGCTGGTGGGCTACTTCACCAAGCCCGGCGCAGGCCCCGAGGACACCCGTATCTGGACCTATACCGTCACCGCCCTCACCATCACCGGCATCCCCGAGACCGCCGATGTGGCGCTGCTGGACTACCCCGGCGACCGGGTGGACTTCTACGAAGGGGCTACCGTGGGCATCCTGAAGGATGCCTATGGGGACATCCCCGCCGGTACGCTGGTGATCCTGGGCACCTACCGCGGTGATCCCGTGTACAATTACGCCCAGATCGAGGCCCGCTACAACACCACCCCCGAGGCCGGCGAGGTGACCACCATCACCCGTGCCATGAACGGCGAGCTCTACATGCTGGCCGAGATCCCTGCTGACGGCGCGGTCAGCGACACCAGCGACGGTTTCTTCATCTTCGTGCCCAACATGGAGGAAGAGGAACTGCTGAACAAGCAGGACGGCGTGACCGATCGCTATCCCATTGAGATCCGTGCGGTCTTCTACCGCACCGACGAGCCGGGCAGCACCGACAGCCAGCGCGTCACCAGCCAGACTCTGTGGATCAGCTTCCCGGACGGCGGCGACGAAGAGAATGAGGTCTCCCTGCCCTACATTGAACTGAAGAACAACTGAGAGGAAGGAGCAACAACGTGAAACGCACGCGGATCATATCCCTGCTTTTGACGCTTGCCCTGACAGCGGCGCTGCTGGTCACCCCGGCGGCCGCCGCTGGGGCAGCGCCCCGGCTGACGGTCTCATCTCAGGAGGCCCAGAACAGCCAGACCGTCGGTTTTACCGGACTTCCGGCGGACTGCCAGAGTCTCCAGGTCACCCTGCATCTCTCCGATGAGACCGCAACCTATCTCTTTACCCCTGACACAGCGCTGGGACGGCCCGGCATCCATACCACCGCCAAGCAGGACGGCGGCGCGGTGACCATCTACGTCACCGCCAAGTCCGGCGTGCTCACCGAAAACGGATCCCTTACGCTGGGCGAGCTGTCCGCCGGCGACAAGACCTTCACCGTGGACAGCGCCAGCGACCTCAAGCTGCTGGATGAAGCCTCCGCCGAGGAGACCTATCCCACTGTCGAAGAGGGAGAGGAGAGCATCGTGGGGCCGGGCGTTACCAGCAGCTGGGCCATTGATGTATCCAAGGTCAGCGGCGGACAGCTCACAGTGAGCGCCAGCCGCGCCGGAAAGGGAGAGACGATCAGCGTTACCGCCAAGGCCGACAGCGGCTATGTACTGGACAAGGTGGAGGTGACCAGCGCCGCCGGCAGCACCATCACCCTCAAGGACAAGGGCAACGGACAGTTTACCTTTACCATGCCTGCCTCCAAGGTGACCGTTTCGGCGGTGTTTGCGGCGCAGGACAGCGCGGTGCCCTTTGCTGACGTGTCCCCCAGCGCCTGGTACTATCAGGCTGTGGAATATGTCTATGGCGCCGGTCTTATGAGCGGTGTGGACGGGGCTTCCTTCGCGCCCAACGTGACCACCACCCGCGGTATGCTGATGACCATCCTGGCCCGTATGGACGGCGTGGATACCACCGGCAGCGATCCCTGGTACGCCAAGGGCATGGAGTGGGCGGTTGCCCAGGGCGTGTCTGACGGCACCAATCCCCAGGGCACCATCACCCGTGAGCAGCTGGCCGCCATGCTGTACCGTTACAGCGGCAGCCCGGCGGTAGACAGCGGGGCGCTGAACTTTACTGACGCGGACAAGGTGTCCGCCTGGGCGTCGGACGCCGTCAAGTGGGCGGTCGCCGGGGGCGTGATTTCCGGCAAGGGGAACAACATGCTCGATCCTCAGGGCAACGCCACCCGCGCCGAAGTGGCCCAGATGCTGTATAACTTCAGCAAGATCGGCTGAATCAACGCGAAAACCCAATCTTTTAGCAAGAAAGGACCGCGGACAGAAGTTCTGTCCGCGGTCCTTTTGTATAGAGAAAGAGAATCAAAGCGCCAGAAGGCGGAGAAGCAGCACGGCGGTCTGCGCCCGGGTGGCGGTGCCCTGAGGGGCCAGAAGCCCTTCGCCGGTGCCCTGGATCAGCCCTTGCTGTACGGCCCAGCCCATGGCCTCTCTGGCCCAGGAGGATACGGCGTCCTGATCGGCATAGGCGCTCAGATCACCGGCGGCAGAGGTGTCTAAGCCCAGATAGGAAGCGTAGCGGAAGAGCATGACGGCGGCCTGCTCCCGGGTGATGGGGGCGTCGGGAGCGAATCGGTTTCCGCCCACGCCGTTGACGATGGAATGCCCGGCGGCCCAGTCCACCGCTTTGGTGTACCAGCTGCCCTGATCGACGTCTCCAAAACCGGCGGAAGGCATTTCAGGGGTCCCCTCCTGACGATGGAGGACGGTGACCAGCATGGCGCGGCTCAGGGGCAGATCAGGGCTGAAAGTGGTTTCAGAAGTTCCCTTAAAAAGTCCCAGCTCCACAGCGCGGAGGATCTCTTCTTCGGCCCAGTGGCCGGAAATATCGGTAAAGGGGGAAGAACCCAGGGGGATATCCTCATCCGGCAGATGGGTTGAGGAGCCGCCGGAAGAAGAACCACCGGAGGAGGAGCCGGTGCGGGTGACCTGGATGGTAAAGGGTGCGGAATCGGCGTCGCCGGTGGTGGTGCCGTCCTCGTTCAGGGTGACGATGCTGGAGCTGCCCAGGACGATGTCCACCTCTTCCTCACCGGTATAAGCAAAGGTGAGCCGGGCCACCTGATATTCTCCCTGAAAGGCGTTGCGGCCCTGATAGAAACCGAAATAAGTTCTTCCGTCCCGCTGGACCTGGGGGGTGTGAGCGGCACTCTGTACGGCGTCATCCAGATAATCCACTTTGGTCAGGGTGACGCCTTCGGGCAGATCCAGCCCGAATTCCGCGCCGGCAAAGGGCTGGTCCTCGGACAGGGAGAGGGAGACGGAGAAGGCGGTTTCGTTTTGCCCCAGGGTAACGGCGGTGACCGAAGGAGTAATGGTGGCGGCCTGTGCGCCGGTGGTCAGCAGCAGACCGGAGAGCAGGGCGGCGCAGGTGGTCTTGGTGATGGCGTTCAAGGTAAAAAGCCTCCTGTCAGATGGTATGACGGAAGCCGGACGGAAAAAACCGTCCGGCCCCGCAGGTTAGGGAGTGTGTATGTGAGGTGGATCAGGCGTTGGGCAGGATGGTGTCCAGGTAGGCGTTGGAGATCTCCACCAGGTCGCGGAGGTCCACCACGCCGTCGGCGTTGACGTCGGCCTTCTTGGCCTCCTCCCAGTTCTCGCCGCCCTCAGCCGCGCGGTAGAAGGACTGGGCCATGGTCACGTCGTCGATGGTGACGGCGCCGTCGGCGTTGACGTCGAAGGTGTTGACCACTGCGGTGTTGACGGAAGCGGTATCGATATTGGCGGTGACGCCTTCGTTCATGTCCACCCGGTCAATGGTGACGGTGAGGTCGCCGGTCTTTCCGGCGGCGGTGCGGATGTAGAAGTCCAGAGCGGTGGGATTTTCGCCGGCGGTCTCGTCGCTCAGGCCGCAGCCCAGCACCAGGCCGTGGGTGACGGAACCGTCCTCATTGGTGACGGCGCGGTCTTCCAGAATGGTGAAGCCGGTACCGGCAGTGAACTGCTGGCCCTCAAAGAGGCCCTCTTCGCTGCCCTTGACGGTGACCAGCAGGCCCATGGTCTTGAGGTTCTGGGTGTCGCCGGTGAGGTTCAGGCTGTAATGGGCGCGGACATTCTGGCCCACACGCTGGGGACCTTCCACAGAGACGCTCACCTGACCCTCTTCGGGGTCCACGGCGGGCTGTGTGGCGGCCTCATAGGCTTTCTTCACATCTTCGGCGTTCATCGCGCCGGTATACACACGGGCCAGCGCAATTTCGCAGTTGGCGGCATATTCCAGATCGCCGCCGCTGGTGGTGTCGCCGCCCAGGAAGAGGTAGAGGGGAGGCACGGTGATGCTGCCCGAAGCGGACTTGGTGTCCTGAAGCTCGCCATTGAGATAGATTTTGACAGAGCTTCCGTCAAAGGTGGCGGTGAGATGGTTCCAGGCATCCTTGGTGACCTGAGCGGCGGGTTTCACGTAGCTGCCGCCTACCCGGGCCCAGAACTCCACGGTGTTGGTACCGCTTTTCTGCTCGAAGCAGAAGCCGGAGAGCTGCGTATTTCCCATGGGGTTGTTGTTTTTGGTGTCCAGCGGCTTGTAGTAGAGCTCCACCGTCATGCCGTCCACCAGCTCGGTGTAGTCGCTCTTGCTCATGGCGTAGCGCAGGCCGTCGTCCTGGCCGTCGAAGACCATGACATTGCGGCCCAGTTCCTCGTCGAACTTCAGGGTGGGCTGACCAAAGATCTTGATGTCGTGGCCGTTGGTGTCGCCGCCGGTCTGATCCCGATTGAAGTCCACATCCAGCACGTCGGCCTCGGGGGTGACGTAGGGCGGATTGGCGGTGTTGAAGGCCTCGCCGGTGATGGCGGCGCTGGCCTTCTCATAGGAGGTGAGGGCGACCACCGAGGGCGTGTAGGTAACGCCCGCTTCCAGACCGGTGACCTTTACCTCCCAGTCGGCCCGCTGACGGCTCTCGTCCTTGTAGTAGTCGGCAAAGACCCGGACGGTCTTGGCGCTGCCGCCGTTGTCGGGGGTGAGGGTGACTTCATAGGCCTGGATCATGTCCACATTTTCGCCGCTGGCAGCCTGGGCGGCGGGGAAGTGAACCACGGCGGAGCCCTTGGTCACAGAACTCACGGTGACGGCGGCGCCGTCAGAAAAGGAGGGAGCGTCGCTCTGATCGGCACGGGTGGTGGTGTAGGGGCGGTCGCTCTCGTCGTTGGCGTCGAAGGTCCAGGGTTCGTCGGCGTACATATAGTCGCCGTCGGTCAGATCCAGGCGGTAGATGTCAATGGTGCCGTCCTCCATCACGTCGATGCGCAGGGCCTGAGAGGACTCTTCGGCCTGGGGAGGAATGGTGGCGGCGCTGCCGCTGTCGGGGTCCACCTTGCCCGTTTCGTTTTCAAAGTACGCGCCGATGGTGCTGTCCTGAATGGCGGTATAGCCGTCATCCTGATAGATGGAGCGGGCGTCCTCCAGAGTGGAGTGGGAGTGACCGGAGATATGGATGACCTGAGGATACTGCTCCATCAGGGCGACCATATCCTTGTCGGTGCCTTCGCCGTAGTTTCCGTACCACTCGTTGGTGACATAAGCGGTGTCACGGATGCCGTGATGGCCCAGCACGATGATGGGGGCTTCGGCGTTTTCCCCGGTGGCGGTCTCCAGGGCGGTCTTGAGCATATCGTAGCTTTCGGTATAGTTGCCGCCGTAGTTGGAAGCGCCCAGCTTCACCACCGTGGCGGTGAGATTGCCGTCGTCATCGCGGTAGTATCTGACCTCGTTGTTGTCCTGGCCGGTCTTGCTCTCGAAGCGGTCCACCGCGCCCAGGAAGGTGTTGAACTCGTGGTTGCCCATGGCCAGCACCACTTTGTCGGAGAGAGGGCTGGCGTGGATGAGATCCATCAGGGTGTCGTATTCACCGGAAGCGCCGTTGTTGGTGATGTCGCCCACCAGCAGTACGCCGTCCGCCTGGGGATCAATTTCGTTGAACACGTTGAGGGCGTTGGTGAGCTTGGCGGAGGCGTCGGCGTTGCGGCCGATGTGGACGTCGCTGCCTACGAAGAAGCGGGCGGCCACACCTTCCCGGCTGGCGGCCTGCCAGTTATTATCAGAGGGGGCTTCCCAGGCCAGAGCGGGCATGGCGCCGGTCAGAAGGGCCGCCGCCATACAGGCGGTGAGGCCGCGTTTCCAATAGAGATGCATGATGATCGAATCCTTTCTCCTGTTGCGTTTCTGATAGGTGTTGTCGGACTGCAGCTATTATTCTATGGGTTGCTTGTAAAAAGTTCGACCACCGGCATATCAAATCTAAGTAAAATTGCAGCATAGTGGGCCTTGGCCTGGAAAGTATGCAGGAAACTGCCTCCCATGGTGCTGTGGATGCGGAAGAAAACGGCGGGTAGGGCGCCAATGGCGGC
>DXGA01000007.1 GCA_019114165.1 Candidatus Flavonifractor merdipullorum | reverse complement strand
TAACGTTGTGGGGTGCTGTTTGTGGTTTTGCTACGGCAGTGACCACAAGATCGCCCCCCGCATCCGCATCGAGGAGCGCAACAACATCTCCTTTGCCGTCTCCTGCCGCCACTGTGAAGACCCCCTGTGCGTCAAGGGCTGCATCTCGGGCGCGCTGAGCATCGTGGACGGCGCGGTCCACATCGACACCGACAAGTGTGTGGGCTGCTGCACCTGCATTCTGCTCTGTCCCTACGGCGCATTGAGCCATAACGAGGCGGGCGCGGTGCAAAAGTGTGAGCTCTGCCAGAAAAATGAGTTTGGCGTGCCCATGTGCGTGCAGGGCTGCCCCAACAAGGCCATCGTATACGAAGAGAGGTGAACCACCCTATGGATTATGTCATCATCGGCAACGGTACCGCCGCGGTGGGCTGTGTGGAGGGCATCCGCACTCTGGACCGTACCGGCTCCATCACCATCGTCTCCGCTGAGCCCTATCCCGTCTACGGCCGTCCCCTGATCTCCTATCTGCTGGAGGGGAAGACCACCGAGGATAAAATGCTCCGCTACCGCCCGGAGGACTGGTACGAGAAAAACGGCGTCACCCTTCTGCCGGGCCGTACCGCCGTCTCGGTGGACAGCGCCGCCCATGAAGTGACGCTGGACAACGGCACGGTATTGCCGTATCATAAATTATGCTTTGCCACCGGTTCCCGTCCTTTCGTGCCTCCCATGGAGGGTCTGGAGACGGTGGAACACCAAACCTCCTTTATGACGCTGGACGACGCCCACGCTCTGGCCGCCATGCTGGGCGACGGGAAAGATAAAAGGGTGCTCATCATCGGCGCCGGTCTCATTGGTCTTAAGTGCGCCGAAGGCATCGTGGACCGGTGCGCCTCCCTCACCATCGTGGATATGGCCGAGCGCATCCTCCCCAACGTGATGCTTCCTCATCCGGCGGCCCTCATCCAAAAACGCATCGAGTCCAGGGGCGTCACCTTCCTGCTGGGCGACTCCGCCGCCCGCTTTGAAGGAAACCGCGCCGTGCTCAAAAGCGGCACGGTGGTGGACTTCGACGTGCTGGTGCTGGCGGTGGGCGTCCGTCCCAATACGGAACTGGCCGCTCAGGCCGGCTGCACCGTGGACCGGGGCATCGTGGTGGACGACCACTGCGCCGCCGGGCCTGACCTGTGGGCCGCCGGTGACTGCGCCCGCTCCCATGACATCTCCAGCGGCAGCGAGCGCATCCTTGCCATCCTGCCCAACGCCTATCTGCAGGGCGAGACGGCGGGTCTCAACATGGCCGGCGGCAACCGCGCCTTTACCAAGGCCATCCCCATGAATGCCTCCGGCTTCTTCGGGCTCCATGTGGTCTCGGCCGGCAGCTATGAGGGCCAGACCTATCTGGAGGAAGATCCGGAAGAAGGCACCTATAAACTCCTGGTCACTCAGGACGACCGTCTGGTGGGCTTCATCCTGCTGGGCGACGTGGAGCGGGCGGGCATCTATACCTCCCTCATCCGGGAGCAGACCTCCCTCTCCTCCATCGACTTTGCCCTCATCCGGGAAAAACCGCAGCTTATGGCCTTCTCCCGCTCCGAGCGGGCCAAAAAACTGGGAGGTGTTCAGCTATGAGATTAGAAGCGGGAACCATGTACTATCAGCAGCTCAATCAGCTCATCCGTGACGCCCGGGATACCGAAGTGGTGGTGGACGGGGTCTGCGGCCAGCGGTATCTGGGCTGCGGCTCCTCCGGCAGGCACTTCACCCTCTACGGCGTGCCGGGCAACGGTCTGGGTCAGTATCTGGACGGCTCCACCATCGAGGTCTTCGGCAACACCCAGGAGGCCGTGGGCGACACCATGAACGACGGTGAGATCATCATCCACGGCAGCTGCGGCGACGCCTGCGGCTACGGTATGCGGGGCGGACGCATCCTCATTGAGGGCGACGTGGGTTACCGGGCCGGTATCCACATGAAAGCCTATCTGGATAAATTTCCCGTCCTGGTGGTGGGCGGCAGAGCCGGTTCCTTTTTGGGGGAATATCTGGCCGGCGGCCTCATCGTCATCCTGGGGCAGGGAGCAGGCGGCGCTTACCCGGTGAGCAACTTCTGCGGCACCGGGATGCACGGCGGCAAGATCGTGCTGCGCTGTGATGCGCCCCCTGTGGGCCTGCCCCCTCAGGTGCTGGTCCAACCCGCCGACGACCACGACCGGGCCGAGCTTCTCCCCCATGTGTCCGCCTGGTGCGCTGCCTTCGGCGGCGACCCCGAAGCCCTGCTCCGTTCCTCCTTCTATGTGCTCACACCCAACCCAGAGGCCGGTTATCATCAGCTCTACACCTTCAACTGACCCGGTCCACCCATGATGAGGAATTTTCTATGCATACTTCCCTCTCAGAAGTCCTGGAGTTTCTGCAGGACAACGACGTCAAATTCATCCGTCTGGCCTTCTGCGACCTGTTCGGCGTACAGAAAAACATCTCCATCATGCCCTCGGAGCTTCCCCTTGCCATGGAACAGGGGATCTCCTTTGACGGCTCCGCCCTCCCGGGCTTTATGAATGTGGAGTCCTCCGACCTCTTTCTCCACCCCGACCCCGCCACCCTGGCCTTTCTCCCCTGGCGTCCCGCCACCGGGCGGGTGGTCCGCTTTTTCTGCGACGTCCGCTACCCCGACGGCTCCCCCTTCGAGGGGGACGGGCGGTCCATCCTCCGCAAAACCATGGCCGACGCCCGGGCCCTGGACCTGAGCTGTACGGTGGGAACGGAATGTGAATTTTATCTTTTCCGCACCGACGAAAACGGCATGCCCACCCGGGTCCCCCACGATCAGGGCAGCTATTTTGACGTGGCGCCCCTGGATAAGGGGGAAAACGTCCGCCGTCAGATCTGCCTGACGCTGGAGGAGATGGGCATCCAGCCCGAGACCAGCCACCATGAACAGGGGCCCGGCCAGCATGAGATCGACTTCAAATACGCAAGCCCCCTCCAGGCGGCCGACAACCTCGTTACCTTTAAATGGGCGGTGAAGGTCCTGGCCGAACAAAACGGGCTTTTCGCCTCTTTCCTCCCCAAACCCCTGCCCGATCAGCCGGGCAGCGGCCTTCACGTCAACCTCTCCCTCTTCCGTCAGGGGGAAAACCTCTTCCGCAATCCCGACACCAACACCCACAACCGCACCAGCGAGGCCTTTTTGGCCGGTATCCTCCGGCGGGTGGCTGAGTGTACCGTGTTCCTCAATCCGCTGGTCAACTCGTACAGCCGCTTTGGTGCTTTTGAGGCTCCCCGCTATATCACCTGGTCCCATCAGAACCGCTCCCAGCTGGTGCGCATCCCGGCGGCCCAGGGCGACCTGCGCCGGATGGAGCTCCGCTCCCCTGATGCGGCCATCAATCCCTATCTGGCCTTCTCCCTCCTCATCCAGGCCGGTCTGGAGGGTGTGGCCGACGACCTTCCCCTCCCCGCCCCCTGTGATCTGGACCTCTTCCAGATCGGTGCGGGCGCGGATTATCCCGCCTTGCCCCAGTCGCTGGGGCAGGCCGCGGCGCTGGCCCGGGAGAGCGCCTTCGTCCGCTCGGTCCTTCCTCCCGCCACGCTGGAACGTTATCTCAGCGCCAAAGAGGCCCAGTTCCAGGCCGTCCTCCACGCCGCCGACGGCGGCGCTGCCGAGGAAGCGCAGCTCTTTGCCCGCTGTTGAATCCACTCAGAAAGGAGATGCCGTCCATGGAGCGTATTTTACTGGTCTGTTCCGGCGAAAAGAGCCGTCAGACGCTGCTCCAGCTCACCGGTGAATGCTGTCCCGGTCAGCTCCACCAGGCCCCGGCCGGCGCCGCCGCCCGGCGTATGATGATGGAGATCGAGTTTGACCTCATCGTCATCAACGCCCCCCTCTCCGATGAACCCGGCGACGCGCTGGCCCGGCACGCCGTCCGTACCACCGGCGCGGCGGTCCTTCTCCTGCTCAAAGCCCCCCAGGCCGAAGTGGTGACCCCGGCGATGGAGGAGTTCGGCATCGCCGTACTGCCCAAACCCATCAGCAGAGCTTCCTTCTCTTCCGCGCTCCACCTGCTCCGGGCCTCCCACAGCCGTCTCCTTCAGATGCAGGAACAGGCCAGAAAGCTCCGCAAACAGCTGGAAGAGCTTCGTCTGGTCAGCCGCGCCAAGTGTATCCTCATCGAGACCGGCGGACTCACCGAACCGGAAGCCCATGCGTTCCTGGAAAAGCAGGCCATGAACCGCCGCATGACCAAGGTGGACGTGGCCCGGGAACTGCTCCAGGCCAGAGAATAATTCCGTTTTTCTGTACGGCTCGCCTTTTGGTGTGCCGTACAGCGTTTTTTGTGCGAAAGGATGTCAAATCTATGACCAAATATATCTTTGTGACCGGAGGCGTGGTAAGCGGCCTTGGCAAAGGCATTACCGCCGCCTCCCTGGGCCGGCTCCTCAAAAGCCGGGGACTGAAGGTGGCCGCCCAGAAGCTGGACCCCTATATCAACGTGGACCCGGGTACCATGAGTCCCTATCAGCACGGCGAGGTGTTCGTTACCGAGGACGGCGCCGAGACCGACCTGGATCTGGGCCACTATGAGCGCTTCATCGACGAAGACCTCAACCAGTATTCCAACCTCACCACCGGCAAGGTCTACTGGAACGTGCTCAACAAGGAGCGGGCCGGCGCTTATCTGGGCCAGACCGTGCAGGTCATCCCCCACATCACCAACGAGATCAAAAGCTTTGTCTACGCCGTGGGCAAAAAGACCGCCGCCGACGTGGTCATCACCGAAGTGGGGGGCACCACCGGCGACATCGAAAGCCAGCCCTTTCTGGAGGCCATCCGGCAGGTGGCCGCCGAAGTTGGGAGGGAAAACTGCCTCTTCCTCCATGTGACGCTGGTACCCTACCTGCCCAGCAGCGGCGAGCAGAAGTCCAAGCCCACCCAGCACTCGGTGAAGGAATTGCAGGGCATGGGCATCCATCCCGATCTGATCGTCACCCGCTGTGTGCAGCCCCTGGAGGAGAGCGTGCGGGAAAAGCTGGCTCTCTTTTGCAGCGTGAAGCCTGACTGCGTCATTGAGAATCTGGACGTCCCCATCCTCTATCAGGCCCCCCTGATGCTGGAGGAAAGCCATCTGTCCGACATCGTCTGCCGGGAACTGGGCCTCAACTGTCCGGCCCCCGACCTCACCGAGTGGAACGAGATGCTCCGGCGCATCGAGCACGCCCACCGCTCGGTCACCATCGCGTTGGTGGGCAAGTATGTCAAGCTCCACGACGCCTATCTCTCGGTGGCCGAAGCCCTCCGCCACGCCGGCTTTGCCAACGGCGCGGAGGTGGACATCCGCTGGATCGAGGCCGAAGAGGTCACCGACGAGACCGCTCCCGCCCTCTTTGCCGGCTGCGGCGGCATTCTGGTGCCCGGCGGCTTCGGTGAACGGGGCATTGAGGGGAAGATCGCCGCCGCCCGCTATGCCGGCATCCACAAGATCCCCTATCTGGGCATCTGCCTGGGCATGCAGATCGCCGTCATCGAATTCTGCCGCCATGTGCTGGGCATGAACGGCGCCAATTCCGCCGAGTTCAGCGAGAACCCGGAGGACGTCATCCACCTCATGCCCGACCAGCAGGGCAACCTCCCAAAGGGCGGCACCATGCGTCTGGGCGCTTACCCCTGCCACCTGACCCCCGGTTCCCGGCTGGAAGCCCTGTACGGCCAGCCCCTGGTCCAGGAGCGCCACCGCCACCGCTACGAGTTCAATAACCGCATCCGCGCCCAGGTGGAGGAAGCCGGCATGGTCCTCTCCGGTCTCTCCCCCGACGGCCGTCTGGTGGAGGCGGTGGAACTGAAGGACCATCCCTTCTATGTGGGCGTCCAGTACCATCCCGAATTCAAGAGCCGTCCCAACCGCCCCCATCCTGTCTTCTCCGGCTTTATCGCCGCCTCTCTCAATTAAAAAGGCAAAAGGCCCCCTGCTTCTCCTCTCAACGGAGGAAACGCAGGGGGCTTCCCTATCTCTTATCTCTTATCTCTTATCTTCCCTTGCCACTCCGCTCTCCCGGGCGGCCCGGGCCACCGCGGCGGCCACCGCGTCCTTCACCCGGGGATCAAAGGCGGCGGGCAGGATATAGTCGGCGTTCAGCTCCTCGTCGCTCACCAGACCGGCCAGCGCCTTGGCCGCGGCCATCTTCATGGGCTCGTTGATGTCGCTGGCCCGCACGTCGAACGCGCCGCGGAAGACGCCGGGGAAGGCCAGAACGTTGTTGATCTGGTTGGGGAAGTCGCTCCGTCCGGTGGCCACCACCGCCGCGCCGCCGGCTTTGGCCTCGTCGGGGAAGATCTCCGGCGTGGGGTTGGCGCAGGCAAAGACAATGGCGTCCCGATTCATGGTCTGCACCATCTCTTTGGTGACCAGATTGGGGGCAGACACGCCGATGAACACATCCGCGCCCACCAGCAGTTCCGCCAGCGTGCCCTTCCGGCCTTCCAGATTGGTCACCTGGGCCATCTCGGCCTGCATCCAGTTCATCTGCTCGTTGCCCACATAGAGGGGGCCGAACTTGTCGCACATGGTGATATCCCGGAAGCCAGCCGACAGCAACAGCTTTGCAATGGCAATGGCCGCCGAGCCCGCGCCAGACATGACGATGCGCACCGACTCTTTCTCCTTGCCCACCACCTTCAGGGCGTTGGTGAGACCGGCAAGGGCAATGATGGCCGTGCCGTGCTGGTCGTCGTGGAAAACGGGAATGTCGCACTTTTCCTTCAACTTCCGCTCGATCTCAAAGCAGCGGGGGGCGGAGATGTCCTCCAGATTGATGCCGCCGAAGGAGCCGGAAATGTGATAGACCGTCTCCACAAAAGCGTCCACGTCCTTGGTGTTCACACACAGGGGCACCGCGTCCACGTCGCCAAAGGCCTTAAAGAGTACGCATTTGCCCTCCATCACCGGCATACCGGCTTCGGGACCGATGTCGCCCAGACCCAGCACCGCGCTGCCGTCGGTGATGACCGCCGCCATGTTCCACCGGCGGGTGAGGGAATAGCTCAGGCTGGGGTCCCGCTGGATCTCCAGACAGGGCTGGGCCACGCCGGGCGTATAGGCCAGCGACAGCGCTTCCTTGCTGTCCACCGCCGCCCGGGGGGTCACTTCCAGCTTTCCCTTCCACTCATAATGCTTTTTCAGCGCTTCCTGTGCGTAATCCATGGGGTAAATTCCTCCCTTAGTCTATCTATAACAAACTAAAGTATAACATATTTTTTCTCCGGTGCAAGAAAAATCCTTATACCGCCGCCGGCTGTCCCCCGTGGAGCCAGTCGCTGTGTCTGGCATAGAGCAGGAAAATCACCGAGCTCAGACTCCAGGTGATGGGATAGGCCCAGAAGACCATCCGGATGGAAGGCACCACCGATACGGCCACAGTGATATAAAGGATGCGGAACACGCACCAGCAGCCCAGCATGACGAACATAGGCACCGACGCCCGGCCCGCGCCCCGCAAAATACCCGCCATGCAGTGGGAAAAGGCCAGCAGACAGTAGAAGAGGGTAACCGTTCGGGCCTGGGCCACGCCGTAGGAGATCACGTCGGCGCTGTCGTTGAACGCGCCGATCAGCACCGGAGCCAGCAGCCAGATCAACCCACCAATGAGTTCGGCGATGGTCACCGAACAAAGGATGCCGAACCGCGCCCCTTTTCGCGCCCGCTCGATCTCACCGGCGCCCAGATTCTGCCCGATAAAGGTGGTTAAGGCCAGAGAAAAGCAGGTGATGGGCAGAAAACCAAAGCCCTCCACCTTGGAATAGGCGCCGCAGCCCGCCATGGCGGAGCTGCCGAAGGCGTTGATGTTGGACTGCACCACCACGTTTGCAAGGGAGATAATGGAGGTCTGCACACCGGCAGGCAGTCCGTTGGAAATGACCTGGCGGAACATGGGGCCGTCAAAGGCCACCTGACGGGGGAACAGCTGCACTTCATTTCTGGCGCGCAGCAGGTGGATGAGGCACAAGAGAGCGCTCACACACTGGGAGATCACCGTGGCCATGGCCGCCGCCCACACGCCCCAATGGAATCCCGCCACAAACAGCAGGTCCAGCACCACATTTACCAGGGAGGACACCACCAGATAAAAAAGGGGATGGCGGCTGTCTCCCACCGCCTGCAAAATACCCACAAACACATTGTAGAGCACAAAGGCCACCGAACCCAGAAAATAGACCCGGAAATAGGCGGTGGACTGGGGCAGCACGTTGGCGGGCGTACCCATGAAAATGAGGATCTGGGGCGCCAGCACCACGCCGATCACCGTCAGCCCCACTCCTGCCGCAAGGCCGAAGGCCACCATGGTGTGGACCGTCCGTTTTACTCTCTCCGTATCCCGTGCGCCGTAATAACGGGCCACCACCACGCCGCCGCCGGCGGAAATGCCGTTGAAAAAGCCCACCAGCAGCAATATGAGACTGCCCGATGAACTCACCGCCGCCAAGGCCGTATCACCCAGGAATTTACCCACGATGAGAGAATCGGCGGTGTTATAGAGCTGCTGAAAGAGGTTCCCGAAGAAGAGCGGCACCGCAAAAAAGACGATCCGCTGCCAGATGGGACCGCTGGTCATCAGCGCACTTTTCTGCTCCTCCATCTCTCCCCCTCCTTATCGTTCCGACAGCGTCTCGGCGGTGATCCGCCGGTAGGGGCGCCAGATATAATGTCCGTCTTCCAACTCCATCTGCTCCGCCGGGTCCTCTCCCGCCGCCAAAGCACGAATGAGGGCAAACATGGATTCCGCCATGCCTTCCGCGTCGTTGAGCACCGTTCCCTGAAGGGTACCCGCTTCAATGGCATCCAGCGCCGGCGGGGTCGCGTCCACACCCACGATAAAGGGCAGCTTCTCCAGTTCCGCCGCCTCGCAGGCGTCAATGGCCCCCAGCGCCATGTCGTCATTGTTGGCAAAAACCACTTCGATCTCATCCCCGAACTCGTCCAGCCACTCCCCCATCCGGGCGCTGGCCTGGGTCCGGTCCCAGTTGGCCGTGTCGCTGGCCAGCTTCTCCGCCGGTACCGTCTGGGTCAGGGTATTCACGCTGTATTCGGTGCGCAGCAGGGTATCCTGATGTCCCGGTTCTCCCTCCAGCATCACATACTGGATCACCCCGTCGCCGTTCCGGTCCACCGACGCCGGGTCCGCTTTCCAGGCGTCGGCTACAATCTGCCCCTGGATCTCTCCCGACTCCTCCGCCCGGGCGCCCACATAGTAGGCATATTCCCACCGGTCCAGATCCTCCTGTACCGGCTGACGGTTGAAGAAAATGATGGGGACCCCTGCCGCTTCCGCCTTGTCCACCAGCACCGCCGCCGCCGTCCGGTCCACGATGTTGACGCACACCGCATTATAGCCACGGTCCAGGAACCGGTCCACCTGGTCGTTCTGGGTGGACTGACTGTTGCCGCCGTCGGTGATGGTGAGGGTCAGCTTGCGCCCCGTCTCCTCTTCCCATCCCCTGGCCTGAAGCTCCAGATCCTGCACCACGGTGGAAATAAAGGTGTCGTTTTGCTGATAGAGCGCCACGCCCACCCGCACATCATCGTTTCCACGCCTGGCACAGCCGCTCTGGCCCAACAGCAGAACTCCGGCCAGAAACAGCACTCCGCTCCCCTTAGCCAGAGACGGGAAAAAGCAATTTTTGGATCTCCGGCTCATACATATCTTCCTTCCGTACGATTTGAAATTGGATCTTGGAATCGTCCACCGCTCCGTTGCGGGCAGCGCCCACCGCCCGCTCCACCGCCAGATAACCGGCGGCGTAGTCGCTCCAGGCGGCAATGGCGGTGATATAGCCCTGCTCCAGCAGCCCGGCAATGGTGGTGCTGGAGCCGGTGCCGTACAGCGGCAGGATGATCCCCCAGGTCCGCAGGGTCTGGGCCGTCTGCTCCAGCGCTCCGGCCTCAAACACCATGATAAAATCCGCGCTCTCCACCAGACTGGGTTCATCTTCCCGGGCGTCCAAACCGCTGGGCTTCCGGCAGGTCATGACGGTAAAGCCCTTCTGCTCCAGCACCGCCTCCGCCGCTGCCATTCGTTCGGCCGCCGCGTTGGCGTCGCCCTCCGGCCGGATCAGCAGGGCCGTCCCCCCACGGGGATGGTCTTCCGCCGCCTCCTGCGCCAGCGCACGCCCGATCTCCTCCGAATCCACGCCCACGCAGGCCAGCTCCATCCCGGAGAGATCGGAGTCCAGCGTGACCACGGGCGGATAGGACGTCTGATTGTTCAGCACCCGGCAGAGCTTCTCCGGGTCCGCCGGGCGGATGATTATCGCGTCGGTTCCGCCTGATATCTCGCGCAGCATCAGATCGCTCTGATCCTCGCTCTCCTGGGCCGACTGGGGGGAAATATAGCGCAGCTCCGCCCCCAGATCCTCCGCCGCCTGATCCATTCCGCTTCGGGTGTTGGACCAGAGGGCGCCGTCCCACTCTCCCAGCAGGACGGAAATCTGCACCAGCCGCTGTTCCTGCTTTGGAAAGAGATTTTCCGGCAGGGCCAGGCTGAGAAAAACCATCGCGCCCAGCAGCAGCAAAAAAATACCGGTACCCAGAAAGCCCGCTCCATTTTTCTTTTCTCTCATCACGTCACTTCCCCCGGTACGGCGCCGCGGCCTGGTCGTCCAGTGCGGGCAGATGAATGCGCACATTGGTGCCTTCGTCCAGTTCGCTGGTGATCTCCAGGCCATAGTCCAGGCCAAAGGTCAGCTGAATGCGGCGGTGTACGTTGCGCAGTCCGATGCCCGAGCCCTTGGTGGTCACCGCCGGGCGGTGCTCATCCAGCAGCTGATCCACCATCTCCTGCGGCATGCCCAGACCGTTATCCCGCACGTCAATATAGAGGTCATCCCCCGACCGGAAGGCGTGGATCTCGATCTCGCCGTCCCCATCGGACGAGGCCACGCCATAGTAAATGGCGTTTTCCAGAATGGGCTGCACGATGAGCTTGAGGACATACAGCGACTCCGTTCCCGGGTCCTGCCGGATGGTGCTGGTGAATTTGTTCTTGTAGCGCATATTCTGAATGGTCAGATAGTTGCGGGCGTGCTCCAGCTCGTCGGAGAGGGTGATGATGCTGCTCCCCCGGCTCAGCGAGATGCGGAAAAACCGGGCCAGCGCCGACACCATCACCACCGCCTCGTCGGTCCGGCCGTTCTCCGTCATCCAGATCACCGAATCCAGGGTATTATAGAGGAAATGGGGATTGATCTGAGACTGGAGCACATCCAGCTCGGAACGGCGCTTGGCGTCCTCCTGCTGGATGATATCGTCCATCAGGTGGCGCATGGTAGACACCATGGATTCGATGGAGTGCCCCAGATGCTTGACCTCAAAGCTGCCCCCCACATCGAAGCTCACTTCCTCCCCGCCGGCCTCCAGCTGTTTGACCGCCCGGTCCAGCGCCCGCACCGGCTCGGAGATATGGGCCGAGAGGCGGTTGTTCACAAAGGCCATCAAAAAGGCCGAAAAGAGCAGCAGGGAAATGCCGAAAAAGAGCAGCTGGCTGCCGCTGGTCTCCCAGCCGCTGGGAGAGACCGCCACCAGCTTCCAGCCGGTATATCCCACCGTCTTTACGGTGATCTGGCGCTGCTCGCCCTGGAAGGTCTCGCCGGTGCTGCCGTCGCCGTATGTGGCGGCCTTTTTGTTGTTTTCCTCGCTGAGACCGGCGTAAATCAGCTGCTGACGGGGATGGTAGATGATCTCTCCGGTGCTGTCGATCAGATAGACATAACCGCCGTTGGACAGCGACACATCTTTGCAGATCTGCTCGATGCCGTCAAAGCTCATATCCACCAGCAAAACGCCGTCGGTGGTGGTGCCGTCCCAGGTGAGCTCCACCTGGCGGCTCAATGACACCACCCAGTGATAGGACGCCTCCTGCTCCACAAAGAGGTTCTGCACATGGGGCACGGAAAAGTGAAAGTTTTCGATCCGCTCCCGGGCAGAGGTAAACCAGCTCTGGGTCTCGGGCGCACACGCTGTTTTCAGGGTCTTCAGCGGCGCGCCCGACACCAGCGCCCCCTCCTTATCAAAAACAGCAATGGACACCACACTGTCCAGATTTTCCTCATACAGAAGGTCCAGCCCGGCATCCAGGCTTCCCTCCGCCAAATCCGTATTCTTGATGAGCCGGTAGTACACCGTATCGGAAATGCGCATCATACGGCGCAGGTAGCTGTCCAGATTCAGGTTGACCTGGGCCAGCACCCGCTGGCCGCTGTCAGCCGACAGCTCCCCTGCCGCCGCCGAAAAACGCAGAAAAAGCGACATGCCGATAAACAGCATTCCCACCACTGCCACCGCCGTAAAGGACAGGGAAATGATCATCTGTATGCCCATCCTGCGGCTGATCTCCTGGAGCTTGCGCCTCATCAGGCCGCCCTGGCTCATATCGATTCCTCCTTTCCCCGCCGGTCACGGGATCTGTCTTACTGCTCCGACCGGAACTTGGACGGAGAACGTCCAAACTGGCGTTTGAATACATAGCTGAAATAGTTGGGGTCGGCGTATCCCGTCTTCTGGGCGATGAGATAGGTCTTTTCGTCGGTCTCACGCAGCATGGTGGCCGCCGCGTCCATGCGCACCTTGGTCACATAGGCGGTAAAGCCCATCCCCGTCTCCCGCTTGAAGAGGGTGGAAAAATACGCCTGGGAGAGATGCAGATACTCACACAGCATCTCCACCGACAGATCCGGGTCGGAATAGTGCTCGGCGATGAATTCCCGGGCCTTTTCCACCGTCCGTCCGGTGGACGCGGTCCGCCGCCGGCCCAGCAGCTCCCGCAGCCGCAAGCTGCGCTCCCGGCACCAGGCCCCCAGCTCCTCCAGGGAGCTGAAGTCAGTGACCTGCACGCCGCCGGCGAAATTGGCCCCAAAGACCTCTTCCGCCTCCACGCCGCCGGCACGGGCCAGCTTCAGAAAACAGGTCACCAGCTCCAGGAAAAAGTAGTGGCACTGGGGCAGATCCAGACCCGCTGCCCGCACTTGGGCCATCAGGCCGTCCACCACATGGAGCACATCGTCCTCACTGCCCAGCTTGACCGCCGCACTCAACGCCCGTTCGCTCTCCTCGTCAAAGCTCAGCGTTGCTGACCGTCCCGGCTCCAGATCGCTGATATAGATCACCCGGGTCCCCATCAGCACCCGGTAATCCAGTGCGCTTCTGGCGCCCTCCGCCGACTGGAACAGCTCCTCCGGCTTGGCGCAGGGACTGCCCACGCCCGCCGTCAGCGTCAGTCCCAGATAGCTCTTGGCCAGATCGCACACCCGGCCCAGTTCCTCCAGAAGGGCGTATACCGGCGCTTCGCTCTGAAAACTGAAGATCAGCGCCAAGTTATCCCGATAGAGAACCTGACGGAGGGTGCAATTCTCTAGCACAAAATGGTCATGAAAAAAGCTCTGCACCGACAGCAGAATCAGTTCATCCCGGGCGCCCGACAGCTCGGCCACCGGACCGTCCACATGCACAATGGACGCCATCCAGCTCTTCCCGCTCAGGTCGATCTCATACCGGGCGGCGCGCTCCGCCACCTGGCTGCCCCGGATCTGACCATCCAGCAGGCGGGTATAAAAAAGCTCCCGCAGCACCGGAAGGCTCTCTTCATACAGCCGCCGCAGCAGCTCGGCATCCTTGCGGGCGGCGCGCTCGGTCTGGATCTCCTGGCGCAGCCGCTCCAATACCGCCGTCAGCTCCGCGGCGCCGATGGGCTTGAGAATGTATTCAGAGACGTTGAGCCCCACCGCCTGACGGGCATATTCAAATTCATCAAATCCGGAAAAAACCACCAGCTTGGCTGCCGGCAGTTTTTGGGTCAGATGGCGGCACAGTTCGAGCCCGTCCATAAAGGGCATCTTGATGTCGGTCAGCACCACATCCGGCTGGAGCTGCTCCGCCAGTTCCAGCGCTTCGGCACCGTTTTCCGCTTCTCCCACCAGGCAAAAGCCCAGCCCTTCCCAGTTGATCTTACGGCTGATGCCGACCCGGATGTCTTCTTCGTCATCCACCAGCAGCACACGGTAGAGTCCCACGCTCTCCCCTCCTTACGTTTTCCATTGAGTATAACACAGTTGAAGTTGAAAAAAAAGGGGCGCGCTCCTGTTGGGAACGCACCCCTTGGGGTTCTGGAATCAGATCTTACTTCTTGACCAGATATTTACGCATATCCAGCGTGCAGGCGAAGAGGATGATCGCGCCCTTGATGAGGTAGAACAGATCCTGGTTGATCTGCATCATGTTCAGGCCGACGAAAATCAGACGGAGCATCAGAACGCCGATCACGATGCCGCTGATCTTACCAATGCCGCCGACGAAGGACACGCCGCCGATAACACAGGCCGCGATGCCGTCCAGCTCGTAGTTGAAGCCGGTGTTGGCGGTGTTGGAGGCCACGCGGGCGCCCTCGATGAAGCCGGTGAAGGAGTACATGGCGCCAGCCAGAGCGAACACCATGATGGTGGTCTTAAGTACGTTGACGCCGGACACGCGGGCAGCCTCTTCATTGGCGCCCAGAGCGAACATGTTCTTACCGAAGGTGGTCTTGTTCCAGATGAACCACATGAGAGCGGTGAGCACCACGGCAATGATCACATAGTTGGGGATGCGGATATCGCCGAAGGTCAGCAGCGGGGGATTGCCCACCACGAAGTTGGAGTAGCTCTTGTCCAGACCGGAGATAGCCATACCACCGTTGTTGCCCATCTTCACATACACCAGCAGGGCAGTGTAGATGATCAGCTGAGTGGCCAGGGTGACGATGAAGGGATGCAGCTTGAACTTACCAACGAAGAAGCCGTTGAAAGCGCCGATCAGAGCGCCCAGGGCAACCACGATGAGCAGCACCACGGGGATGGGCAGCACGCCGATGTTGGGCCACATCTTGTTGGCGCCGTCCACAGCCTGCAGCAGGGAAGCGCCCACGCAGGCGGTCAGGCCGACGATACGGCCGGCGGAAAGGTCGGTACCGGTCAGAACGATACAACCGGCCACGCCCAGAGCAACGGGCAGGTAAGCAGCAGTCTGAGAAACAATGTTAATCAGGGAGTTGGGGGTGACAAATCTGGGGTTGCTGATGGCAATGGCGATAACGGCAATGATCATGATGATGAGCAGAGCGTTATTCAGAATCAGGTTGCCGACACGCTTGGCGTCCCAGCCCTGAGCCTTTGCGGCGAGCTCTTTGGATTCCTTACTCATGAACGTGTTTCCTCCTCTTAGACATACTTGGCCGCCAGGGTCAGGATCTCTTCCTGGCTGGTATTCTTGGCATCTACCTCGCCGGCGACCTGGCCGCCGGACATGACGATAATACGGTCACACACACCCAGCAGCTCGGGCATCTCGGAGGAGACCATGATAACGCCCTTGCCCTCGTTGGCCAGGTCGATGATCAGCTGATAGATCTCGTACTTGGCGCCAACGTCGATGCCGCGGGTGGGCTCGTCCAGCAGCAGCACTTCCGGCTTGGTCAGCAGCCAGCGGCCCAGAATGACCTTCTGCTGGTTACCACCGGAGAGAGAACGGATCTCAGTCTCCTGGGTGGGGGTCTTGATGTGCATGGCCTGGATCGCCCAGTCGGTATCCGCCTTCATTTTCTTGTCGCTCAGACAAATGCCGCCCATCAGGTAATCCTTCAGGTTGGAGATGACGGTGTTCTCACGGATGCTGCGGATGCCAAAGATACCGGTGGCGCGGCGCTCTTCGGTGAGCAGCGCGAAGCCGTTCTTGATGGCCTCCTGAGGCGTCTTGTTGCGGATCTCCTTGCCGTGGAGGGTGATGGTGCCGCCCTCGCGGGTCATGGAACCGAACAGGTTCTCCAGCACCTCGGTACGGCCGGAGCCGTCCAGACCAGCAAAGCCCAGAATCTCGCCCTTACGCAGCTGGAAGGTGGCGTCCTTCAGGCGGGTGTACTTACCGGCGATGTGCTGCACGTCCAGAATGACCTCACCGGGGGTGTTGGTCTTGGGCGGGAAGCGGTTGGTCAGCTCACGGCCGACCATCAGCTTGATGATCTCGTTCATGGTCAGCTCCTTGGCCGGCCGGGTGGCCACCCAAGTACCGTCGCGCATGATGGTAACATCGTCGCTGATGCGCAGGATCTCGTCCATCTTGTGGGAGATGTAAATGATGCCGCAGCCCTTTTCCTTCAGCATATCGATGATGCGGAAAAGGTGCTCAACTTCTGCCTCGGTCAAAGAAGAGGTAGGTTCGTCGAAAACAACAATCTTAGCGTTGTAGGAAACCGCCTTGGCGATCTCCACCATCTGCCGCTTGGAGACGGGCAGAGTGGACATGATGGCCTTGGGGTTGACCTCCACGCCCAGCTGTTCAAAAATCTTCTTGGTGTCGCGGGCCATGGCAGCTTCATCCACCATCAGTCCGCCGATTTTGGGATAACGTCCCAGCCAGAGGTTATCCTGAACGCTGCGCGTCAGCGCCTGGTTCAGCTCCTGGTGCACCATGGCGACGCCAGTCTCCATGGCCTCCTTGGAATTCTTGAAGTTAACTTCTTTTCCCTCCAGAAAAATCTGGCCGCCATCCTTCCGATAGATGCCGAAGAGACACTTCATCAGGGTGGACTTACCGGCGCCATTCTCGCCCATCAGAGCGTGAACAGTACCGGCACGGACGGTCAGGGATACGCCGTCCAGCGCCTTGACACCGGGGAACTCTTTCGTGATCCCTTTCATTTCCAGCAGTGCCGGCTGTGCCATAAACTTCCTCCTCTCCTTTGTGCCGTGCGAAGCCGCCGAGTCAGGCAGCCGCCGAAGCGGCAGATTGACTCAGGGGCTCCACAGAGGAGCGGGGCTGCTTTAGGGGCAGCCCCGCTCATTGGTTCTGCGTTTAAATGGGGCCCTGTCGATGATTGCTCGTCAGAGCGGATTACTCACCCTGATACAGGCCGTAAGGCACGCGGATCTTCGCAACGGAATCGTCCACGTTGAAGCTGTCGGTGTTGGCCATGAGCTCCTCGCCGTTGCCAACGTTGGTCAGCAGAGCGATCAGAGTGTCAGCCATGCCCTCGGCGTCCTGCATAACGGTACCGGTCATGATGCCCTTGTCGATCTTCTCCTTGGCGGAGTCGATGGCGTCAACACCGAACACGGGGATGATCTTGTCGCCACCCTCCTGGTTGTAGCCGGCGCCCTGCAGAGCAGAGATAGCGCCCTCGGCCATACCGTCGTTGTTGGCGATGACCATCTCGACCATGTTGCCGTTGGCCTCGGTGTACTCAGCCAGGATGGTGTTCATGTAGTCGGTAGCGGCCTGAGCGGACCAGGCGCCGGTGGTGTCAACCAGGTAGCCGGAGGTGTTGTCGGGAGCATAGAAGGTCAGAGCGGGATCCTCGGCAGTGCCGTGGCCGTTCTCAGCCAGGATCTTGTTGGCATCCTCGACGGAGAACTGGGTGCGGTACTCAGCCTCGGCGTTGCCCTCCTGGCCCTTGAACAGGACGTAGGAGATCTTGCCGTCGCCGTTGAGGTCAACAGCGTCATAGTTCTCGATGAGGTAGTCAGCGATCATCTCGCCCTGCATGTGGCCGGCCTCAGCGGCGTCGGTGCCGACGAAGGCGCAGTTCTCATAGCTGTTGACCACGTCGTCGGAAACCTCACGGTTGAAGAAGATGATGGGGATACCGGCGTTCTTGGCGGCGTCAGCGGCCTGCTGGGCAGCGTCGGGAGAAGAAGTCTCAACGATGTTGACGATCAGCAGGTTGCAGCCGTTGGTGATGGCGGTGTTGATCTGGTCCAGCTGAGTGGGCTGGGTGTTCTGGCCGTCATAGTCGGTGTACTTCACGCCCAGCTCGTCGAGCTTGGCATCCATCTGGTTGCGGACGCTGGTGATGTACACATCGGAGTACTGATAGTAGAACACGCCGACGTCCAGGCTGGACATATCAGCGCCGGTGCTGGGAGCAGTGCTCTCAGTGCTGGGAGCGGTAGAGGGGTTGGTAGAGGTGGTAGTCTCGGTGTTGGAGCAGGCGGCCAGAGAGGCGACCATGCCCAGAGCGAGAAGACCGGCAAGCAGCTTCTTCTTCATCAATGTTTCCTCCTAATATACATTTTGTATGCCTTCTTGAAAGCGTTTCACCTGGATGGTCCAGCGTGGAATCGCTTTCGCATGGCATTATTTTAACGGCTCGCTCTGGAAAAAACGATAGAAAAATCTTCTCTCTTCTAGCAAAATCATTTGCCCTTTGTCTAATTTATACGGTTTAGACCACTCGTTTTTGTGCTACTTGCATAACATCGCCCTTAAAATAGGATTTAGACACTTTGTTCTAAAATCTCCTCCCGTTTTTGGGGAGGATGCTGGTTTTTCGATTTTTAGTAAATTTCAGTTGAATCCTTTACCCGGGAGGTCTATCATGGAGAGGTATACAAGAATAATTCGGCCTGCCGTGCGCCGTGAGCGCGGCACCGCTCATCACATTCAGCGGTTTCAGGAGGTTTATTATGTTTCCTTTTATTCAACTCTCCAAGCTTCTGGACGACGGTGCCCTGGATGAGACCCTGGCAAAACTGGCCTGCACGCCTGCCGGCGTGACCCCCGATCATAGCCGGGTCCGCAAGGTGCTGGACGGCTTCCAGTCCACCTTCCATCCCGCCGACGACGCTCCTGCCGCGCTCTTCTCCGCCCCCGGCCGCACCGAGCTGGGCGGCAACCACACCGACCATCAGCACGGCCACGTCCTGGCCGCGTCGGTGAATTTGGATCTTCTCTCCTGCGCCGCCCCCAACGGCAAGCGGGTCATCCGCATCTGCTCCGAAGGCTGGCCTGTCCTGGAGGTGGATCTGGACCGTCTGGAGCCTGTGGCTGAGGAGATCAACTCCACCGGCGCGCTGGTCCGCGGCATCGCCGCCCGCATCGGTCAGCTGGGCTATCCCCCCGTTGGCTTCGACGCCTATGTCATCTCTGACGTGCTCCCCGGCTCCGGCCTCTCCTCTTCCGCCGCCTATGAGACCCTCATCGGCGTCATCCTCAACCACTTCTCCTGCGGCGACGCCCTGGACGCCGTGGCCATTGCCCAGATCGGCCAGTACGCCGAGAACGTGTTCTTCGGCAAGCCCTGCGGCCTGATGGACCAGATGGCTTCCTCCGTGGGCGGCGCTGTGGCCATCGACTTTGCCGATCCCGCCAAGCCCGTGGTCCGTCAGATCCCCGTGGACCTGGAGTCCAAGGGTTATGCCCTGTGCATCATCGACTCCGGCGCCGACCACGCCGACCTCACCGACGAGTATGCCGCCATCCCCGCTGAGATGAAGGCTGTGGCTTCCTTCTGCGGCGGCGACGTGCTGCGCAACGTGCCCGAGGAGACCTTCTGGCAGATGCTGCCCTCTGCCCGTGTGGCCACCGGCGACCGCGCCATTCTCCGCGCTATCCATTATTATAATGATGACCGCTGCGCTGTGCAGGAGGCCGACGCCCTGGCTGCCGGCGACTTCGACACCTTCCTGAAGCTGGCCACCGCCTCCGGCGTGTCCTCCTGGACCATGCTCCAGAACGTCTGCCCCGCCGGCGCCACCAAGGAGCAGGCCGTTTCTGTGGCTCTGGCTGTGGCTCAGGCCGCCCTCAAGGGCCGCGGCGGCTGCCGTGTCCACGGCGGCGGTTTTGCCGGTACCATCCAGGCCTTCGTGCCCGTGGATCTGCTGGATTCCTTCAAGGCCGAGACCGAGCGTGTGCTGGGTCAGGGCCGCTGCCATGTGCTGTCCATCCGCAGTGTGGGCGGCTGCGTGGTGGCCGGCTAAGTCGTCCCATTTGATTTGGATTTGAGAGAGGAGTTTTTGGACATGACTGTTGATAACGCCATTCAGGCGCTGGCCACCTATGGCCTGCGCAAGGGCCTCATTCAGGAGGCCGATTACACCTGGGCTGTGAACACTCTGATGGACATCCTCCGGGTGGAGTTCTACGCTCCCACTGAGGAGGCCCCCGAAGAGATCGACCTGCCCGCCGTCCTCACCTTCCTGATGGACGACGCCCACGCCCGCGGCGTCCTCCCCGAGGACAGCATCACCTACCGCGACCTGTTCGACACCCGCCTCATGGGCGCCCTCACCCCCCGTCCCACCCAGGTGGTGGAGCACTTCAATAGCCTCTACGCCCAGGACCCCAAGGCGGCCACCGACTGGTTCT
>DXGA01000073.1 GCA_019114165.1 Candidatus Flavonifractor merdipullorum | reverse complement strand
CGCGCTGGCGCTGGTGGAGGAGCTCCGTGCTGGCGGCGCTCAGGCCCAGGCCTTTCAGGCCGACGTGGGCGACACCCGGCAGGTGAACACAATGGTTGACAATGTGTTGGAAAAATTTTGTCAACTTGACATTCTGGTGTGCAATGCCGGTGTGGCAAAGCAGCAGCTTTTCACCGACATCACCGACGAGGACTGGCGAAACCTCTTCAATATCAACGTGGACGGCGCGTTCCGCTGCTGCCGGGCGGTGCTGCCCCACTTCATTCACCGCAAAGAAGGCCGCATCATCACCCTCTCTTCCATGTGGGGCGTGACCGGAGGGTCCTGTGAAGTGGCCTATTCCGCCTCAAAAGCCGCCATTATCGGGCTGACCAAGGCCCTTGCCAAGGAAGTGGGGCCCTCCGGCATCACGGTGAACTGTGTGGCTCCCGGCGTCATCAACACCGAGATGAACGGCAACCTTACCCCCGAAGACATGGAAAATCTCCGGCTGGAAACCCCGTTGGAGACCATCGGACAGCCGGATGACGTGGCCGAAAGCGTCTTTTTCCTGGCCTCTCCCGCCGCTTCCTACATCACCGGGCAGGTCCTTTCGCCGAATGGCGGCATCCTTATCTGAGGAAGCGCCCTGCTTTTGGGCAAGATGCCATATGTGGCGGACAATTGTGCTGTGGGTTGGGTGATTTAAGAGGTTGACAACTTTAATGTGTGAGCGTATAATGTCAACAACCTTAAAGGAGGGAACAAGAAATGAAAAAGCTTCGCATCCTGTCTCTTGCAATGGCAGCGGCGATGAGCGTCTCTCTGCTGGCCGGCTGCTCCAACGGCACCGCTACCACCCCCGAGGACGACACCACTTCCACCGCTACCGGAACCGCCTTCAAGATCGGCGGTACTGCTCCTCTGACCGGTGACGCCTCCATTTACGGCCTGGCCGTGCAGCGCGGCGCTCAGATCGCCGTGGACGAGATCAACGCCGAGGGCGGCAGCATTCAGTTCGAGCTCAAGTATGAGGATGACGTCAACGACCCCGAAAAGGCCGTCAACGCCTACAATACCCTGAAGGACTGGGGTATGCAGCTTTCCCTGGGCTCCGTTACCACCAAGCCCTGCGAGAGCACCTCTGTTTATAACTTCGAGGATCGCATCTTTGCCCTGACTCCGTCCGCCAGCTCCACCGCCGTGGTGGAAGGCAAGGACAACGTCTATCAGATGTGCTTCACCGACCCCAACCAGGGTCTTGCCTCCGCTGACTACATCAACAGCCAGGGCCTGGGCGAGAAGGTCTTCATCATCTGGAAGAACGACGACGTCTACTCCACCGGCATCAAGGATACCTTCATGGCCGAGGCTGAAAAGCTGGGCCTGGAGGTGGTGGGCGACGCCACCTTCGCCACCGGCAACGACCAGGACTTCTCCGTGCAGCTCAACCAGGCCAAGGAAGCCGGCGCTGACCTGCTCTTCCTCCCCATGTACTATCAGCCCGCCTCTCTGATCCTGGCCCAGGCCGACGCCATGGGCTATGAGCCCAAGTTCTTCGGCGTGGACGGCATGGACGGCATCCTCACCATGGAGGGCTTCGACGCCTCCCTGGCCGAGGGCGTGATGCTCCTCACCCCCTTCAATGCCGACGCCACCGACGACGCCACCGTGAACTTTGTCACCAAGTACAAGGAGCTCTACGGTGAGGTGCCCAACCAGTTCGCCGCCGACGCTTACGACTGCGTCTACGCCTACAAGCTGGCTCTGGAGACCGCCGGCTGCACCCCCGACATGACCGCCGAGGAGCTGTGCGACAAGATGATCGAGACCTTCCCCACCATCACCTTTACCGGCCTCACCGGTGACGGCGACATCACCTGGCAGACCGACGGCAAGGTGTCCAAGGCTCCCAAGGGCATGGTCATCCAGAACGGCGCTTACGTGGGCATGGAGTAAGCCGTACCGCAACACATCCGCATTACTTACATTCGTTTGCAGTCAGGAGGGCTGCCGGAAGATACGGCAGCCCTCCTGCTTTTCCGCCTCAGTCAATGAACCCAAGTGCCCATCTGAAAAGGGTCGGGATGGGTTTCCCGGCATTTTTCAGATGGGCCCAAGAGAGAAAAGAGGGATGTTACTTATGGATTTTTCGAGCCTGCTTTTGGGTTTGCTGGATAACCTGGTCCGCGGTCTCAGCCTGGGCAGCGTCTACGCCATCATCGCACTGGGCTACACCATGGTCTACGGCATTGCCAAGATGCTCAACTTCGCCCACGGCGACGTCATTATGGTGGGCGCGTATATCTGCTTCTTTGCCACCAGCACCTACGGCCTGCCCCCTGTGGTGGGTATCCTGCTGTCCATGGCGGTGTGTACCGTGCTGGGCATCGTCATCGAGCGCCTGGCCTATAAACCCCTGCGTCAGGCCCCGTCACTGGCCGTCCTCATTACCGCCATCGGCGTGAGCTATTTCCTCCAGAACGCCGCCCAGCTCCTATGGACCTCCAGCCCCAAGGTTTTCTCCTCCGTGGTGCCCAAGGGCGACGTCAGCTTCTTCGGCGGTCAGCTGTCCGTGACCTACCTGACCATCGTCACCATCGTTGTGTGCGTGGTCATCATGCTGGTTCTCACCTTCTTCACCAACAAAACCAAGATGGGCAAGGCCATGCGGGCCTGCTCCGAGGATAAGGGCGCGGCCCAGCTTATGGGTATTGACGTCAACGCCACCATTTCCATCACCTTTGCCATCGGCTCCGCCCTGGCGGCCATTGCCGGTGTGCTCCTCTGCTCCGCCTATCCCAACCTGACCCCCACCACCGGCTCCATGCCCGGCATCAAGGCCTTTACCGCCGCCGTTTTCGGCGGCATCGGCTCCATCCCCGGCGCGCTGCTGGGCGGTCTGCTGCTGGGCATCATCGAGATCTTCGCCGGCAGCTACATCTCCACCCAGCTCTCCAACGCCATCGTCTTCGGTGTGCTCATCATCGTGCTGCTGGTCAAACCCGCCGGCCTGCTGGGCAAGAAGATCCGCGAGAAAGTGTGAGGTGGACAGTATGATGAAATTCAGACGCATGAAAAAATCCACCCGGACCAGTTTCTTTACCTATGCGCTGGTCATTGTGGCCTTTCTGGTGATTCAGATTCTCAGGGGCACCGTGGGCATCGGCTCCCTGCTGGAAGGCCAGCTGATCCCCATCTGTGCCTATATCGTGATGGCCGTCTCCCTGAACCTGGTGGTGGGCATCTCCGGCGAGCTCTCCCTGGGCCACGCCGGATTCATGAGCGTGGGCGCCTTTGCCGGCTGCTCCATGGCCAACGCCCTCCAGAACGTGGTGGCGGCGGAGCCCGTTCGGCTGGTCATCGCCATTCTCTTCGGCGCGCTCATGGCGGCGCTGGCCGGTTTCCTCATCGGCATTCCCGTCCTGCGCCTCAACGGCGACTATCTGGCCATCGTGACTCTGGCCTTTGGCGAGATCATCAAGACCATCGTCACCAACCTCTATGTGGGGGTGGACGGCAACGGCCTCCAGGCCAGCTTCGTCAACGACAACACCAAGCTGGCCGAAGGGGGCATCGCCCTCATCAAGGGCCCCATGGGCGTTTCCAATGCCGCCCGTATCTCCAGCTTTGTGGCCGGCTTCCTTCTGGTGATGCTCACCCTGATCATTGTGTTCAACCTGGTCAACAGCCGGGCCGGCCGGGCCATCATGGCCACCCGTGATAACCGCATCGCCGCCGAAAGCGTGGGCATCAGCGTCACCAAGTACAAGCTCATGGCCTTCACCGTCTCCGCCGCCCTGGCCGGCGCCGCCGGTACCCTCTACGGATGCAGCCAGATCACCTTCGCGGCCAACAAGTTTGACTTCAATACGTCCATTCTCATCCTGGTGTTTGTGGTGCTGGGCGGTCTGGGCAATATGTGGGGCTCCGTCATTGCGGCTGCCGCCCTTACCATCCTGCCCGAAGCCCTCCGTCAGTTCTCCGATTACCGTATGCTGGTCTACGCCATCGTGCTCATTCTGGTCATGCTGGCCACCAACAGCCCTGCCATCCGGTCCTTCTTTATCCGGATCTTCCGCAGAGAAAAAGATGAGGACGGTCCGTCCCGCAGCATGAAAAAGGAGGCGGCGAAATGAGCAGACTGGAACGCAGAGAAGAGACCAAAATGGTCCCCGTCCCCAGCCATTCCATCGTGCCGGAGCGCGACGTGAACAAAGCGCCCATTCTGGAATGCAGCCATCTTGGCATCGACTTCGGCGGCCTCACCGCCGTCAACGACTTCAACCTCACCGTGGGCCGCACCGAGATCGCCGGTCTCATCGGCCCCAACGGCGCGGGCAAGACCACCGTTTTCAACCTGCTGACCAAGGTCTATCAGCCCACCCGCGGCACCATCATGGTGGACGGCAAGGACACCCACGGCATGAACACCGTCCAGGTCAACCGGGCTGGTATCGCCCGTACCTTCCAGAACATCCGCCTCTTCGACAAGCTGAGCGTGGAAGACAACGTGAAGATCGGCCTGCACAATCAGATCAAGTATCCCATGTGGAGCGGTATGTTCCGCCTGCCCGGCTACTGGAAGAAGGAGAAGCTGGCCCACGAGAGCGCCATGGAGCTCCTCCACATCTTCGACATGGAGGATCTGGCCAACCATCAGGCCGGCTCCCTGCCCTACGGCGCCCAGCGGCGGCTGGAGATCGTCCGCGCCCTGGCCTCCAATCCCTCCCTGCTGCTGCTGGATGAGCCTGCCGCCGGTATGAACCCCTCCGAGACCGCCGATCTGATGGAAAACATCCTCAAGATCCGCGATACCTTCCACATTGCCATCATGCTCATTGAGCACGATATGAACCTGGTCATGGGCATCTGCGAGGGTATCTGCGTGCTCAACTTCGGCGAGATCATCGCCAAGGGCACCCCCAGCGAGATCCAGAACAATCCCAAGGTCATCGAGGCCTATCTGGGCAGTCAGAAGAAGGAGGGCTGACCGTATGCTGAAAGTCAATGACATCAACGTCTATTACGGCGCCATCCACGCCATCAAGAATATTTCCTTTGAGGTCAACGACGGCGAGATCGTGACCCTCATCGGCGCCAACGGCGCGGGTAAGTCCACCACCCTTCAGACCGTCTCCGGCCTGCTCCACTCCAAGACCGGCTCCATCGAGTTTCTGGGGAAGAACATCATGGGCGTTCCCCCGCACAAAGTGGTGGCCCACGGCCTGGCCCACGTCCCCGAGGGACGCCGCGTCTTCCTCCAGATGAGCGTGGAGGAGAACCTGGAGATGGGCGCTTATACCCGTCCCAACAGCGAGATTGCCGACAGCATTGCTGATATTTACCAGCGCTTTCCCCGCCTGAAGGAGCGCCGCCGTCAGGTGGCGGGCACCCTCTCCGGCGGCGAGCAGCAGATGCTGGCCATGGGCCGCGCCATGATGTCCAAGCCCAAGCTGCTCATGCTGGATGAGCCCTCCATGGGTCTTGCCCCCATTCTGGTGGAGCAGATCTTTGATATCATCCAGGAACTCAATGCCGCCGGCACCACCATTTTGCTGGTGGAGCAGAACGCTCAGATGGCCCTGTCCATCGCCCACCGCGGCTATGTGCTGGAGACCGGCAAGATCGTCGCCACCGGCACCGGCCACGAACTTCTGGAAGACGAAAGCGTCAAGCGCGCCTACCTGGGCGGCTGACCTACTTTCTCTCGAGAGAGAAAGTAGGCAAAGAGAGCTTCCATCAAGCGCCCGGTTCGGTACGCTGTGCGGACTGGGAGAGATATTTGGCCCCGGACCAGTTGGTCCGGGGCCTTTCCTTACATATGATGATGCAATCTCTCTCACCGGAGCATGTGGGCCCCGCCGCCCTCGGCGGGGCAATTGCAATACCGGGAGGATTGTCCGGCGGGAGAGAAAGGGGTATAATGGAAATATCAATACCGGGAAACGGTATGGGTTAGCAAATAGAAAAGGAGAAATGCCATATGAAGCTCGCACTGCTGGAACCGCTGGGGATTCCCCAGGACCGCCTGGTGGAGATGGTCAAAGAGGCCGTGGACGGCCGTATGGAAGTGGTGGCCTACGATACCCGGGTGGAAGACGTTCCCACCCTCATCCAGCGCTCGCAGGATGCCGACGCGGTGGTCCTGTCCAACTTCCCCTATCGGAAGGCGGTTATGGAGCACTGCCCCCATCTGAAATACATCGACGTGGCCTTTACCGGCGTGGATCATGTGGACATTGACTATTGCAAAGAAAAGGGGATTACCGTTTCCAATTGCGCCGGATATTCCACCGTTGCGGTGGCTGATCTGGTGTTTGGTATGGTCATTTCCCTGGCCCGCAACCTGAGCGCCTGTGATGCCGCCGTGCGTCAGGGGGCCACCAAGGCCGGTCTGGTGGGCTTTGAACTGGAGGGCAAGAAGTTCGGTATCATCGGCGCGGGGGCCATCGGCAGCCGCGTGGCCGCCATTGCCGCCGCCTTTGGCTGTCAGGTCTACGCGTACAGCCGCACCACCAAGGACCTGCCCGGCGTGACCTTTACGGATCTTGACACCCTTCTCTCCACCTGTGATATCGTCTCCCTCCATGTGCCCGCCACTCCCCAGACCCACCACCTCATCAACGCCGAAAAGCTGGCCCTCATGAAGCCCACCGCCCTCCTCATCAATACCGCCCGCGGTCCTGTGGTGGACAGTCAGGCCCTGGCCGACGCCCTCAACAGCGGACGGCTGGCCGGCGCGGGTATTGATGTTTTTGAGATGGAGCCTCCCGTGCCCGCCGATCATCCCCTCCTCACCGCAAAGAACGTGCTGGCCACCCCTCATGTGGCCTTTGCAACGGCACAGTCCATGGAAAAAAGAGCGGTTCTGGTCTGCGATAACCTGAAGGCCTGGCTGGATGGGAAACCGATCCATCAGATTTGCTGAATCCATACATGATCTGCACAACAGGCTGCCGGTTGCTCCAGACCGGCAGCCTGATTTGCCCGGCTGCCGCGGATAAAATCCCTCTTTCGTGGGAGTGACAAATCGTGTGCCGTTCTTTATAATGAAGATGAACGAAAACGGGGGTGACCGGATGGAAAAACTCTATTTTTCGGAGGAAATTTCACAAAAGCTCTCTCACCTTTTCGATTGCGGACTGGTGATGGTAGAGGCGCCTGCGGGATACGGCAAGACCACCGCAGTCCGATGGGCAATACGAAATATCCCCTCCGAAGAGGTGCACTGGTTTACCGCTGTAAGCTTTCTTCAGGATATCAGTTTGGACTGGTTTATCCGGCAGATTGGACAGCTGGACAGCGAGGCCGGGGCATCTTTGCGCAAATTGGGGTTTTTGAACCGCAGCAATGTGAGTCAGGCTGCGGATATTTTGACCGATTTTCAAGTATCCACACCCTGCTATCTGATTCTGGATAACTTTCAGCTCATCGGCGACAACTGGCCGCTGCCTCTGCTGCGGGCGTTGGCGGACCGGCCCCGGGATGGCTTGCATATTATTCTCATCTCTCAGAATTTTGGTAAGCTGCGGGCGGTATTTGAAAATACCACCGGCGTTTACCGCTTTTCTTCCCGGGATTTTCTCCTCAGCCGCAGAAATATTGTGGAATACGGCAAACAACTGGGACTGAATCTGTCCCGACAGCAGGCCGAGGCCATTTACCGCAACACCGAAGGCTGGGCGGCGGCGGTCTCGCTGTATTTTGAAAACCTGTGTGAGGACGGCAATACCATGCCGGAATTTCACGATATGGACGCCCTGCTGCATGAATTTTTCTGGAGGAAGCTCTCCGTTCAGGAACAGGAACTCATTTTGCGTGTGGCGGTTTTTGACTGCGTCCGCGAAGAGCAGCTGCCCCAGATCATCCCCGGCCAGGAGGCGGAGCTGCAAAACCTGCTGGTACGCGTTCCGCTGCTCCATCAGGACCTGCGGGAGAGAGCCAGTTATCCCCATGAACTCCTGCGCCATTTTCTCAAGCGGATGCTGGCCTCCATGCCGGCGGACTTCCGGAACGAGGTCTATGAGACCGCCGGTGAGATCTACCACCGGGCAGGCAATGAGAAAAAGGCGGTGGAGTGTTTTTATCAGGCGGAAAACGACGAAAAGCTCCTGGCCTGTCAGCTGACCGCCCTTTTGAATGAGACTTTTGACGAAATCAGCTATACATCCCTGGCCAGAACGGTCCTCAGCCGCTGTTCTCAGGAGGTGCTGGAGCGCTATCCCCTGTCCATGCTGCGCCTCTGCCTGGCCCTCTTTTCCGGCACGGATTTTGACGGGTTTGAGCAGGCGCTGGAGCGGTGCCGCGCGGTGATCCAGGAGTGCGGCAGCCCGCAGCTCATGGGCGAGTGGCATCTGGTGGCCGCCTTCCGGGCGTTTCCAGATATTCCGAAAATGAAAGCGGAATATCTGGAGGCTGAAAAATGCATGACCGCGCCCTCCCAGATTTTCACGCCCAAAGAGCCGTATATGTTTGGCACTACCTCCATGTGGTACCTCTTTTACCGTACGCCCGGCCGGATGATGGACACGGCCGAGGAACTGCGGGATATGCTGGAGGTATATGACCGCCTGACCGGACACCATGCGGCCGGCGCTTACGAGCTCTATTTGGGGGAAGCCCTCAGCGTACAGGGGAAGTTTGACGAATCCGATATCTGCGCCCACTGGGCGGCCATGCAGTCCGAACAGTGGCAGAACGCCACCGTTACCTACGGCGCGGCCCTGCTGCTGGGCATCAACGCCATCTATCAATCGGACATGATCTCCCTGCAAAAGGCCATCGAATATCTGGAGACCAAGGCTCTGGCCTACCCCTTCCTCCAGCATACCGCCATCAATACTCTCATGGCCGAGACGGTGCGCACCTATCTGCTGGGCCTTTTGATGGAGCCCGACCGCTCCGCCGTCTGGGCCAGAGGTCCGGCGGATATGCTGGGCGACCTGACCTTTACCAACTTTATGGCCAAGACCAACCGGATCACCGACCTGATTTTGCGCAAGGAGTACAAGCGGGCCATTGCCAGCGTGGAGGCCTCCCTGATGCTGGACAGCCGCCTCATTTCCCTGTCCACCCGCAACTTTATGTGTGTGGGTCTGGCGCTGTGCTATCTGGCCATTGGGGCGGTGCCCAGGGCGGCGGAGTGGCTGGACGAGTCCCTCACCCTTACCGAACAGGACCATAACTACACCTTCCTGGCCTGCTTCCGCAAGTACTTATCGGTGCTCTTTTTCCTGCCCTCCATCCGCAAAAAACACGCAAAAGCCATTCAGGAGATCAAAGCGCTGGAGATCCATTACACCAAGGCGGAGGAGACCCGCATCTTCTCCATGCTGGAGAAGTATCCCGAGCAGATGGTGGAGCTCACCGACCGGGAGCGGGAAGTGGCCCAACTGGTGGCGGCGGGCCTGCGCAACAGGGAGATTGCAGCCCAGCTCTTCATCTCGGAGGAGACGGTGAAAAGCCATATCCGCAGTATTTTTAACAAGACCAACATTGACCGCCGGAGCCGTCTGGTGGACCTGTTGAAATAGGGGAGGAAAATCCCCCCTTTGGGGGATGTGGGAAGCATAGGATTTCTGTATGATAGAACTACAGAGACCCTATGCTTTTACATTGCACAAAGGAGGCGGTTCTATGGATGTGGCCGGAGTGACCTTGCAGGTGCTGCCAGAGTATCAGTTGAAACTCAGCTTTGAAAACGGCAGCGAAGCCATTGTGGACATGAAGCGCAGAGTACATGCCATTCGGTTTGGACGACTCTCTTCTCCTGGGCTGTTTGGCAAGGCGAAACTGGTCGGCAGCGAGGTGGTGTGGGACGACGGGACCTACTGTGTCCGCGCTTCCATCAACGAGCTGCTGGATTCCATGCAGATGGATTAAGAGGAGGAAAAGAGAGGCATGAAAAAACGACTACTCAGCCTGCTGCTGGTGGTATGTATGGCGCTGTCCATGCTGCCTGCCACGGCCTATGCCGCGGTGAGCGACCTGCTGCCCAACAGCAGGGGACAGAATCAGGAGATTCTGGACCAGCTTTCCGCGCTGACCGAAGGAAACAGCGCCCAGGCCTACGCGCTTTTGGAGCAGCTGGGCCTGCTGGATGAAAACGGACAGCTCAAGACAGATTATACCATCGATCTGGACGGGGAGACCTACACCCTGGACGAGATGATGGCGCTGCTGGAGGACCCGTCCACCGACCTGAGCCAGGTGGGATATGTGGATGGCACCCCCATCGCGCTGGGCGATCTGAAGACCATCATTCAGATCGAGCAGGAGCTTCAGCGGATTCAGGCGACCTACTTCTCCGGCCAGACCTTCTCGGGGGCGTCTCTGGACAGTCTGAACAGCCTGATGGATCAGCTCCAGACCCAGGGAATCGCCCTCCAGAGCGTCACGCCCCGGGTGGCGGACGGTCAGCCGGTGGACTTCCTCAGCAATAAGGTGGTGGACGTCTCCGACCTTCGGGAGATCCCACTGGAAGTGGGCTATAACCACGCTTATTCCGGCTATTTCTACCTGTACAAGAACACCCAGAGCGGCGAGACCGTCAGCGTGGATGTCGCCCTGGATGGGGGTACATTGGGCGACTATTTAGAGCGGGTGGAGGTGACGGTTGTCAGCCCCGATGGCAATTTCTCCGTCAAACTGACCAAAGACAACCCCACCGCCACCCTGACCTGCCGGACCGATGCCACCGAGGCGGGCAGCTATGCCAACAAAGTGCGGATGCAGGTCACCGTGGTTACCACCCAATACGGCGCTGTGGAATCCGGCGTCTACGGCAATCTGGCCGGCGCGCTGCACTTCTCCAACCCCACCGGCGGCCTGGTGTTCCAGAACGGCAGTGACTACACCGATTACCACACCATCCTGCTGACCAGAACTGTGGACGGACCGGAAACCGTCTGGGATGAGGAAACCGGCGCCGTGTCCAAGGAGATGACCATTTCAAACGACGGAACCCCCAATGGCGACGAGTGGGCACAGGCAAGATTCTATTTCCTGGACACGGACGGCGCCCGGGTCCGCCAGATGGACGCCCTGCGCCAGCTGCTGCAAAACAGCCTTCAGGACGCAGCGGGAGACCCGGTGGCCATCAATGAGGTCAACGCGGTCAAGTTCCAGGTGTCCGGCGAACTGGTGCAGACTAGCGATACCGGCCTTGGCTTTGGCAAGGTGCCGTATTTCCCCGGTGGACCCGACATCAGTAAGGATCGCTGGTATCTGCCCGCGAACAGCAGCGACACCAGCAAGGACTATACCGTCCGGCTTTCCAAGGGTGAAATGACCCTGGAGTGGGAGAAATGGCCCGGCGCATCGGAGATGGGCAACAACGTCCCGGCGGCATTCCGGTTCCAGGGCTGGAGTACCAAGGGCGACGCCATCCCCTACGGTCTCTTCTTTGAAGACCCGTTTTCCCATTACAGCCCCTCTGCCTATCCCCACAGCGGCACTGCCACGGTGCAGAACTGCCGGGTGGAACTGCTCAACGACAACACGGTACCGGTGCTCCACAGCGTCACCGCTCCGGAGGGAACCTACTACCCCGGCCAGCGTGTCCCCGTGACCCTGCGTTTCAGTGAGCTGGTGAAGGTGGCCGACGGTACGACCATCACCGTCAACGGCAAGGAGTTCACCGCCGACCAGCTGGGGATGAACACCGTGGGCAACGATCTGGTGCTGTGGTACCCGGTGCAGAGCGTGGACAGCACCGACCTGACAGTCTCCTTCGGCAGCGGGTCCGGCTCCGGCGTGACCGACTTCTTCGGCAACGCCGTGGAGATCAGCGGAAAGACCGTGGAAGGCGTCTCCATTGAGAGCATCCGGATGCGCAGCGGCGTGAAGGGATTCTCGGCCAGCTATGAAAATGACCAGCTCATCTTTGCGCTGGACGCCGATATGACGGAGCAGTACAAAACCCTCTATACCAACTACGACACCAGCGGCAGTAAGGAGGCCCCCTTCCGGGTGCAGATCTATGAGAAAAGCAGCTATGGGACCTACGGCACGCCCAAGGAAAGCGTCCAGGTCTATATGCCCGCGTCGGACGGCCAACCCTTCTCCATTGCATCCTATTCCGTGCCCCTCCAGACCAAGGCCCAGACCTATTATGCCTACATCCAGGCCAATGAGGGGACCCGGGACGCGCCCCAATGGGTGGATGTCCCGTGGAGTTTTCAGCTCATCAACATCAATGCACAAAATTCCGTGCACACCGTCACGGTAAACCCGGAATCTAACCCTGAAAACTACACGCTTTCTCTGAGCGAAACATACCGGCCCACCCTGACGGCCACCCTGACCGGCACAAGCGGCGGTGCGCCTACTTATATCAGCGGCGCCTGGTCCAGCAGCGACCCGGCAATCGCCGCCGTCACCACCAACGAGGACTACTCGGGCGCCGTGACGCTGACCGGCAGCAAGGTGGGACAGGTGCAGTTTACCTTCAAAGCCGACAACGGTACCCCGGAAGATCCTTCCGATGACAAGACGGGCGTTTCCCAGACCTATACCGTCACGGCGGGCGACTCTCTGGCGCTGGTGATCCCCTCCAACGCCTCCACCATCGTCACCCGGCAGAATGAGCCGGTGACGCTGCTGTGGAGCTCCAACGCCAAGCTTCTGGCGCCCGACGCCAAGTTCGAGTATGAGATCGATCTCTTTACGGGGTATTATCAGACGCTGGAAGAATTGGACGAGAAAGCCCCACAGGACCGGTACAGCGGCACAGCCAGCCAGGACAGCAACAGCCACCAGATCGCCGGCGGCTTCTTTACCGCGCTGTCGGAGGGCGATACTCCGGCCTATACCGTCCGGATCTCCATGCCCCATCCCAACGGGGGCGGCACGCGGCTCTATGCGCTGGCATGGGTAGTCGTGCGCCAGCAGCCGGTGCAGGCGGAAATCCTGACGCCGGAGACCATCTATTCCCTGGATCAGACCTACTTCGGCCCGGTGGAAAAACTCAGATTTGACTATAAACTGGTCAGCTTCTACCCCAAACGGCAGAAGGCCCATGTGCAGATCACCCGGATCGCCGAAGACGATACGTCCACTGTGGTCGTGGAGGACGAGATTACGTTCTCCGATCCGGGGTACGATGAAAGTACCATGATCACTGTCCCCAACGGCAGCTACCAGTTTGACATTGCGCCTGTGGCGGACGGCAACCTGCGGGACACCTACCAGATCGTGCTCACTGTCACCGACAAGACCGGACAGGTCAGCCGGGAGACGGCCACGACGGATTCCCTGTTCCTGTACGTCTACAATGCTGACGCTCTCCAGCTGGTGGACGGAGATGGAAACAAGATTGAGGGGAACCTGGTTGTCTCCAACGAGGATCTGGTGAAGGATCTTCCCACCGATACCCAATCCATCCTGTCTCTGCGGGAGCAGCTGCGGCTCCAGGGAAAGATCAGCATCAACTATGAGGAGTACAACTGGGATTCCTTCCAGGATACCATCCAGTGGAACTCCTATGACCCCAGGGGGGAGGGGGAGCCTCAGGTCATCCTCAACTACAAACAGGGCGGCCTCTATGAGGACATCCGCAACTTCTCCTATACCAACTATCTGCCTGAAACTGTCCTGATGATGACGCCCAAGTTCCCGGCGGACAATCCCTACCAGGCCAGCGGCCGGATCAGCGCCACCCATTCTCCCACCGGAATGGTCAGGGTGGTGGACGTCTACTTCAACTCTCTCAGGAACGGACTGTATCTGTTCCAGGTGACGCCGGCGGTTAAAACCAAGGTGACCCTCCAGGCGGCGACCTACCAGGAAACGGTGGAAACCAATGACCAGGGCGTGCTGGCTGTGTATTGGCCCTACGCCATCACCGAGGATATCTCTTTCCGTTCGGAATATGAGGGCGAGGTGTATCTGGGCACCATTCCCAAGGAAAGCCTGCGTTCCGGCGAGGGCGACGCCACCACGTTGGAGCTCTATCCCCTCAATAACGTCATCCTCCGCCCGGCGGGCAAGGCGGAGCTGACCCTGCTTCAGCCGGACGGTTCTCCTCTGGCCAACGCCTCCGTGACCATCCGCGGCGGCGTGTATAAGAACGGCGGCTATTGCCAGAGCGCCCAGATGGGCCCCGGGGCCGACAGTCTGGACGCCGGCAGCGTGGGCCAGACCTACACCACCGACGAGACCGGCAAGCTGACCATCTATTATGACTCCACCCAGTTCTGGTCCTCGGAAAAGGGCGAGACGGCCCAGAACCAGCCCACCTCTCTGGACCGGATCGAGTATGTGCTGGAGATCAGCGGCATTGCCGGCGACCGGTATTATCCGCTCTTCCGTACGGTGGAGGGCAGCATGAGCCTGGACCAGCGGATGCGTACCGCTCAGGACGTGATCCTGCTGGAGGAAGTGGCGGAAGGAGAGGCCGGCCAGCCCTTTGTGGCCGAGCAGACCGTGTCGTACGCCAAGACGCCGGGCGGAGCATCCGAGACCGGCAAGGTGGACGTGCGCAAGTCTACCGGCATGGTAGGCCCCAACAGCACCTTCCAGGAAGCCACTCTGTCCACCACCATGTACCTGTGGGGGGAGAGCATGGAGGGCGCGGAGCACTATGTGCTTGAGCTGGCCGATCAGGGAGGATATATCCCCGAAGGCCAGACATACAGCGTCACCCAATATCCCTTCTCCTCTATCCCCGTGGTGAAAAACACCATGACCCTCAACGAGAAGACCATGACCACCTCCGGCTGGATCCCCGACGGAGCAGACAGCGCCCTCAAGACCCGGCTCAGCAACAACGGCGCCCTCATCCACGAGCGGACCCTGCCGTTCCGGGTCATTGATCTGACCCGGGTGCCCCAGGTCACGGAGGCGGAGCATGTCACCGGAATGCTGGTGGAGATGAAGGCGTCCAGCAGCCTGACCGACGTCAATTTCGGCCAGGTATCCGGGGACAGCATCGTCCAGCTGCTGGCGGGCAACATTGACGAACTGGCCGGACCGGTGGACGGCAGCCTGTTCAAGATGATCATCACCCCCAGTGAGGACCCCACCGTGTTCAACGCCCTGATCTGGACCGGATACGACACCCTGGGCCTGGACGAGGGAGACTACTCCGAAGACGGCGTGGCCCTCAGCGCCAGCTTCCTCTCTCAGGAGATGGGAGTGGGTGTGCCCGGCACCGGCCAGCTGGCCGCCATGGCCAACGGCACCTATAATCCCGCCCAGACCTACCGGAACAACAGGGCGCAGGGCAACTTCGGCGACCTGGACGTCAACCTCCAGCTGACGGGCTGCTATGAAGCCCAGATCCGGTACAACAGAGAGAGCAAAGAGTGGGAGATCTTCCCCCTTGGCGGCGGCTTCACCGCCGGCGTGGGGGTAGGCTATACCTTCAACGTAAATGCCTTTGTGGGTCCCGTTCCCGTTACCGCCTCCTTTGGCGTGGGCGGCGCGCTCCAGCTGGATTTCAAGGCCGCTGCCCGGTACAGCCAGCAGAAGGACACCTCCGGCAACGACCTGACCTGGAGCGATCCCTCCGCGACCGCGGTCAACGACTACCTCACCACCCTGCGCATCAACGCCTATGCCAGCGCCTTCGGCGGCGTGGGCTTCGACTACTCGGTGGTCGCCCTCAAATTCGGCGTCTTCGGACAGCTGGATCTGGACAGCCAGAATCAATTCCTCTCCCGCACCTATCTGGCCGACCAGAGCAAACAGCAGCTCAATGGCCAGCAGCTGGGCATCAGCGGCCAGGCGGGCATCAAGTTTGTGGCCAAACTGGGTCTGCTGGAGTATGAGGCCGTATTGGTGGCCGGCGGCGCCGGTATTTCCAAGAACTTCGGCGATTGGAATGAGATCGAGGGCTACTGGGGAAGCGCCACTTCCGGTCTGTCCCAGCAGGCGGAAGGAAGCGGCCTCTATCTCGCCTCTTCCTCCACCACCCTCATGAGCCGCAGCTATCTGGGCGCCTACGCCCGCACCTGGGGCCAGCCTCAGGACCGCATGGACCTGCTCAGCCTGGACGGCCAGAACGGTCTTTCCAACCTCCAGACCAACGCCAACCCGGCCTCCTATCCCGACCTGAGCGACGACGGACAGGTGCTGGTCTATGTCTCTGACAACGAGAGCGGCAGCGTCTATGACAGCCGCGCCCATTACAGCACGCTGAGCGGGGAGGGCTACACCGCCTCTGTTCAGATTCCCGACCCGGCGGGTTTCTCCGGTTACGGTGACGACGCTGCCGTGGTGGCAGGTACGTCCGACTTTGCGGCGGCGGCCTGGGTGCGGATGAGCACCGACCTGCCCGGCAAGGACGAAGGCGATCCGGTGACCGAGGCGGAGCAGACCCTGCTGCTCAACGGTTCGGAGATCGTGGTCTCCGTCTATGACGGAAGCGCATGGACCTCCACCCGCCTGACCGAAAACGCCACCCCCGATCTGGCGCCCGCCGTGGCGTCCAACGGCAGCGGAGACGCCATCGTCTTCTGGCGCAGCGTCTACACCTCCAGCCTGGAGAATACCCTGGACTTCGGGCCTCAGGATTACATCATGTTCAGCCGCTATGACAGTTCCACAAAGACCTGGAGCGACCCGCAGCTGCTCTACAACGGCGCGACCGGCAGCGTCAAGGCCCTGCAGGCCGCCATGCTGCCCGACGGCACCGCTATGGCGGTCTACACCCTGGACCGCAGCGGCAGCGGCGACACCACCCAGTATGAGGTGGGTTACGGTCTGGTGGACCAGACCGGCAAGGCCGGCACGCCCATAAACGCCACCCGCGACACCTGTCTGGACGAGAATCCCCAGGTGGTGGCCGCCAACTTCGGCGCCGGCGACGACCGGTTCGTCATGGCCTGGCATACCGTCCACGACGGCGTGGGCAACATCTGCCTGCTGGCGGTCAACAAGGACGGCGTGCCGTCCAACAGCTTCCCCAGCTCCTTTGCCGCCATGACCCGGAGCGGCGCGGTCAGCATCGACGGCGCCTTCCGTCTGGCCTCCCTCAACCCGGCCAATTACAGTCTGGATGACCTGACTGTGGTGTGGAGCGAGACGGTCAGCAGCGCGGAGAGCGGACTGGTAGACCACAGCGTCCTCAAGGCGTCCACCCTTTGCTCTGACGGGGAAGGGGGCTACTGCCTGTCCGCCCCTCAGGAATTGGCGGAGCTGGGCAGCCGCACCCTGGCCGACCACTTTGACGCCTATGCCAGCGGTGAAAATGAGATCAAGGCGGTCATCCAGGCCACCTGGTACGACGACGGCAACACCCAGGAGATCGAAGGCGTCACCGTGCCCGGCGAAGAAACCAAGCTCTATACCGCCACCTCCAACTTTGCCCCCTACGGGGCTGAAGTGGAGGAGATCAATGTGGACTATGGCGAACTGGTTCCCAATCTGCGTGTTCCCATCCAGTTCACCATCCGCAACACCGGCATGAACCCCCTGAAAGACCTGACCGTTTCTCTAAGCAGCGGCGCGTCCGCCACCCACGCCGGGAGCCTCCTGCCCAATGAGAGCGCCACACTGACGATTTATCACAACGTGGGCGATGTGGTGGAAAACGTCAGCTATACCATGACAGCGGGCGACGCCCTGCATGAGAGCGGCGCCGTCTATCTGGACTATCCCGACATCGGCATCTCCCGGATGGAAGTGCAGAAGGAGGAGGCAGGAAAGCGCACCATCGCCCTCACCCTCTATAACGCCTCGGGCGCTGTCCTGACCGGCAAGGGCCGCACAGTCAAGCTGGCCCTCTATCTGGATGACATCCACACCCAGGCCGCCAGTGTGACCTGTGCACCCCAGAACGGCGTGCAGCTCAGCGGAAATATCCTCACCATCTCGGGCGACAAGGCCCTCAAGCGCATCGACGAGGGCAGCCTGACGGTGGAACTGACCTTTGATCTGGGCAGCTACGTCACCGGCCAGCTCAAAAAGCAGGAAGTGCCGGAGAGCGGCGTGGGCCTCTATGCGGAAGCCTGGGCGGAAGGCAGAATCGGCAGCCAGAGCGAGATCGTCCGCCTGCCCGAGTACAACGGTACCGACAATCAGGCCCAGGTCCTGATGACCGGCGCCCTGTCCCGTACCGGGGAACAGGTGACCCTCAGCGTGGAGCAGGGGACCGACGGCAGCGGCAACACCACCGCCGACGTGATCCTGAAAAACAACGGCCTCCAGACCGCCAAGGTGGAAAAGCTGCTGGCCGCCCTCTTCGGCGCAGACGACGATCTGCTGGAGCTGAAAGAGGTGAACCTCTCCGATGTGACGCTGGCCGGCGAGACCCGGCACACCATCCCCGTGGCCTTCTCCAGGAGCGGAAGCCGCGTGGCGGTGTACCCCGCCGGCAGCCAGGATACCCTCATTTTTGACGGACTGCCGGTGCGCATGAGCAGCTTCACTTACAACGAGGAAACCAGTACCTATGAATACGCCCTGACGGACGTGACCGTCCCGGGCTCTCTGGTCACGGCCTACGCTGCCGGCGGTGGCGACGTCACCATCAACGGCACAGTCCTGACCTCCGGCGGCAGCCGGTGGGTGGACTTCAACGCCATGACCAATGAAGTCAAGGTGGTTATGGGCGGAAAGACCTATGTGCTGACCGTACAGATGGACCCCTCTATGGGGACGGATGCGGACTACCCCGATATTCTGCGTGACCCCAAGAACGCCTCCTACGAGCTGAATGCAGCGGCGGAAGCGCTGGTGGTGGAAGCGGAGTCCACCGACGGCGGCGCCCTCTCCTATCAGTGGTGCATCAGCCAGAATCCCTTTATCGATCAGGGCGGACCAATCGTCTCCAGAGCCTCGGTACTGGCCGCCCCCTCGGACAGTGACGACACCTGGTTCCTGGATGACCCCGCATTTGCGGAGTTCAGCCAGTACCTGGGCGGGGTCACCCCCATTCCCGGCGCCAATCAGTCCACCTACACGCCGCCTACCGATGCGGCGGGCACCACCCACTATCTCTGCATCGTGACCAATACCAATCCGGGCGCGCTGGGGGAGAAACGGGTTTGGACCGCCTCCTACTCGGCCGCTGTTTCGGTGTATGATCCCTCCGGCACACCGGCCCAGACCCCTGTCATCACCGTGCAGCCCCAGGACGCCACCTACACCGTGGGCCAACCGGCGGCGGAGCTGACGGTGGAAGCCAGCGTCACCGACGGCGGCACCCTGAGCTACCAGTGGTACGGTGAGATGCCCGGCGTCACGGACGGCCCGGTGATGATCCCCGATGCCACCGAAAGCAGCTTTGATCCCACAATGGCCGAGGTGGGCACTGCCCATTACTACTGCGTTGTGACCAATACCAATCCCTCTGCCAGCGGCGCCAAGACGGCCACCGCCACCTCCCGTACTGCGGTGGTCACCTACACCGACGGCACTGCCCCGGTGGATGCCCAGACGCCCGTCATCACGGGACAGCCTGAGAGCGGCAGCTACACGGTGGGAGATGCGGCGGAAGCGCTGACGGTCAGCGCCAGCGTGACGGACGGCGGTACCCTCAGCTATCAGTGGTACAGCAATACCACCAACAGCACCGAGGGCGGCACGGAAATCATGGACGCCACCGGTGCAAGCTACACGCCGGCCACCGATGCGGCGGGCGCCACATACTATTACTGTGTGGTGACCAATACCAATGATGCCGCCACAGGCAGCAAAACTGCCGCGGCGACCTCTGCCACGGCGAAGATCACGGTGGAGGATAAGAGCAGCGGCAGCGGCGGCGGAACCAGCTACTATAAGATCACTGTGGAACCCAGCGAACACGGTACGGTAAAGTCTAACCGGCGCACCGCCAGCAGAGGCAGCACCGTAACGCTGACCGTTACCCCGGAGGAGGGCTATCAGCTGGACCGCCTCACCGTTACCGGCAACGGCGGAGCACAGCGGACCCTGACCGAAAAGGGGAATGGTGTTTATACCTTCGTCATGCCCGGTTCCGCGGTCCGGGTGGAAGCGGTCTTCGTTTCCACCATTGAGGAGCCCGATACACCGCTGGGAGATCTGCCCTTTGTGGACGTTCCCGACGGGGCGTGGTATGAGGATGCGGTGTCCGATGTGTACGAAAAAGACATCATGTTGGGCATCAGTGAAGATAGGTTCGGGCCCGAGCTGACCACCACCCGCGCCATGATCGTCACCATTCTCTACCGCATGGAAGGAGCGCCTGCTGTCACCGGAGCCTCGGTCTTCCCCGATGTGCCGGCGGACACCTGGTATACCGACGCGGTGATCTGGGGCGCCTCCAACGGCATTGTGGAGGGCTACGGCAACGGGACCTTCGGCCCGGAGGACAACATCACCCGTGAGCAGATGGCCACGATATTCCATCGCTATGCCAAGTATAAGGGATACGATGTGACCGGCAGCCAAGATCTGACCGGTTACACCGATGCCGGACAGGTGGGCAGCTGGGCGCTGCCGGCGATGGAGTGGGCTGTGGATTCCGGCCTGCTCACCGGTACCAGCGACACAACCCTGGCGCCTGCCGCATTTGCCACGCGGGCGCAGGTGGCTGCCGTTTTCATGCGCTTTGCCAAAGCGACAGAGCGATAACCGCGTGTTAAAACGGATTTCACTCCCATAGGCATATAAAACCTACCGCCGGACACAGAAAATGCGTCCGGCGGTAGGTTTTTAAACGTATTAGGGCTGATTCTCTTAAGCGCTTTCCAGAGGGATCTGCCGAATGTATACATTTTCTCCATCAAACAGATATGCCACAGGCTTATTATAAAGATCATTCATGGCGCGAATGTTTTCTATAAATGGAAGGGTTACACTTGTACGTGTCTGAACAAGCCCCTCCAACGCGCTGGTTGTACGCTTTTCGCCGTGGAGGTTCAGCTTTCCACTTGCTTTAATCAGATTCTCATCCAATTGAGATTTACTGATAACCGGAACTTTGGAGATGGCTTCTCCCATAAACTTACTTGCCGCAGCCAAACCACCCAGCATTCCAGAGTGTATAGAGGATTTAGAGTAATGTTCCATCAGCGTGTAGCACTCGGTGTAGAGAGAACGGTACTGGAAGGAATACTCCGAAATATGCTGTTCCATACTGTTGAGATAGTTTTCGTCGAAATTTCCCAGAAGGATTACTTCTAGGAATGTGGAATAAGCGTAGAGGTACAGAGCGAGCTGATAATCCTTCAACTGTGCCTGAAGTTTTTTCAGCGATCCTTTGACTTCGTGATCACTGTGGATCAGAGAACGCTTTTTCAGTTTCCGGGTGATCTGTTCACGATACAGGATAATGCTCGCTTCAGACTCTTTCTTGATTTGCTGAACAAGGATATGTTTGTTGTTCTTAAAGGTGCTATTATCCCAATTATACTTAAAGTTGCTCATTATATCGCCAAGCACATTGAGATTTCCCTGAAGGACAGCGCGCTCCTTTTCTTCAAGAAGCGCAAGAATTTCTTCTTGTGTTTCCTGGATGGCATCCAGCTTTTTCTCAATATTCATCAGTGCAGCGGCCATAAAAAGCATCGTTGGATCACAGACGAGCGGGGTCATCCGCGCTTGTCCGCCTCCGACTGCACCGGAAGCGGTTTTCAACGAGCCGATGAAGCCTTCGCTGGTGGAAAACATCTGCATCCCTTTGGTATTGACATAATACAAACCGGAACCGCCGCCACCAGAAATTGCAGTTTGAATTGCCGCCGTAAGAGGCTGAAAAGCAACGCCGAGTGCAGACAGATTGGACAGCGGGATTTTGGTGGTGCTGCTTGC
>DXGA01000006.1 GCA_019114165.1 Candidatus Flavonifractor merdipullorum | reverse complement strand
GTCAGGTCGTTCATATCATACTGGCTGGCCTCGACCAGGCGGATCTTCGAATGGATGTCATAAGTCAGCTTGCCGCCGCGCTCGATGCAGACAACATTGCCGTTCTCGCTGTGCACAGCGGAGTTAATGAGTTCGATCATCTGCTTGGTCTTACCGGTGCCCTTGACACCCATGATCACTCTCACCATAATTATCACTCCTTACCAGGTAACCGGAGGCTTGTACTCCGGCCTTTGTATTATGTTAGCATAGATGAGAACGGATTGCAACGAATTTGTGCAAATCCACGGAAAAATAACGGACGGAAAAAATCAGCCGTTGAGGCGGGGTTCCAGCGCGGCCTTCTGGTCCTCGAAGCCGGGCTTGCCCAGCAGGGCGTACATGTTCTTCTTGTAGGCTTCCACGCCGGGCTGATCGAAGGGATTGACCTCCAGCAGGTAGCCGGACAGGCCGCAGGCGTACTCGAAGAAGTAGATGAGCTGGCCCACGGTGCGCTCGTCGCGGCAGTCGGCCTTGATGATGACGTTGGGCACGCCGCCGTCCACATGGGCCAGGATGGTGCCGCGCATGGCCTGCTCAGCCACGAAGGACAGGGGCTTGCCGGACAGGAAGTTCAGGCCGTCCACGTTCTCAGGGTCGTTGGGGATGGTGTAGGAGCCCAGAGACTTCTGGAAGCTGACCACGCTCTCAAACATGATGCGCTCACCCTGCTGGATGTACTGGCCCATGGAGTGCAGGTCGGCGGTAAACTCCACGCTGGCGGGGAAGAGGGCCTTGCCGTCCTTGCCCTCGGTCTCACCGAAGAGCTGCTTCCACCACTCGCCGAAGAAACGGAAGGAGGGCTCATAGCCCACCAGGATCTCCACCTTCTTGCCGGCCTCGTAGAGGGCGTGACGGGTGGCGGCATACTGCCAGGCGGGGTTGTCCAGGCCGGGAACAGCCAGGGCCTCCATGGCCTCGGCGGCGCCGGCCATGAGGGCGTTGATGTCGATGCCGGCCACGGCGATGGGCAGCAGGCCCACGGCGGTGAGGACGGAGTAACGGCCGCCCACGGCGTCGGGCACCACGAACTCCTCATAGCCTTCCTTGTCGGCCAGGCCCTTCAGGGCACCCTTGTGGGCGTCGGTGGTGGCGTAGATGCGGCGGCGGGCTTCTTCCTTGCCGTACTTCTCTTCCAGAAGGTTCTTGAAGATGCGGAAAGCCACGGCGGGCTCGGTGGTGGTGCCGGACTTGGAGATGACGTTGACGGAGAAGTCGCGGTCCTTGACGAGCTCGATGGTCTCGATGAGGGCGTCGGTGGAAAGGCCGTTGCCCACAAAGTAGATGTCAGGGGTGTCCTTTTTCTTGAGGTTGTAGTTGGGGGAGCGGAGCAGCTCCACAACAGCGCGGGCGCCCAGATAGGAGCCGCCGATGCCGACGACCACCAGGGCCTGGGAGTCGGTGCAGATCTTGTCCGCGGCCTTCTGGATGCGGGCAAACTCTACCTTGTCGTAATCGCGGGGCAGGTGGACCCATCCGGTGAAGTCGCCGCCGGGGCCGTTGCCCTCTTCGAGCATGACGCGGGCCTTTTCCAGGCGGTCCTGACGGGAAGTGAGCCAGTCCTGGGACAGGAAACTGGTTGCGTTGTTGAGGTCGAGCTGTATCATAGTTGAAAATGCCTCCTTATACAGAGTGTGCTTATAGTATACACCAAGTCGTTCCATTTTCCTAGTACAAGCTTAAAAATTCACAAGCCAAGAATGGCCCTTGCCCGGTCCAGAAGTTTTTCATAAACGCCGTCCATCTGCCACTCGTTGGTGCAGCGGGTAAGGCCTTCGGCGGGAAGCCAGCCTACCCGGCTGTTTTCTTCGGGACGGACGGTGAGGGCGTCGCTCTCGTCGGCCTGGAGGAGATATGTTACATTCAGATGCTGATGCGAGGGGACGTATTTCCCATGCTTCACATGGCCCCACACCGGCAGGATGTCCAGCGAGGCGATGGCAGGGGAGAGCGGGCGGATATGGACGATGCCGGTCTCTTCCCGGGCTTCCCGGAGGGCTACTGACAGGAAATCATCTTCACCGTCGGAGTGTCCGCCGGTCCAGGCCCACACCCGGTAGAGATTGTGGTGGGCCATGAGCACCTTGGAACAGTCGGCGTTGACGATGAAGCCGGAGCTGGTGAAATGGGCGATCTCATTGTCCCGGGTGAGGATGGTTTGGGGGAAGAGGTCGATATAGGTCAGCATCATGCGCTTGTCCGCTTCTTCCTGCTCATTTTGGGGTACATAGGCGGCAATCTCATCCCGGTACATGGCCTGTCTCCTTCCGGCGGTAGGTCACATAGCGGTAGACCAGGCCGTCCTGCTCCAGAGGCTGGGAAGTTTCGGCGATTTCCCAATCCGGATGGTCGTCCAGGTTGGGAAACCAGGTATCCGCCGGAAAGGCCGCGTCGATGCGGGTTACATAGACCGTGTCGCAGGCGTCCAGCAGGGCCTGGTACACACTGCCGCCGCCAATGACAAAGGAATCGGAAGGAGCGGCGTTCAGCAGGGCGGGAATGTCCCGAAAAACCTGACAGCCCTGGGGCTGAAAGTCCGGATTCCGGGAGAGGATCAGGTTTTCCCGGTTTTTCAGCGGCTTTCCGCCGGGAAAGGTGGCCAGTGTTTTCCGCCCAAGGATGACGGCATGGCCGGAGGTAAGGGTGCGGAAGCGTTTGAGATCTTCTTTCAGGTAGACCAGCTGGTCGCCGTTTTTTCCAATGGCCCAGTTCTGATCCACCGCTACAATGGCATTCATCCCAATCCCTCCTTGCGCTTACACCGCCACCGGAATTTTTTCGTCCAGCGGGTGGGCCTGATAGCCCTCCAGAGAGACGGATCCGGTGGTAAACTTGTAAAAATTGGTGACCGACGGGTCCAGACGGAAGGTGGGGGCGTCGTAAGGGGTGCGGGAGAGCAGCTCTTCCACGATGGGGACGTGCCGGTCGTAGATGTGGGCGTCGGCGATGACGTGGACCAGCTCGCCCGGCTCCAGCCCGGAGACCTGGGCCAGCATATGGACCAAAACGGCGTACTGCATCACGTTCCAGCCGTTGGCGGTGAGCATGTCCTGAGAGCGCTGGTTGAGCACGGCGTTGAGCTTTTTCCCGGTCACGTTGAAGGTCACCGACCAGGCGCAGGGATAAAGGCCCATCTCGTGGAGGTCGTGGTGATTATAGATGCTGGTGAGGATGCGCCGGGAGGTGGGATTGTGCTTGAGATCATAGAGGACCCGGTCCACCTGGTCCATCTCGCCCTCGGGATAGGTGTGCTTGACGCCCAGCTGGTAGCCGTAGGCCTTACCGATGGAACCGTTTTCGTCGGCCCAGGCGTCCCAGATGTGGGCGTTGAGGTCGTGGACGTTGTTGGATTTTTTCTGCCAGATCCACAAAAGCTCGTCCACGGCGGTTTTCAGGTACTGGCGGCGCACGGTGAGGATAGGAAATTCTCTGGACAGATCGTAGCGGTTGACCAGGCCGAAGACCTTGACGGTATGGGCCGGAGAACCGTCCTCCCAGCGGGGCCGGACGGGATAATCGGTGTCCCATATGCCGCGGGACAGGATCTCCTTGCAGTTGGCAAGGAAAAGCGTGTCTGCATAACTCATAATTTTGCATCCTTTCACCGGAAAAAAGAGAAAACCCCTTTGCACCGGAACAATTTTTGTGTATGATGGAGGCAATCAACATAACAGGAGGCGGCAAGTATGAAACTGCCCCACATCGGTCTGCGCAACCTGAAAACCGCGCTGTCTGCGTCTCTCTGCGCCCTCATCTACTATTTTCTCGACCGCAACCCTGCCTTTGCCTGCATCGGCGCCATTTTCGGCATGGGGGCCAATCTGGAGCACTCCAAGCTCCACGGCGGCAACCGCCTCTTCGGCACCATCATCGGCGGCTTTCTGGGCATGGCGCTCTATCGCTTTTACCTCATTTTTTACCCCACGGGGGAAAACCGGCTCTTGCTGGTCCCCCTGCTCTTTGTGGGTGTGGTGATCCTCATCCTCCTGGCCCAGATCTTCTGGGTGGGCGCGGTCCAGCCGGGCGGCGTGGTGCTGTGTCTGCTGCTGTTCAGCATCGGACCGGATAACTATATCAGCTACTCCCTCAACCGTATGCTGGATACCGGCGTGGGCGTAATTATGTCGCTCCTCATCAACACCCTCTTTCCCAGAGAGCGGCTGGTGGTCTGGATCAATTGGATCTGCCGTCGGATGGGCTGGCCGGAGCGGCAATGAGACGGGTTCCTCGCCGTTCTATAATTTTTACCGTTTTTTCTACATTGTGTAATGCCTCGCCGGGGGAGTAGACTTCCACATAGTTGGGGGCGTGGCCGCGCCACATCCCCTCTTTCTCCTCCTCGAAGAGCACCGGAAGGGTCTGGCCGATCCAGCTGTCCAGATAGGCTTCCTCCAGCTGTTTGGCCACCGCGCCGGCCCGATGGGCCCGGTCTTCCTTGCCGGCGTTGGAGATCTGGTCGGGCATGGCGGCGGCGGGGGTGCCGCTCCGCCGGGAATAGGGGAAGATGTGCATGGCGGTAAAGGCGCACTTTTCCACAAAGGAAAGGCTTTCGGTGAATTCTTCCTCGGTTTCGCCGGGGAAGCCCACAATGAGATCGGTGGTGATGCCGGGGCGGTCGAAGTATACCCGCAGGAGTCGAACCGACTCATAATACCGAGCGGTGTCATATTTCCGGTTCATCCGCTTGAGGACAGTATCGCTGCCCGACTGCATGGACAGATGGAAATGGGGACAGAGGTTGGGCAGCTTGACCAGACGGCGGCAGAACTCCTCGGTGATGGTGCGGGGCTCCAGAGAGCCCAGACGGACCCGCAGTCCCGGCGCGGCCTGACAGACGCCCTCCACCAGATCGGCAAGCCCGGAGCCGTCCCTGAAGTCCACGCCCCAGGAGGAAATCTCGATGCCGGTCAGCACGATTTCTTTATAGCCCTCTTCGGCCAGACGGGCGGCCTGTACCTTGGCCTCTTCCAGCGGCAGGGAGCGGATGGGACCGCGGGCGTAGGGGATGATGCAATAGGTACAGAAGTTGACGCAGCCGTCCTCCACTTTCAGCATGGCCCGGGTGCGTCCCTCCAGACCACCGGCGGGCAGCAGCTCAAAGGCGCGGCGGCGCAGGGCGTTGTCCACATGGACCACCGGTTCCCCGGCAAACCGGGCGGCGTTCCGGTCCTCGGCCAGGCGCTCCAGGTCATCCAGAAAGGCCATCCGCCCGGCGGTGCCCGCCACCAGATCCACCCCCAGAGCGGCGACGGCTTCGGGCGCGGTCTGGGCGTAGCAGCCGCACACCCCCACCAGCGCGTGGGGGGACATCTTCTGTGCCCGACGGATCAGCTGCCGGGATTTTTTATCGCTGACGGCGGTGACGGTACAGGTATTGATGAGGTAGGCGTCGGCGGGACCGTCAAAGGGAACCAGAGTATGGCCCCGGCGGACCAGCTCGGTCTCCATGGCCTGGGTCTCGTACTGGTTGACCTTACAGCCCAGGGTAAAAATGGCGATATTCATGGGCACTCCTTCTTCAAAAAACTTAATATCGCATCATTATATCATCTTGTATGAGAGAAGAAAAGACCTGAGAACCGAGCGGTTCCCAGGTCTTTTTTGGTAAATGAATCCAGAATTCAGCAGGTAGCGCCGCCCACCACGGTCTTGCTCATGACGGCTTCCTTGTCCAGCGTGCCGTTGAGGAGTTTGTCCTCCACATATTCAAAGCCCAGACGCTGGATGGTGTCGGCGAAGCGTTCGCCGCTCTGGCCCTCGTCGCGGAAGAAGAGAATGGCCTTTTCGGTCAGGTCCAGCACCTCTTCCTCGCTGGTGAAGATCTTGGAGAGAGGACGGCCTTCGGCGATCTTCTTGCCCCAACGTCCGCCGATGCAGACCTTATAGCCGTAAGTACCCTCTTCGATGACGCCGAAGGGACACTTGCCCACGCACCGTCCGCAGTGGTTGCAGGAAGTGGGATCAATGACCACCTTGCCGTCCACCACCTTGGCCACATGGATGGGACAGCCGTTTTCCACCTGGCAGACCTTGCAGCCCCTGCACTTGGTCAGATCCACCTCGGGGAGGCGCTGGCCGATGATGCCCAGGTCGTTGAGGTCGGGCTTGACGCAGTTATTGGGACAGCCGCCCACGGCGATCTTGAACTTGTGGGGGAGGGAGACGTTATGATAGCCCACATAGAACCGCTCGTGGAGCTTCTGGCTCAGGTCGAAGGTGTCGCACAGGCCGTACTGACAGGTGGTGCCTTTACAGGAGACCACGGGGCGCACCTTGGAGCCGGTGCCGCCGGTCTCCAGGCCGTGCTGGTTGAGGAACTCCATCAGGGCGTCCAGATTTTCATAGGGCACGCCCTGGATCTCCAGGGTGAGACGGGTGGTCATGGTGACCTCGCCGGAGCCGAACCGCTCGGCGGCCTCGGCCACGGTGCGCTGCTCCTCGGCGGTGATCTTGCCGTTGCGGGTGATGACACGCACGTTGAACCGGTCGCCGTAGCGCTTATCCTGGAGACAGCCCAGCCCCTTCACCCGCTTGATCTCCTCGGGGGGCAGAACGCCGCCGGCGGGACGGGGCACCTTCACCACGTTGAAGGTGGCGCCGCCTTCCAGCACCCGGGTGTTGGTGTATCCGAAGGCTTTCAGACGGTTCTGGAGGAAATAACCCCGCTTGCCCTTGGCACAGACCAACAAGAGCTTTTCGTCCTTGTCCAGGCCGTCAATGGGGCCGTTTACCTTGGCCAGATTCACCCACTGAGCGCCGGGGATGGCGGCGATGGGCTGCACGTCGATGACCCGGTAATCCTTGGCCTCGCCGGCGGCGTACTGGGCGGGCGTAAAGGTCTCAAAGGCGCCGGAGAGCTTGTTCTCCAGGATATAACAGGCCTGCACAAAGGGATGGATGGCGGTGGAGAAGGGGGGCGCGTAGGCAAAATCCAGGGTATCAAAGGCGTCCACCGTCATCTGGGCGGCAAGGCCGGTGACGGCGATGTCCACCATCTTATCCACCGCGCCGCCGCCCAGGACCTGAATGCCCAGCAGCTTGCGGGAGGCGCGGTCGGCGATGAGCTTGACAAAGAAGGAGGAAGCGCCGGCGTAATAGTGGGCCTTGTCGTCCACCACGCACACCACGCTCACCGGATCAAACCCGGCGTCCCTGGCCTGGACCTCGGTGAGACCGGTGCGTCCGGCGTTGAAGTCGGGGAGGAGTTTTACCACGCCGGTGCCCATGCAGCCGCCGTAGGAGACGTTCCGCCCGGCCAGACTGCGGGCCAGCACCCGTCCGGCGATGTTGGCGGTGGAGCCCATGGCGGACCACTGGCGCTGACCGGTGATGACGTTGCGCACCATGGCGCAGTCGCCCACGGCATACACGTCGTTCAGGTTGGTGCGCAGCTGCTCGTCCACCAGAATGGTGCCCTTGAACATCTCAAGGCCGGAGTCGGCCAAAAATCCGGTGGCGGGGCGCACGCCGATGGCCAGCACCACCACGTCGGCAGGCAGAGGACCGCCGTCGGTCTGGATGCCGGTGGCGCGGTCGGAACCGGTGACGGCCTGGATGCTCCGTCCGGTGAGCACCCGGATCCCGGCGTCCTTCAGCTTGCGGGCGGCAAAGTTGGCCATTTCGCTGTCGAAGGCGTTGGGCATGATCTGAGAGGCGGCGTCAATGACGGTGACATTCAGATTCTGAGCCTTCAGGTTCTCGGCGATCTCCAGGCCGATGAAGCCCGCGCCCACCACAACGGCATTGTGGCAGTGGTTTTCCTCCACATAGGAGCGGAGCCCGGCGGCGTCGTCAGGGGTGCGCATACAGAAGACGCCGGGCAGGTCGGTGCCCGCCATGGCGGGCACGAAGGGCACCGCGCCGGTGGCAACGATCAGCTTATCGTAGGACTCGGTGAAAGTCTCGCCGTCCTTGACGGCGGTGACGGTCTTGGACGCGGCGTCCAGCGCGGTGACCTCACAGCCGGTGACCACTTCCACGCCGGTGAGACCGGCGTACTTCTCCGGGGTATTCACGATCAGCTCTTCCCGGGTGCCGATCATGCCGCCCACATAGTAGGGCAGTCCGCAGCCCGCATAGGAAATATCGGTGCTCTTGGTGAGAATTTTGACCTGAGCGCTCCGGTCTTCCCGCTTATACTTGGCGGCAGCCTTGGTACCGGCCGCCACACCGCCCACAACAAGAATCTTCATCCGCGTGTTCCTCCCATAAGATGATACTTTTTGTTCCATGTTCCGCTTTTCTGTTCAAAGTATATCATACCTGCTATAATAAAAGAAAGTTTTTCCTTTTTATCAGATGATTCATATTTCTTATCGGAGGGCGCTATGGTAGACTATCGGATCGAGACCTTTCTCACCCTGTACGAGACCCTCAACTACCACCGGACGGGGGAGATCTTACAGCTGAGCCAGCCGGCGGTAAGCCGGCAGATCCACACCCTGGAGCAGGAATACGGCTGCAGGCTCTTTTTGTACGACGGACGGCGGCTGACCCGCACAGCGGCGTCGGACCGGGTGGCCCAGTATGCCCGGTCGGCGGTGTACAACGAAAAAAAGATGCGGGAAGAATTAGCGGCGCCGACGGCACGTACTGTGCGCATCGGCGCCACCAAAACCATTGGTGAATTTGTCATCGGCGACCCGCTGAGCCGCTATCTCCGGGAGACGGAGGGAAATCTGTGCGTCATGGTGGACAACACGGAAAACCTGCTCCATCAGCTGGAGCATGGTGGACTGGAGTTTGCTCTGGTAGAGGGCGCGTTCGACAAGGAGCGGTATGGACATATCCTGTACCGTTACGCCCCCTTTGTGGGGATGTGCCACAAAAGCCATCCCTTCGCGGGAAAGCGGGTGAGAATCGAGGATCTGGCAGGGGAGACCGTCATTCTGCGGGAACAGGGCTCCGGCACCCGGGCCATTCTGGAACATACGCTGGCCGACTACGGCTATTCCCTGAGCCTTTTCAAACGGGTGATCTGCGCCAGCAGCTTTTCCCTTGTTGCGCGGTTCGTGGAGGAAAACGCCGGGATCACCTTTGCCTATTCGGCGGTGGGAGAGAGGAGAGAGGAAATTACCTTCTTCCATCTGGACTGCCTGCCCGAGCGGCATGAGTTCAATCTGGTCTATATGAGAGGCGCTTGTATTGACCCGGTGCTTCTGGGCTTTTTCCAGCAGGAGGGAAACTCAATCCCGCTCTGATTTGAGGATGGCGCCGTTAGAGACGTCGATCTCATATTCATATTCCACGCCGCCCACCTGGAATTCCAGCTCATAGATGAGCCGCCCGTCGTCCTCATCCTGCTCGGCCTTATGGAAGACCGCCTGGGACTGGCTGACGCCCGCGTCGGAGAGGGCGATGGACTTGGCCTCATCCAGGGTATAGGACGCCTGAGGATGCGACTCCTGATCGGAGGAGAGGACGGAGCCGTCCACGGCGCTGATTTCGTACTCATAGGACGCGGAGGAGGTATAGAATTCCAGCTCATAGTAACTGATCCCGTGGTCCCGGTCCAGTTCCGTCTTGGTAAAGACCGCGTCGGCGGCAGAGACGCCGGCATGCTGGAGGGCGATGGCTTTACAGGCCTCGGCGTCATAGCCGGCGGTATTGGTCGTGCCGTGGCCGTGCTGGGCGCCGTTGCCGGATGCGGTAACAGAACCGGAGACAGACGGCGTGGCAGGGGCGGCAGAAGGAATCACAGTTGTCCCCGCGTTGCCCGACGGAGAGGGGGCGGGGGAGGAAGAAGGCGCAACGGAAGGCGTAGCGGAAGGGGAAGTGGAAGGCGGGACGGAAGGAGAGGGAGAAGGCGTGGCCTGAGGAATGGGGATCTGGACGCTGTCCCCGTCCTGCCAGAGGGCGGCGTATTCGTCCAAAGTGTCGCGGCTCTCCCGCAGCACCTCCAGCCCGTACCGGCCGCCGCCGGTCACGTCCAGCGTCAGCTCGTCCTGGCTCAGATAGCCGTCCCGGCCCAGATTGCCTGCCAATGCAGTCAGGGCGGTCTGATACTCCAGCCCTTCCAATGTGAGATTTTCCAGCAGCGCTTCGCCCTGCTGGCCGTAGCCATCCACCTCGGTCACATAGCCGAAGCGGTTGATGCCCATGGTCACATCGGGGCCGTCGCCGATGCTGAGAAAGACCGCCGGATGGAACCAGGTCCAAAGACCGGTCCCGCCGGCCAGCGCGGCCAGCACCACCAGCAAGCCCGCCACCATGGGCCAGCGCCGTTTGCGCCGCGCCCGGGGGGGAGGCACGATGCCGTCGGTGTTGAGCAGGGTGGGCACCTCGGCGGTGGAGACCTGTTCCAGGAGATCGGGGACGCTCCGGTCTACGGCCCGGCGCAAAAGTTGTTCTACTTCATGATCATTCCATGTTTTTCCCATGCTCACACCTCCTCGCTCAGACGTTTGCGCAGCTTGGCCAGGGCCCGCCGGTATTTGGAGAGCACTGTGGCCAGCGGCATGCCCAGGTCATCGGCGATCTCCCGGTGTTTGAGACCGGATACCGCGTGGAGCAGTACGATCTGCCGCTCTTCGGCGCTCAGGATGCGCATGGCCTCCCGCAGGACCATGGCCTCGTCGCTCCGGTCGCTCTCGGGCAGGGCCAGTTCTCCTTCCGGCATGTCGCCCATCAGCTCTTCCCGGCCGGCGCGGCGCTGCTGGTCCCGCACCAGATTGCGCACGATGGTAAAGACCCAGGCCATGGGTTTTCCATCGGGGCGGTAGAGATGGGCGGCCGCCCGGATTTTCAGATAGGCATCCATCATCACGTCCTGTGCGTCGTGATGGCTGCGGGTGAGGGAAAGGGCAAAGGCATAGATCGCCCGGTCGGTCACCCGGTAAAACCGTTCAAAGGCTTCCTTCTCCCCCCGGGCGATGCCGGCCAGAAGTGCTTCGCAGTCGGTGTGCGCCAGAGCCCGTCCCGCTTCCCAGGCTCCCTCCATCATGATGATCATGTGCAGGCCCCCTTTGCTTATTCAACGGGAAGGAATGACGGCGTCACTCCTTCCCGTTTTACGTTACCTATTCCAGTATATCAGACAGGGGACCTGCTCGTCTACTCATTTCAGGTGTTTTCTATCAGTCCCACTCGTAGTCCAGGATGGTGCCGGAGGCGGCGTCGATGGTGTACTCATACTCGATGCCGTTGCAGCGGAACTCTACCTCGTACTCGGCGCGGCCGTCGTCGTAGTCCAGCTCCACCTTCACGTTGGTAGCGGCGCTGGTGCTGACCCCGGCGTGCTGGAAGGCGATGGACTTGGCGGAAGCGGTGTTGATGAGACCGGAGGCGTTGGCGCCGCTGCCATTGCCGTTCCCGTTGCCGTAGTGGTGGCCGTTGCCGTAGTTATCGCAGTCGCCGTCGTAGTCCCGGCTGAGGATGGTGCCGTCAGAGGCCAGGATGTCGTATTCCCACTTGCAGTTCTGGCAGTAGAATTCCACCTCGTAGATGAGACGGCCGTCGTCATAATCCTGCTTGGCCTTGGTAAAGGTGGCGTTGGCCTCCTTCACGCCGGCGTCGGCCAGGGCGATCTCCTTGGCGCGGTTGAGGGTGATGCCGGCGCTGGTGGTGGGGATGGTGAAGTTTTCGATGTCCTTATCCTTCTCCAGGATGGTGCCGGTGATGGCGTCGATCTCGTAGTCATACTCGGTCTTGTTCACATAGAACTCCACGTCGTATACCATGCGGCCGTCCTCCCAGTCGTTGGAGAGGCGGACCATGGTGACCTGGCTGGCGGTGTAGCCGGCGTCCTTCAGGGCGATCTCCTTGGCCTTGTCGCCGCCAATGTAGGTGGCGCCGGTGGTGCCGGTGTTGGCGTTACCCACCAGATCCACGGTCTGGGTGGCGCTGTCCCAGTTGACGGTCATGCCCAGCGCCTCACCGATGGCGCGGATGGGGAGGTAGGTGGAGCCGTTGTAGCTGATGGCATAGATCTCCTTGCCGTTGACGTCCTTCATGGTCTGCTCTTTGCCGTTGAGTTCCACGGTGATGTCGGGGCGGAGGGCGGCGGTGATGGTCTGGTAGGCGGTGGCGGCGGCGGAACCGACGGCCAGGACGCCGATCAGGGCGACGGCCACGATGGGCTTTCTGAGATGATTGAGATGCTTCATATGAAACCTTCCTTTCTTTCCTTGTCAGCCCTTGGGCTGATGATGTGACAGATTCGTTGGCGGGGCTTCCTGCCCCTTTCACCCTATTAACGCAGGAGGGGGCCATTTTATTGCATGGAGAGGAAAAAATTTTTTTGAAATTTTTTCACTCTGGATTTTTGTGGGGAAAAGTGTTGTAAAAGGGCAAAAAGTGTGTCAAAATAAACTGGGATTGTTTTTGCCCATCGCTGACCAGATAAGGAGAAGTACCATGGAACATTTTAATCCTTTGACCCGCAACACCAAAAGTCCCCAGAAATTCATCACTGTTGGCGAGATCATGCTGCGCCTCACCCCGCCCAACTACGACAAGATCCGCATGGCCACCAGCTTTGAAGCCAGCTATGGCGGCAGCGAGGCCAATATTGCCCTGGCGCTGGCCAATCTGGGCATTGACAGCACCTTTTTCACGGTGGTACCCAACAACAGCCTGGGCAAAAGTGCCGTTCGTATGCTGCGCAGCAACGACGTCCACTGTACGCCCGTCATTCTCAGCACCCCCGAGGAGACCCCCACCCACCGGCTGGGCACCTACTATCTGGAGACCGGCTACGGCATCCGGGCCAGCAAGGTCACCTATGACCGCCAGCACAGCGCCTTTACCGAGTACGATTTTTCCCAGGTGGATCTGGACGCCCTGCTGGACGGCTTTGACTGGCTCCACCTCAGCGGCATCACCCCGGCCCTGTCCCCCAGCTGCGCCCAGCTGATCCTGGACTGCCTGGAGACCGCCAGACGCAAGGGCATGATCATCAGCTTTGACGGCAACTTCAGAAGCGCCCTGTGGACCTGGGAGGAAGCCCGGGATTTCTGCACCAAGTGTCTGCCCTATGTGGATGTACTGCTGGGCATCGAGCCATACCACCTCTGGAGAGACGAAGCCGACCACAGCAAGGGAGACTACAAGGACGGCGTACCCATGCAGCCCAGCTATGAGCAGCAGGATGAGATCTTCCAGGCCTTCATTGCCCGGTATCCCAATCTGAAATGTATCGCCCGCCATGTGCGCTATGCCCACAGCGGCAGCGAGAACAGCCTGAAGGCCTTCATGTGGTACGAGGGACATACCTTTGAGAGCAAGCGCTTCACCTTTAATATTCTGGACCGGGTGGGCGGCGGCGACGCCTTCGCCAGCGGCCTCATCTACGCCATGATGCACGACTACCGGCCCATGGACATGGTCAATTTCGCCGTGGCCAGCAGCGTCATCAAGCACACCATCCACGGCGACGCCAACATCACCGACGACGCCGAGACCATCCGCAACCTGATGAATATGAACTACGACATCAAGCGGTAAGCCTGATGTCAGAGCGGCAGACTTTTTTTCAGCAGGTCTGCCGCTTTTTCTGCCAAAATCGTCCCGGCTCAGCAGATTTACAAGCGCCTCTCCCTGTGGTACAATGAAATCCATTGTATCCACGCTTGACAACGGATCATCTGATTTGAGCGCGAAGAAGAAAGGAATGGACCGTACTATGAAAGCCATTGTTACCGTCATCGGCAAGGACCAGGTGGGCATTACCGCTTCGGTATGTACCCTGCTGGCCCAGCATCAGATCAACATCCTGGACATCAGCCAGACCGTGCTCCAGGAGTACTTTACCATGGTCATGCTGGTGGACATCTCTTCCTGTCCCACCTCCATTGCCGATATGGGCGCTTTGCTGGACGAGGCGGGCAAGGAACGCAGCCTCTCCATCCGCATCCAGCGGGAGGACATCTTCAACGCCATGCACCGCATTTAAGGAGGGTCTTCCATGCTCAACGAAAAAGAAATCATGCAGACCATCCAGATGATCGATCAGCAGCATCTGGACGTCCGCACCATTACCATGGGCATTTCCCTGCTCTCCTGCGCCCGCAGCGACCCCAGGGAAGCCTGTACCGCCATTTATGACAAGATCACCCGCTATGCCGAGCATCTGGTGTCCACCGGCGAGGCCATCGAGCGGGAGTTCGGCATTCCCATCGTCAATAAGCGCATTTCGGTCACCCCCATCGCCCTGGTGGCCGCCGCGTCCCAGACCGACAACTATACCCCCTTTGCCGTGGCCCTGGACAAGGCCGCCAAGACCACCGGCGTCAATTTCATCGGCGGCTTCTCCGCCCTGGTGCAGAAGGGCATGACCGAGGCCGACCGCAAGCTCATCGCCTCCATCCCCGAGGCCCTTTCCACCACCGACATCGTCTGTTCCTCGGTCAACGTGGGCTCCACCAAGGCGGGCATCGATATGGACGCGGTGGCCCTCATGGGACGCACCATCAAGGATCTGGCCCAGCGCACCGCCGATCAGGGCGGCTTCGGCTGCGCCAAGCTGGTGGTCTTCGCCAACGCCGTGGAGGATAACCCCTTTATGGCCGGCGCGTTCCACGGCGTGGGCGAGCCGGAAAAGGTCATCAACGTGGGCGTCTCCGGTCCCGGCGTGGTCCATCACGCCCTCAAGGACGTGAAGGGCCAGCCCTTCGACGTGGTGGCCGAGACCATCAAAAAGACCGCCTTCCGCATCACCCGTATGGGCCAGCTGGTGGCCCAGGAGGCCTCCCGCCGGCTGGATACCCCCTTCGGCATCGTGGACCTGTCGCTGGCTCCCACCCCCGCCATCGGCGACTCCGTGGCCCGTATCCTGGAGGAGATGGGCCTGGAGGTCTGCGGCACCCACGGCACCACCGCCGCCCTTGCCCTCCTCAACGACGCCGTCAAGAAGGGCGGCGTCATGGCCTCCTCCCACGTGGGCGGCCTGAGCGGCGCCTTTATCCCCGTCAGCGAGGATGAGGGCATGATCGCCGCTGCCGCCTCCGGCGCCCTCCACCTGGACAAGCTGGAGGCCATGACCTGCGTCTGCTCCGTGGGCCTGGACATGATCGCCGTCCCCGGCGACACCTCCGCCGAGACCATCTCCGCCATCATCGCCGACGAGGCCGCCATCGGCATGGTCAACTCCAAGACCACCGCCGTGCGTATCATCCCCGGCCCCGGCACCAAGGTGGGCGACACGGTGGAGTTCGGCGGCCTGCTGGGCTCCGCGCCGGTGATGCCGGTGCACCCCTTCGGCTCGGAGAAGTTCGTTCAGCGCGGCGGCAGAATCCCTGCCCCCATGCAGAGCCTGAAGAATTAAGAAATAATCCACTCCGGCGCGGCGCTGAAAATGCTCCGCGCCGGAGTGCTATTTTCAGCTCATTTTCCTCTAGGAAAATGGGCCGGTTTGGTGTATACTCTTGGCACTGGGAATTCCCCTGTGATACTGATGAGGAGGCTGTTTGATATGCCTAAGGTTGACGCATCCAACGCGCTGAGTTTCCTGCCCGAAAATTGGCTGACTGGCCGCGAGGCCGACCTGGCCGAGGCCCATGCCATGCTCCAGGAGGGCCGTGGCCCCGGTTCTGATTTCCTGGGCTGGGTCCACCTGCCCGAGAACTACGAC
>DXGA01000072.1 GCA_019114165.1 Candidatus Flavonifractor merdipullorum | reverse complement strand
GGCCTCATCTTCTTCCTCGTCCTCTTCTTCGTCCCAGTCCTCGTCGTCCCCCCATTCTTCCATCTCCATCTCCCAATCGGTTTTGGGCCGGACCAGGGGAAGGGGCGCGTCGTGGCGGGCGGCATAGGTGTAGAGGGCCCACTGGGCGGCAAAGTCTTCCCGCTCGTCCAGATCATCCATGGAGGCGCCGGTCACAGCCTCGTAGATCTCTTCCACGGGGACTTCAGCGGGGAGACCGTTATAAGAGGAAAAGCCGTAGGTGGCGCACCAGGTAAAGCGGGAGAGGAGTTTTTGACCGTCGCTGGAGAGAAGGAAATGCCAGATACTGGAGTCGGGATAGGACCAGGCGGTATTGGGATTGGAGTAGGACTCCAGCTCCAGATGGAGGAGGAGCCGCTTTTCCCGCATGGTTCGGCAGAGGGCGGCGTAGGAATCAGGATAGGTTTTGGCATAAGGGGCCAGGGTGAGGTCCAGATACTGGGCCGCGTCCGCCAGATTGACGGGGGCGGAGAGGGAGAAGCGGATGGCCTCCCCGTCTCTGGAAAAGGCGGGTTCCGCCCCTTTTTGGGGATCGGGCCGGAGGGCGGGCAGGGCTTCCAGCAGCGTTCCGCCCAGCAGCGCCTCTTCCACGGCGCTCCGTTCTTCCGCGCCCCAGTCGCCCAGGAAGGAGAGGACGCCCACCGCTGTGGCGGCAGGCGGCAGCTCCTTGGGATGCCGCCAGCCGTAGGGGACCCAGTCCTCGTCGGGCATTGGATCAAAATGGGCGTCCAGCCCGTAGAACTCTTTCATGTTCAGGGTGCTCTTTCCCGGCGGCGAGCAGAACAGGCTCAGGGTATCGCCCTCCCCGTATTCCGTGTCCACATAGAGGGCGGACAGGGCAATGGTAAGGGCGGGACAGCCCTGGTCCACCGCGTCCAGGAAGTCCTCAAAAATGCCGTGGGTGGCGTCGTCGTCCGAGTTGCTCAGGCGCACCATCAGCACGTCCTCCCCGTCCTCCAGCGCCGCCTCCACCTCCTGGACAATGTACTGCCGCAGAGAGGTATCGTAGACCGACGTCTTTGCGATCTCCGCCATCTGCGCGATGTCCTCCCGGCCTCCCCGGAAGATCGCGTCGTATTCCATGCAAAAGCCCACACTCATACCGGGCACCTCCTTCTTTTTCTATTCCTGATTATACCAGAAAGAAAAGAAGAAGGAAAGGGCGCGCCATACAGATTCAGAGTGGGTTCAGTCCACCTTAACGGTCATCAAAAGTTCGCCGGCCTTGACGGCAGCGCCTTCCTGCACCCGGATCTCCTCCACGGTGCCGCTCATGCGGGCCACCACCGAGGTCTCCATCTTCATGGCCTCAATGACGGCCACCACCTGGTTTTCCTCCACCTTGTCGCCCGGTTTGACGCTGATCTTGGACACCATGCCGGGGATGGAGGAGCCAATCTGGCTCTTGTCCTCCGGGTCGGCCAGCACCACATGGCCCATCTGGGATACGGCGGTCTTGTCGGGCACCGCCACCTCGCGGCGCATACCGTTGAGCTCAAACTGTACGATGCGGTTGCCGTCCTCGGTCAGGTCGCCCAGACCGATGTATTTGATGACCAGCGTCTTGCCGTCCTCGATGTTGATCTGGGTGGTCTCGCCCAGGGCCATGCCGTTGAAGAAGACGTGGCTGCCCATGCGGGTGATGTAGCCGTACTCCTTGCGGTGGGCCCGGTATTCCCGGTAAACTTTGGGATAGAGGCAGTAGGAGAGCATGGCCTTCATGTTGATGGCGTCGTCTCCCATGAACTGGCTCATCTCATCCCGGACGGCGTCAAAGTCTACCGGAGGCAGCAGCTCGCCGGGACGGCAGGTGATGGGCTGCTCGCCCTTGAGGACCACCTTCTGCAGGTCTTCGGGGAAGCCCCAGGCGGGCTGGCCCATCATGCCCTTGAAGTAGCTGACCACGCTGTCGGGGAAGGTGAGGGCCTCGCCCCGCTCCACGATGTTCTCCGGCGTGAGATCGTTCTGCACCATGAAAATGGCCAGATCGCCCACCATTTTGGAGGAGGGGGTTACCTTGACGATGTCGCCCAGCATCTGGTTGACCGTCTTGTACATCTCCTTGACCGCCTCGAAGTGGTGGCCCAGGCCCAGGCTCTCCACCTGGGATTTCAGGTTGGTGTACTGCCCGCCAGGCATCTCGTAACGGTAGATATCGGTGGAGGGGTTCTTGATGCCCGCTTCAAAGGAGGCATAGCGCTCCCGCACGTCGGACCAGTAGTCGGAGAGTTTTTGCAGCTTGTCCGGCTCCAGACCGGTGTCCCGCTCCTGACCCTGGAGGGCGGTGACCACCGCATTGAGGGAGGGTTGGCTGGTGAGGGAGGACATGGCGTCCACGGCGCAGTCCACAATGTCCACCCCGGCCTCGGCGGCCATGAGGTAAGTGGCCACCTGGTTGCCCGAGGTGTCGTGGGTGTGGAGATGGATGGGGATGCCGATCTCCCCCTTGAGGGTAGAGACCAGCTTTTTGGCGGCGTAGGGCTTGAGCAGGCCGGACATATCCTTGATGCACAGGATGTGCGCCCCCCGCTTTTCCAGCTCCTTGGCCATGTTGACATAATACTGCAAGGTGTACTTGTCCCGTTTCGGATCCAGAATGTCGCCGGTGTAGCAGATGGTGGCCTCGCAGACCTTGTTCTGCTTGAGAACCTCGTCCATGGCCACTTCCATGCCGGGGATCCAGTTGAGGGAGTCGAAGACGCGGAAAATGTCAATGCCGGTGCGGGCAGACTCCCGGACGAATTCCCGGATGAGGTTGTCGGGGTAGTTGGTGTAGCCCACGGCGTTGGCCCCCCGGAGGAGCATCTGGAAGGGAATATTGGGGATCTTTTCTCTCAGCTGCTGGAGTCGGTCCCAGGGGGACTCGTGGAGGAACCGATAGGCCACATCGAAGGTAGCGCCGCCCCACAGCTCCAGGGAGAAGCAGTCGTTGAGGATCTCGGCGGTACCCGGCGCGGCGTTGATGAGATCGCGGGTACGCATCCGGGTGGAGAGGAGAGACTGGTGGGCGTCGCGCATGGTGGTGTCGGTGATGAGCAGTTTTTTCTGATCCTGCACCCAGCGCTGGAGGGCCCGGGGGCCCCGTTCATCCAGCAGCTGCTTGAGGCCGCGGCACTGGGGGGGCTTGTGCTCGTAGGGCGGGAAGCGGGGGATATCCAGCTGGCGGCGCTCGGCGGAGGGGTTGTCCACCTGGATCTGGGCGATATAGCGCAGCACCTTGTTGGCGCGGTCCCGGCTGTCCTCAAACTCGAAGAGCTCCGGGGTCTCGTCAATGAACTTGGTGTGGCACCGGCCCGAGCGGAAGGTGGGATGACTGAGGATGTTGGTCACAAAGGGAATGTTGGTCTTGACGCCGCGGACGTGTTCCTCCGAGATGGCGCGGGTGGCCTTGCGGCACACGGCGTCGAAGGTCCGGTCCCATGCGGTGACCTTGACCAGCAGAGAGTCATAATAGGGGGAGATGACGGCGCCGGTGTAGGCGTTGCCGCCGTCCAGACGGATGCCGAAGCCGCCGCTGGAGCGGTAGGCGGTGATCTTGCCGGTGTCGGGGGCGAAGTTGTTGGCCGGGTCCTCGGTGGTGACGCGGCACTGGATGGCGTAGCCGTCCATCCGCAGGTCGTCCTGACTGGCCAAGCCGATCTCGGGGGTGGAGAGGGGGTAGCCCTCGGCGATGAGGATCTGGGAACGCACCAGGTCCACGCCGGTGACCATCTCGGTGACGGTGTGTTCCACCTGGATGCGGGGGTTCATCTCGATGAAATAGTGGTTGCCGTTCTTGTCCACCAGGAATTCCACCGTACCGGCCGACACATAGCCCACGTGCCTGGCCACTTTGACGGCGTCGGCATAGAGCCGCTCTCTGGTCTCCTTGGGCACGCTGAAGGCGGGGGCGAACTCCACCACCTTCTGATAGCGCCGCTGGAGGGAGCAGTCGCGCTCGCCCAGGTGGACCACATTGCCGTACTGGTCACCCAGGATCTGCACCTCGATGTGCTTGGGCTCCACCAGATACTTTTCGATAAAGATATCCTCGTTGCCGAAGGCTTTGCGGGCTTCGGCTTTGACCAGCTCGAACTCACGGCGCACGTCGTCTACAGTGTCGCAGCGGCGCATACCGCGGCCGCCGCCGCCGCCGGCCGCCTTGAGGATGACGGGGAAGCCGAAGGAGACCGCCTTTTCCACCGCTTCATCGGCGTCCCGGAGGGGCGTGTCGGAGCCGGGAATGGTGGGCACGCCGCAGGCGTGGGCGATGGCCTTGGCGGTGAGCTTGTCGCCCATCTGGGCCAGGATCTTGGAGGAGGGGCCGATGAAGGCGATCCCGGCGTCCTCGCAGGCCTTGGCGAAGGCGGGATTTTCCGACAGGAACCCGTAGCCGGGGTGAATGGCGTCCACGTTGCGCCGCTTGGCCAGGTCGATGATGGCGTCGATGTTCAGATAGGCGCCCAGCGGGCTTTTGTTTTCGCCGATCAGATAAGCCTCGTCGGCCCGGGTGCGGAAGAGAGAGAAGGTGTCCTCGTGGGAGTAGATGGCCACGGTGTGCAGGCCCAGGTCGTAGCATGCACGGAAAATTCGGATGGCGATCTCACCGCGATTGGCGATGAGGACTTTTCGGAAGCGGGATTCAGCCATAGAGCGTCCGTCCTTTCAGTGTAGAATTGCAGGATATCCTGCGAAAGCAGAGCGGGCAATGCAGGGAAGACCGGCAAAATACCGGAAAAAGTCCCTGTAAACCAGGGTTCGTTAAACAATATTATAGCGAATTCCATGCAAAGGTGCAATCTTATTTCCTTGAAATTGCAGATTTGGAGGGACACACAGGAAAAGGAGGAAAAAACAGCGGGTGTTTCGTAGAAAAGTACAAAAGTGTGCGTCAGAAGGACACGGAAAAGGGGGCGCTTGCAATTTCCAGTTCGGTA
>DXGA01000005.1 GCA_019114165.1 Candidatus Flavonifractor merdipullorum | reverse complement strand
GGCCTCGGTCTGGATGTCGCCCTTATACTTGGCTTCCGCCTCGGCAAACATACGCCGGGCCTCCAGAATCTCCTGGTTGTCGGTCTAGGCAAAGCCGGTGGCCTCGGCGATCAGCTCGTCGGAGAGTCCGGCCTTGCGCAGGTCGGCCTTGGCCAGGTACTCGGCGTTGCCACCCAGCATGATATCGGTACCACGGCCGGCCATGTTGGTGGCCACGGTGACGGAGCCCATCTTGCCGGCCTGGGCCACGATCTCGGCTTCCTTCTCGTGGAACTTGGCGTTGAGGACGTTATGCTTGATGCCCTTCTTGCGCAGCATCTCGGAGAGCTCTTCCGACTTCTCGATGGAGATGGTACCCACCAGCACGGGCTGGCCCTTCTTGTGGCACTCCTCGATCTGGCTGACCACGGCGCGGAGCTTACCGGCCTCGGTCTTGTAGACCACATCGGGGTGGTCGATACGGGCCAGAGGCTTGTTGGTGGGGATCTCCACGATGTCCAGAGCGTAGATGGTGCCGAACTCCTCCTCCTCGGTCATGGCGGTACCGGTCATACCGGACAGCTTATGATAGAGGCGGAAATAGTTCTGGAAGGTGATGGTGGCCAGAGTCTTGGACTCACGGGCAACCGTGACCTTTTCCTTGGCCTCGATGGCCTGATGGAGGCCCTCGGAGTAGCGGCGGCCGTACATGAGGCGGCCGGTGAACTCGTCGACGATGATGACCTCGCCGTCCTTGACCACATAGTCGATGTCCCGCTTCATGAGGCCGCGGGCGCGGATGGCCTGGTTGATGTGATGGGAGAGGGTGGTGTTCTCCACGTCGGCCAGGTTCTCCAGGTTGAAGGCGGTCTCGGCCTTCTTGATGCCCCGGGCGGTGAGGGTGACGGTACGGGCCTTTTCATCCACGATGTAATCGGCGTCCTCGTTGGGGTCTTCCTCTTCCTTGGTGTCCACGCTGGCCACCCGCTTGCCCTTCAGACCGGCCACGAAGTTATCCACGATGGTGTAGAGCTGGGTGGACTGATCGCCCTGACCGGAGATGATGAGGGGGGTGCGGGCCTCGTCGATGAGGATGGAGTCCACCTCGTCCACGATGGCGAAGAAGTGGCCCCGCTGCACCATTTCGGTGGCATAGATGGCCATGTTATCGCGGAGGTAGTCAAAACCAAACTCGTTGTTGGTGCCGTAGGTGATGTCTGCGGCATAGGCGGACTTGCGGCTTCTGGGGTCCACGTCGTGGATGACCAGACCCACGGTGAGACCCAGGAAGCGGTAGACCTTACCCATCCACTCGGAGTCGCGCTTGGCCAGATAGTCGTTGACGGTGACCACATGGACGCCTTCCCCGGCCAGAGCGTTGAGGTAGGCGGGCAGGGTGGCAACCAGGGTCTTACCTTCACCGGTCTTCATCTCGGCAATGCGGCCCTGATGGAGGATGATACCGCCGATGAGCTGTACCCGATAGGGCTTCATGCCCAGCACACGCCAGGCCGCCTCGCGGCAGGTGGCGAAGGCTTCGGGCAGAATGTCATCCAGGGTTTCGCCGTTGCGCAGACGCTCCTTGAATTCGGGGGTCTTGGCCTGCAGCTGGGCGTCGGTGAGCTTGCTGTACGTTTCGTCCAGCGCCTCGATCTTGTCCACAATGGGTTTGATGGCCTTTAACTCCCGGGCGGAGCTGTTGCCAAAGAGCTTTTTCAGGATGTTCATGGGGTTCATTCACCTTTCTGAATCCGCCGTGTTTTGCTGTGTACGGCGGTGATGATGCCGTAAAAATTCATGATAGAGTATACCACATCTCTCTTTAATAAAAAAGTAGAAATTATGAACAAAGCGGCCAAATGGGGAGAGATGCGCGTCCTATTTATCTTTCTTTCACAAAACAAAGTCCCTCCCCTTTCCGTCCTCCGGCAATATGCCATACTTTCCCTGTGAGGACGGCGCTTTTTTACCTTCTCTCCTTTTTTATTTTATGGTAAAATGAGGTATCTTTTTTCTGGAGGAACCGTCTATGACCCATCTGTCTCTCCGCCGGCTGCTGCCGGCGTTCTTTTCCGGGCTGCTGCTTTTGCCGCTCACCGGCTGCGCCCTGGCCCCGCTCATCCCCTCTTTCCCGTCGTGGACCAGCCCGCCCGCCGCCACCCGTCAGCCCGCTTCCCACTCCGATGCGCCCCGCGCGGAGACCCCTGACCGCTATGCCTGGTCGCTCCTCACCGCTTCCGACGAGCAGGACCTCTATCTGCGTATCTGCGCCGCCGTGGCCGATATGGCCCCCACTCTGGTCGTCACCGGCTTTGACAGCGACACGCTGGTGCGTATTCTGGACTATGTGCGCATCGACTACCCGGAATACTTCTGGTTCAACGGGGCCGACTCCCTCTCCACCCGCACCATCGGCGGGGTGGTGCAGGACATCACCGTCAACCTGAGCTATAACATGACCACCGATCAGCTCCCACAGGCCAAGGCCGCGGTGGAAGACGCCGCCCAGGACTGCCTCTCCGCCATCGACTCTTCCTGGAGCGACTACGACAAGATCAAAGCCGTCTATGACTGGGTCATCCGCCGGGCCGACTACGACGGCTCGGTGACCGATCAGAGCCTCTATTCCGTCATGACGCAGGGCCGGGGCGTCTGTGCCGGTTACGCCAGAGCCACCCAGTATCTGCTCCAGTCGCTGGACATCCCCTGCACCTACATCACCGGCTATGCCCGGGGCGGCAGTCACGCCTGGAATCTGGTGGAGGCCGACGGAGAGGACTATTATCTGGACCCCACCTGGGGCGACCCCGTCTTCACCGACGGCAGCAGCGGCGACCCCAATCAGGTCTCCTACGGCTATTTCTGCGTCACCACCGACGTGCTTCTCCGCACCCATACCATTGACGATACCCTTCCCGTTCCCCAGTGTACCGCCACATCCTGCAACTATTATGTGCATAACGGGCTTTCTTTCTCCGACTATGATCTCCAGGCTCTGACCGAGCCTCTGATCCAGACGGCGCAGAGCGGCGCGGCTTCCTTCTCCTTCCAGTTTACCAACGCCGACGCCTATGCCCAGGCAGTCTCTTCCCTTTTCAACGGTCAGGAAGTATTCTCTCTTCTGGATCAGGCCGCCTCTTCCACCGCTCTGGATGCCTCCAAGGTGCGGTACAGCACCGACGATACCCTGTGGGTGGTGACCATCCGGCTTCAGTACCGCTGAATCCTCCTTTCACATTTCTTAAGAAATCTTTTTCCCGGATTTAACGAAAAGATGCTGATTTCTTTTCGTTTTGTCCGGTACCATAGGGGACGTGAGATGTGAAAGGAGAGAGGTCCCCTATGTGGCACTTTAAATACAGCGAAGATTACTATCCCCTTGTGGCCGATCTGGACGCCGACGATGCGGTCCAGTCCATGCGCGCCCTGCCCCAGCACGCGCCGGGGGTGAGCTGCTACCATCACAGCGTGTTGGTGTCCTACCTGAGCTACCGCATCTGCCGGCGCTTCGGTCTGGATGCCCGGGCCGCGGCCCGGGGCGGACTGCTCCACGACCTCTATCTCTATAACTGGCTGGATAAGTCCACCCACCCCCACTGCAACCACGCCTTTGAGCACCCCCTCATTGCCCTGAAACATGCAAAAGCCCGCTTCCCCATTACCGAAAAGGAAGCGGACATCATTGCCACTCATATGTTTCCCTTACCCCTGACCCGGCCGTATGGCTGTCTGGAGTCCTTTGTGGTGAGCACGGCGGACAAGCTGTGCGCCGTGGCGGAGCTTCTGCGTCTGGTCCCCCATCTGACTGGGCCGGAGGAAACCGCCACGCCTTGTCTGAGCACGCCCTCCGTGGTAAAATAAGGCCAGCGGCGCGCTGCGTCCGCGATTTCATTTCCCTTGAATAGGAGGCAGTTATGGACGCTGCGTGTATGATGGCCTTTCTCCACAAGCTGGAGAAGCTCAAGTGCAATACCCGTCACTCCTGGACCTCCACCGGACGGCATGAGTCGGTGGCGGAACATTCCTGGCGGCTGGGCATGATGGCCCTGCTGCTGCGGGAGAACTTCCCGGAGCTGGACATGGATAAAGTGGTGGAGATGTGCCTCCTCCACGATATCGGCGAGGCGGTCACCGGGGATATCCCCTCTTTTGAGAAGACCGACCGGGACTGCGCCGTAGAGAATACAGCAATCGACGGATTACTCTCTACTCTGCAGGAGCCGGAACAGAGCCGCTTTCAGGCTCTCTTTGCCGAGATGGAGGCGCTGGAGACGCCGGAAGCCAGACTCTACAAGGCGCTGGACCGGCTGGAAGCGGTCATCCAGCACAACGAAGCCCCGCTGGACACCTGGCTGGAGCTGGAATACACGCTGAATCAGACCTACGGCGTGGAGGACTGCGCTCAATTCCCCGCTACCCAGGCCCTGCGGGCGCTGGCGCTGGAGGAGACAAAGGAAAAAATCAGGAAATAAAGACATCACCCGCCGCAAGCGCCGTCTCCTTTTCAGAGGGAGGCGGCGCTTTTTGCTGGTGCATCATCGTAATATATGCTATTCTTTTGGTGCAACCAGTGGATGGGGTTTTTCTCCCAATGATAAAGGAGGATGATTTTATGAAAAAAGCGATTCGGTATGATGTGCTGTTCAAAGTCTGCCTTTGCGTCATCGTCGTCCTGCTGCTGGCACTGGGGTTTCTCGGATTTCGTCATTACAGAACCATGCAGTACCTGGATGGCATCGCGGAGAAGCGTATGGATTCCATTTCCGTCTATGAACAGCGCGTAGACGCCAAGCTCCAGGTGTTGATCACCCAGCCCTCCGTCTCGCCGGCGGAGCTGGAGGCTCTGGCAATCTATATAGGCAACATTTATGATGACTTGATCGAACTGCATACATACCGTACGGGCAAAAGCCCGGACGGGCGCATCCAACTATCGCCCGGCTGTTCCAGATTGGAACGCACACGCCAGGAGAGCATTATCGACATCTACCAAGATCTGTATACATATGTGGCATACCGGCTTCCCATGGCAAAAGAGGAGAGCACAAGCGGCGATATGATCCCCCTTTCCCCCGTAGAGGTCAATCAGCTGGAGTTTATCGCCGATATCCACAATATCCTGCAAACCACGCTGGAGGGGTCTGAATCTTCCGGTCAATCCTCCTCTGTGGATGACTTTTTCAATCGTTTCTATGACCAGATCTCTCAATATTTAGACACGCAATATAATAAGATGCTTGGTGTCGGCTATGATGATTCCATTCTGGATGCGATTTGGGGCTGACAGAAGATGCAACGCCCTCCGGACTTGTGGGTCCGGAGGGCGTTTTCCGTTGAAAGAGGCAAAAGAAAATCGGCATACCCTGGAGCGTCCATTATTTCCCCACGCAGAACCGGGCAAAGATGCGGTTTGTCACGTCTTCCCGCACGGTGCGGCCGGTGAGCTCGCCCAGCGCCGCCATCGCGCCCTCCACATCCACCAGCACCGCGTCGGGGGTCATGCCCATCGCCAGACTGTCCGCCGCCGTGCGCAGCGCGGAAAGGGCGCGGCCCGCCGCCTCGGCCTGCCGGGCATTGGTGAGCATCTCGCCGGTCTCCTCCGCCCGGTCGGCGGGGAAGCAGGAGGCCACCGCCTCCTCCAGCGCCTTCAGACCGCCGCCCGTCTTGCTGCTTACCTCCACCACCGGGCAGGACAGACGCTCCCCTTCAGGCCACAGGGCGCAGGGGGTAAGATCGGTCTTGGTGCGCAGTAAAATCACGTTTTCCGCCTGTTCCAGCGCCAGATCCAGCAGTTCCCTGTCCTCCCGGGTGGGCAGACAGGCCCCGTCCCACAACACCAGCGCCAGCGCCGCGTGTTCCAGCGCCTTACGGCTCCGCTCCACGCCGATGCGCTCCACCTCGTCCGCCGTCTCCCGGATGCCCGCCGTGTCGATGAGCCGCAGCAGCCGCCCGCCCACCGTACAGGTCTCCTCCACCGTGTCCCGGGTGGTGCCGGGAATGTCGGTGACGATGGCCCGCTCATAGCCCAAAAGGGCGTTGAGGAGAGAGGACTTTCCCGCGTTGGGCCGCCCCACGATGGCGCAAGGAATACCCCCCACCAGGAATTTTCCCCGCCGGTAGGTATCCAGCAAGGCGGACAGATCCGCCGCTCCGGCGCTGAGGGCGTGGGACAGCTCCTGTTGGGTGAAGGGGTCCAGATCCTCGTCGGGGTAGTCCAGTACCGCGTGGAAATGGGCGCTCACATCCACCAGCGCGTCATAGACCGCCGCCACCCGCCTACTCAGCGCGCCGGAGAGCTGACCGCCGGCGCAGCGGGCGGCCTGGGCGCTGCCCGCGTCGATGAGATCGGCCACCGCCTCGGCCTGCAGGAGGTCCAGACGGCCGTTGAGAAAGGCCCGGCGGGTAAATTCTCCCGGTCCCGCCGGACGGACCCCCTGGGCGTACAGCCCTTCCAGCGCCAGACCCAGCACCGCCGGGGAGCCGTGGCACTGGAGCTCGGCGGTATCCTCGCCGGTATAGCTGTGAGGGCCCCGGGAAATGGTAGCCAAAATCTGATCCACCGGACGGCCTTCCCCGTCCAGCAGGGTGCCGTACACCAACTGCCGGTCGGCCGCTTCCCGGAGGGGCTTTCCATTGGCCGCGCGGAACAGATGCTCCGCCGCCGGGATGGCCCCCAGCCCCGAAAGACGTACGATCCCCACCGCGCACCGGACGCTCCCGGTGGCAATGGCCGCTATGGTATCCCTCTCCATGGTCTTCGCCCTCCTGTTCTGACACTTTTCGTGATTTTACCCGTGTTTTTTCTCTTGACTTGGGTCTCTAACAACTGCTTTTGCATAAACCGTCCACCGCTCTCCCCCGGTTATGTGGATAACTATGTGGATAATGTGGAAAAGTCCGTGCAAATAAGGGGACAGCCCCGTACACTTTTCCACATGGAGTGTATAGAAAATTGTATACTGGATGTCAACGAACAGTTGTTCTTTCCCAGAAAAAGGCGCGGAATGAGGTTTTTCCCTCCCATTCCGCGCCTTTGATCCTTTAGTTGGTGCCGCCGCCGAACTCCAGCAGCTTGAGCTGCTTGTTCCGGTCCTCGGTCCACTGGATGGCCCACTGGGAGCCGAAGAGCAGCAGCTGATTGCCCTTGTAATCTTCCACCAGCTTGGTATCGGTGCCCAGGTTCAGGTCCTCTTCCTTCACCGGCTCCTCCACGCCGTCGGTCCGCTCGATCCAGCGCAGATATTCGTAGGGCAGGCCCTCCATATAGAGGTCCACGTTATACTCGTTCTTCAGGCGGTACTCCAGCACGTCGAACTGGAGCACGCCCACCACGCCCACGATGACCTCTTCCATGCCGGAATAGGGGGTCTTGAAGATCTGGATGGCGCCTTCCTGGGCGATCTGCTCCATGCCCTTCAAAAACTGCTTGCGCTTCATGGTGTCCAGAGAGCGCACCCGGCGGAAATGCTCGGGGGCGAAGGTGGGAATGGGGTCAAACTTGAACTTCTTGCTCGGGGCGCACAGAGTGTCGCCGATGGAGAAGATGCCCGGATCAAAGACACCGATGATATCACCGGCGTAAGCCTCCTCGATGATCTCCCGCTCGGCGGCCATGAGCTGCTGGGGACGGGAGAGGCGGATCTTCTTGCCGCCCTGGACGTGGTACACTTCCTTGTCGGCGTCGAAGCGGCCGGAGCAGACACGCATAAAGGCGATGCGGTCCCGGTGGGCCTTGTTCATGTTGGCCTGGATCTTGAAGACGAAGGCGGAGAAATCGTCGTCCATGGAGTCGATGATCTCGTCGCCCGCTCTGCGGGGCAGGGGGGCGGTGGTCATCTTCAAGAAGTGCTCCAGGAAGGGTTCCACACCGAAGTTGGTCAGGGCGGAGCCGAAGAACACAGGGGACAGCTTGCCGTGGCGCACCCGGTCCAGGTCGAACTCGGCGGACGCGCCGTCCAGCAGCTCGATCTCGTCGGTGAGCTTCTGGTGGAGCGCAGCGCCGATGAGGCCGTCCAGATTGGGATCGCCCAGCTCCACCTCGGTGGCGGTGGCGGCTTTGGCGCCGCCGTTGGAGGTGAAATGGATGATCTTCTGGGATTCGCGGTCATAAACGCCCTTAAAATCCTTGCCGCAGCCGATGGGCCAGTTGACGGGATAGGTCTCGATGCCCAGCTCGCTTTCCAGCTCTTCCAGCAGCTCGAAGGAGTCCCGGGCTTCCCGGTCCATCTTGTTGATAAAGGTGAAAATGGGAATGTCCCGCATGGCGCACACCTTGAAGAGCTTCCGGGTCTGGGCCTCCACGCCCTTGGCGGCGTCGATGACCATGACGGCGGAGTCGGCGGCCATCAGGGTGCGGTAGGTGTCCTCCGAGAAGTCCTGGTGGCCGGGGGTATCCAGGATGTTGATGCAGTAGCCCTCATACTGGAACTGCATGACCGAGGACGTGACCGAGATGCCGCGCTGCTTTTCAATTTCCATCCAGTCGGAGGTGGCGGCGCGGGAGTTCTTTTTACCCTTGACCTGACCGGCCTGGGCGATGGCTCCGCCGTAGAGCAGGAATTTTTCGGTCAGGGTAGTTTTACCGGCGTCGGGGTGGGAGATGATGGCAAAGGTACGCCGGCGGTTGATTTCCGATTCATATTTGGACAAGGGAATTCCTCCTTGCAAAAATTTCACAGGGAAACGGCGGGCGACCACAAGGGTCGCCCCTACGCATTTCCGCACTCATTGTAGGGGCGGCCTTTATGGCCGCCCGTTTTTACGGTGGGCTAAGGCGGCCCACCACCGCCGGGATGTCGGCAAAGGTATCCACACGAGGCACCGGGTGGTCGATGCGGCCAAAGCCGTAGGCCGCGTGGATAAAGGGCACCCCGGCGGCGGTGGCCGCGTCATAGTCGCCCTGGGTGTCGCCCACATAGACGGGACGCTTCAAATTGTTGCGTTTTACCACCGAGGTGATATTCTCCGCTTTCGCTTTTCCGGTGCGGCCGGGGTATTCAAAGTCCGTAAAATACTTGCCCAGCCCGTGGGCCGCGAAAAAGGCCTGGATATACCCTTCCACACAGTTGCTGACAATAAACAGCTTGTAGCTCCCGGCCAGCTGGGCCAGGGTCTCCTCCAGCTTGGGGTACAAAATGCCGCCGCGCCCCGCCAGACACGCCAGCTGATGGCCCACACAGATCTCAATGCCCTTTGGAAGCCGGCTCTCCTCCAGCTCGGGCAGCAGACGCCGGGCCAGCGGCTCGATGAGCAGCCCCATGCAGTCCTCCACCTGGCGCAGCGTCAGCGTGGGGGCAAGCCCCAGCTCTTCCCGGCCCAGATTCCAGCCCTCCTGAATGCGCGCCGTGGCGTTCCACAGCGTGCCGTCCAGATCAAATAAAATCCCGTCTGCCGCCATCATACCCCGTTCCGACTCCTTTTCCGGTGAATTACAGTCTTATTATCATATCATACCCACACCGCACTCCGCAAGCACAGCAGGGAAAAAAGCACGCTCCCTTTGCAAGGAACGTGCTCTTTTTTCTTTAGCTTTCGGCGTGCTCTCTGGCCTCGTCCAGATAGCTGTAAAGGGTGTACTTGGAAATGCCGAAATATTTACAGATCTTGTCGCCGCTTTTGGTGATAAGGAACGCGCCGGTCCGGTTGAGGAACTCAATGGCCTTTACCTTGTCCTCCTTGTTCATCAGCGCCACCGGCTTGCCCACCGTGCGCACGCTCTGCTCGATCAGCTCGTCCAGCAGATCGGACACGTTGCGGGAAATGGGCTCCGCTTCCTGCTCAGGCTGCTGGGTGGTGGTGAACTGGCGCAGCTGATTCTCCATGGCCAGCATGAGGGTAATGTCATAATTGATGCTGAAAATACCAATGGCTTCCCCGTCGTCGTCCCGGATATAGATGGTGCTGGACTTCAGGATCTTTCCGTCCTTGGTACGGGTGAGATAAGCCAGCTGATCCTCCAGATGGGTCCGGTCGCTCTGAAGTGCCTCCAGCACGATGTGAGACGGTCCGTCTCCCAGCTTGCGCCCCGTCACATGGCCGTTCTCAATGGCCACAATGGAGCTGTCCGGATCGTTGGACACCAGGTCATGTACCACCACCTCACAGTTGGGTCCGAACTGCTGCGCCACACCCTTGGCCAGCTTCAGCAGGAATTCCAGCGTGGATGCATTTGCCATAAAGCGCTCCTTTCTTCCGCATGGTTGTTTTGTTTTCTATTTTATCATATAAAACAACAATTACAATCTTTTTTGTCTGCTCTAAAAATTTTTTTGTGAGGCTGAAAAAGGGTTGA
>DXGA01000071.1 GCA_019114165.1 Candidatus Flavonifractor merdipullorum | reverse complement strand
TGTCGTCGGGGTTTTCCAGCTTGACGTAGGTCTGAGGCACCATCTCCACGGCGGCCTGGAGGAAGGTGTAGCCCTTCTCTTCCAGCTTGGCCAGCACGTCGCCGAAGGCGTCGGGATCGGTGTAGATCTCGAAGGTCTCCTCCTCAGCCTGCATATCGTCGGCGCCGGCGTCCAGGGCGTCCATCATGACGGTGTCCTCGTCCAGGTCCTCCCGCTCCAGCACGATCACGCCCTTGCGGTCGAAGGACCAGGACACACAGCCAGTGGCGCCCAGGCCCTTGCCGTACTTATCCAGCAGGTGACGCACTTCGGGGGCGGTGCGCTGGCGGTTGTCGGTCAGCGCGTCCACGATGACGGCCACGCCGGAGGGACCGTAGCCCTCATACACCACGGTCTCGTAGCTGTCGGTATTGCCCGAACCCAGCGCCTTGTCGATGGTGCGCTTGATGTTGTCGTTGGGCATGTTGGCCGCCTTGGCCTTGGCGATGACGGTGGCCAGACGGGAGTTATTGGCAGGGTCGCCGCTGCCGCCCTGCTTGACCGCCACGATCATCTCGCGGGCGATCTTGGTAAAGAGCTGCGAGCGCTTGGCATCGGCAGCACCCTTGGTCTTCTGAATATTATGCCACTTGGAATGTCCAGACATACTATCGTTCCCTTCTCGTCGAAAATCAGCGCAAATAGTTTATCACTTTTTCCCACGCTTGACAAGACCATACTTGATTTTAGAGTGAAGATAGAAGAGTTGAGAGTGGAGATATGGAATTCGCCTGCGGCGAATGATTTTGATCCGTCCGGCGGAGCCGGACACCGTATCTTCACTCTTCACTTTTCACTCTCTACTCTCCTCAGAGGTAGGTGAATACCTCTTTGTGCTTGGCGGTATGGACGACCTCGACGCCGGGGAAGCCGGCCTTCAGCCACTTCTCCAGCACCGGACACACCACGTTTTCCGTGGGATAGTGGCCCGCGTCGATCAGGTTGATGCCCCAGTCACGGGCATCCAGGAAGCCGTTATACTTCACGTCGGAGGTGACGAAGGTGTCGCAGCCCAGCTTGATGGCGTCCATCAGCATATCGCCGCAGGCGCCGCCGCCCACCGCCACACGGCGCACCGGACGGCCCGCGTCCACATAGCGCACCCCGTTGGACCCCAGCAGCTCCTTTACCTTGGCCGCAAAGGCGGGGGTGTAGAGGGGCACGCCCTCGGTCAGGCCCACACGACCGATGCCGTAGGGACGGCCGGAGCCGTCCACCCCGTCCTGGTGGAGCTGCTCGATCTTCACCAGACCCAGACGGCGGGCCAGGGTGTCATTCACGCCGCCCGCCACCGCGTCCAGATTGGTGTGGGCGCAGATGGCCGCCACATGGCCCTCCGCCAGCGTCAGCAGCGTACGGCCCACAGGGTCGGCATCCGTCACCGAACGGGCAGGATGGAAAATCACCGGATGGTGAGAGACGATCAGGTCCGCCCCCACTTCCACCGCCTCCTGGGCCACCTCTTCGGTGATGTCCAGGGTAATGAGCACCTTCTTCACCGGCGCGTTCCGCCGGCCCACCAGAAAGCCCGCGTTGTCAAAGTCCATCTGGATGGAAAAGGGCGCCTGCTCGTCCAGATACACAAAAATATCATTGACTGTGGTCATACTTCCAGCTCCTTTTGCATGGTTTCCAGTCCCGCCAATACCTGCTCCAGCTCCTGCCGCCAGGGAATGTCCTCCGGCCGGGACGAATGGGCAATACCCCCAAGGGCACGCTCCACCCGCTTTTTCTGCCCCTCCAGCAGCGCGGGACGCAGCGGGTCATCCTTCCCCGTCTCCTGACGGCCCACCCAGCACTCCGCCGGGCTCAGCGGGGGCATCTCCCCCGGCTCCACCAGCAGCACGGTATACAGCTTGGGGCCCTCCTGACAGAGGACTTCCCGCAAAATGGTATACCCCGCCCTGGCCAGCCACCGGCGCAGATCGGGCAGGGCGCTCATGGGTTGGAGGATCAGCCGCCGCTTGCCCAGCTTGGTCCAGGGCGCCGCGTTCAAAATGGCCGCGATGGTCTCGCCGCCCATCCCCGCAATGGCGATGGTCTCCCCTTCCTCCGGCATGACACGGGCCAGCCCGTCGCACAGCCGGAAGGAAAGCCGCTCCGTCAGCCCGTAATGGGCCGCCGTCTGCCGGGCCCGGTCCAGCGGACCCTCCCGCAGATCGCTCACCACCGCGTGGGTCAGCACCCCGCGCTGAATGAGATACACCGGCAAATAGGCGTGGTCGGTCCCCACGTCCACAAATTTCGCGCCCTCCGGCACCAGATCGGCCACCGCCCGCAGACGGGGGGAAAGTTCGATGGGTCTCATAGGCGCACCTCCCCTCAGACCCAAAAGGGAGCGGCCCAGCCGCTCCCTTTCTTGTGTTTTATACTGTGGTTCAGCGCGCGGCGATGGACTTGTTCAGCTCCTCCAGCAGAGCGTCCACATTCACACCGTGGACCATGCAGGCCTGCTCCACGGTCTCGCCCCGGGAAGAGGGGCAGCCCAGGCAGTGCATGCCGATGGACAGGAAAATGGGAGCGGTCTCGGGAGCGATGTCCAGGATATCGCCGATGATGGTATCTTTCGTAATCTGAGCCATGATGTCAGACCTCCAAATCATAGTATATTGGTAGTATACCCTATCTTCCCTCTTTTTTCAACTGTCTTTTTCATGGGCGCGGGCAAAGGGACTATAGCAGCATCAGAAGGGTGCCCGCCACGAACAGCGCCAGACCGCCCAGCTGTTTCTTGTCCAGTGTCTCCCGGAAGAAGACATAGGAGAGAACCACCGTTCCCACGATGCTCAGCTTGTCGATGGGCACCACCACGCTGGCCGGACCGGTCTGAAGGGCGCGGTAATAGCACAGCCACGACGCGCCCGTGGCGATACCGGAGGCGCACAGGAATCCCAGCTCTTCCCGGGGCACCGTCCGCACCTGGGGCAGTTTGCCCTTTACCGCCACCACCAGCCAGGCCATCACCAGCACCACCCCTGTACGAATGGCGGTGCCCAGGTTGGATTCCACATCCGTAATGCCGATTTTGCCCAAAATCGAGGTGAGACTGGCAAACACCGCCGACAAAACCGCGTACCAGAGCCACCCCTTCCCGCCTTGATTCGTCTGTCCCTCTTTCCGGCGGATCATCAGAAGACTCCCCACCGCAATGGCTGCGCAGCCCACGCCCTTCCACACCGTCACTTCCTCCCGCAGCAGCAGAAAGGCCAGCAAAATGGTGAGCACCGTGCTGGATTTATCGATGGGCGTCACCTGATTCACGTTTCCCAGCTGGAGCGCCCGGTAATAGCACAGCCATGACGCGCCCGTGGCCAGACCGGACAGCACCAAAAACACCATGGAGCGTCCGCTGATTGCGGACAGGGTCCCCTGAGACCCCACCACAAAGACCATCACCCACGCAAAGAGCAGCACGATGATGGTGCGCAGCGCCGTGGCCACGTCCGAGTCGGTCTTCCGGATGCCCGCCTTGGCCAGAATGGCCGTCAGCGCCGCAAACAGCGCCGAGCCGATTGCAAATATCATCCACATTCTTACCATCTCCCCGATAAACACGCAAAAATGGCCACCGGCAATGCCGGTGGCCATGGTTGGTAACCTTATGAAAGATTACCGCTCGCCGCGCATGCGGGCGAAGCAGTCGCTGCAGTAAACAGGACGATCGGACTTGGGCTCGAAGGGCACACGGGCCTCGCCGCCGCAGGAAGCGCAGGTCGCGGTGAAGTACTCGCGGGGGCCGCGGGAAGCAGCCTTGCGGGCGTCACGGCAGGACTTGCAGCGCTGAGGCTCGTTCTGGAAGCCGCGCTCGGCGTAGAACTCCTGCTCACCGGCGGTGAACACGAACTCCTGGCCACATTCCTTGCATACAAGTGTCTTGTCTTCGTACATGATAATACCCTCTCTTTGACTCGTTTGCCCAGGTCCGGATGTGATACCGTGATTTGCTGGGACAGTGTTATATTGCGCTCAGCTCTCGCTGACTTCGCCGGGAAAATAGTGCTGTGCCACCTTGCGCCGGATGCGCTGGACAGCATTGTCCACCGATTTGGGGGACCGTTTGACCTGGGCCGCGATCTCGGTATAGGATAAGCCCTCGAGATAACAGGCCAGGACTTTGGCTTCGAAACCAGACAGCTGTCCCTTCAGCACACGCATGCGTTCCAAGTGCTCCTCCCGGCAGATGAAGGTATCTTCCGGGTTTTCCAGGCGACGGTAATCGGTACCGCAGGCATTATGGATGGTATATCCGTCAAAAAGTGGGGTTTCGAATGAGATATAATCGTTGAGCGGCGTATGTTTGTCTCTTGCCGCTGCTTTGATGGCGGAGATCAGGCGGTTGCGGATGCAGCGCTCGGCATAGGTGCGAAACGCCGTCCCGCAGGATGGGTCGTAGGCCCGGATGGCATTGATGAGCCCCAGCATCCCTTCCTGGATCAGGTCCTCGCTGTCCCCGCCCGCCAGAAAATAGGGCCGGGCGCAGATGCGCACCATCCGGTTATACCGGAGGACCAAGGTCTCTTCTGCGTCCCGGTCACCGTCAGCGGCCAGCGCACAGAGGGTTTCATCCGTCCGGTCATACTGTTGGGCTTGGAAAGCATCCATTCCAAATCTCCTTGCTCACTATTATATCCAGTAATAGGTGGGTTTGTCAAGCGTTTATGCAAAATATTTATAAGTTCGCCAAGAGACTCACAGATTTTTTATGACTTCTGCCAGTTCCTCCGCGCAGCGCTGGGCTTCCTCGGAGGTCTGGGCCTCCACCATCACCCGCAGCAGGGCTTCCGTGCCCGAAGGACGCACCAGAATCCGGCCCGTGCCGTTGAGTTCGGCTTCCTTGGCCGCCACCGCGTCCTTGAGGGACTGGGCCGCCATGATCTCTTCCTTCTTCTCCTTGCTGGCCACGGGCAGGTTGATGAGCACCTGGGGATAGCGCTTACAGTCGGCCACCAGCTCGGAGGCCTTCAGGCCGGAGCGGTGGAAGACCTGCAAGAACTGCAGAGCGGTGAGCTGTCCGTCGCCGGTGGTGGCGTAGGCGCGGAAAATGGTGTGGCCCGACTGCTCGCCGCCGATGACGTAATCCCCTTCTAACATCTTCTCCAGCACGTTGCGGTCGCCCACCGGGGTGCAGTAGAGATTCATGCCGTTTTCCTTTGCAAAAATATGCAGGCCCATATTGCTCATGACGGTGCCCACCATGGTGTTGCCGTTGAGCTTCCCTTCCGCCTGGAGCACCTTGGCGCAGGCCGCCATGATCTGGTCGCCGTCAATCTCCTCGCCCCTCTCATCCACCGCCAGGAAGCGGTCGGCGTCGCCGTCGAAGGCCAGGCCCAGGGCGTAACCGCCGGCCACCACCTTCTCCTTGAGCTGGCCCAGATGGGTGGAGCCGCAGCCGTTATTGATGTTCACGCCGTCGGGAGAGGCGTGGATGATGTCGGCGTGCAGCTTGGGGAAGGAGGCGAAGAGAGCAGGCGCAGTGGCCGAAGAGGCGCCGTTGGCGCAGTCCACCAGGATGCGCAGACCGGCAAAATCGTCGCTGACGGTGGAGACCAGGTGCTTGACATAGGCCGCCTTCTCCTCCTCGTCGGCGTGGATGATGCGGCCCAGGTCGCCGTGGGTCTTGAGGGGCACTTCCTTATGGTTGAGGATGATGTCCTCGATGCGCTCCTCCAGGGCGTCGGGCAGCTTATAGCCCTGGTTGTTGAAGATCTTGATGCCGTTATGCTCGAAGGGGTTGTGAGAGGCGGAGATGACGATGCCCGCGTCGGCGCCGTTTTCCACGGTGATCCACGCCACGCCGGGGGTGGGCATCACGCCCAGATGGAGCACGTCCGCGCCGGCGGAACAGAGTCCGGCCACCAGCGCGTTCTCCAGCAGGTCGGAGGAGATGCGGGTGTCCTTGCCGATGGCCACCCGGGGACGGTCCTTGCCCGTCTCCTCCCGCATGACCTGCGCAGTGGCCAGACCCACCTGGAAGGCCAGGGTGGCGTCCAGTCCGGCGTTAACCACGCCGCGAATACCGTCGGTTCCAAACAGTTTACCCATGTTGATTACCTCTTTCTCATTTAGAATATAGAAAACTGTATATCAAAAGCTCAATTGATCCAGCCCCAGACCGCCGGGCACCGAGAGGCCCAGGTGCTGATAGGCCTTTGGGGTCACACAGCGCCCTCTGGGCGTGCGGGTGAGGAAGCCCATCTGCATGAGATAGGGCTCATATACATCTTCCAGCGTCACCGCTTCCTCATTGATGGTGGCGGCCAGCGTCTCCAGACCCACCGGTCCGCCGCCGTAGTGGTCGATGATGGAGGTGAGCATCCGCCGGTCCACGCTGTCCAGGCCCAGATGGTCCACCTCCAGCGCCGTCAGGGCCGCGTCAGCCACTTCCCGGGTGATGACGCCCCCCGCCTTTACCTGGGCGAAGTCCCGCACCCGGCGCAGCATCCGGTTGGCGATACGGGGGGTACCCCGGCTCCGCCTGGCGATCTCCATGGCGCCTTCCGCCTCGATGGGCACCTCCAGGATGCCCGCCGAGCGCGTCACGATGAGGGCCAGCTCCTCCGGAGTGTAGAGCTCCAGACGCAGCGTCACGCCGAACCGGTCCCGCAGGGGCGCGGAGAGCTGCCCCGCCCGGGTCGTCGCCCCGATGAGGGTGAATTTGGGCAGGTCCAGCCGGATGGAGTTGGCCGACGGACCCTTGCCGATGATGATATCAATGGCGTAGTCCTCCATGGCCGGGTAGAGGATCTCCTCCACCGAGCGGTTGAGCCGGTGGATCTCATCCACAAAGAGGATGTCATTCTCCGAAAGATTGGTGAGCAGCGCCGCCAGATCGCCCGGCTTTTCAATGGCCGGGCCGGAGGTGATGCGGATATTGACCCCCATCTCGTTGGCGATGATGTTGCTTAAGGTGGTCTTGCCCAGTCCGGGCGGGCCGTGGAGCAGCACATGGTCCAACGGCTCGCTGCGCATTTTGGCCGCCTGGATGAACACTTCCAGATTGCCCTTGGCCTTCTTCTGGCCGATGTATTCCTTTAGCGTCTTGGGACGCAGGGAACCCTCGTTTTCGTCGTCCCGGGTGAGGGACGTGGTCACCAGGGGTTCGTAGGGCTCATGTTCAAATTCCGTGTTGGAAAAATCAATTGCCATAGGTACACTTCCTGTCTTTTGGTCCTGTTTGCCTCAGGGCAAGTTGTACAGGATATCGCGGCTGGGATATACATGTTCTTCCGCTTCGGGAAGATCCATTCCGAATCCGGTGAAAAATACGCGGGGCGGCTGGACGCTGAACACCTCGACCAGCTGGTCTGCGGCGGCCAGTATATAGTGGCGGCCGTGGGCCGCCAGATCCTCCCCGTTCAGAAACTGCTGAAGACACCAGTTGAAATAGTTGGTATACCGGCAGGAGAAGGCCCAGAACCCGGGCCGGGATACGCCCGCCTTTTCTGCCAGCAGCATCAGCTTGTCATCCTGAAATACGCTGAGCGGCGTGACCCGCAGACCGTCAAAGGCGCCGGAGAACACCACCTGCATCTCATAAGTCCTGGGGCGGAGATGATCCCCGTCACGAAACACCAGCACCAGACCCCGCTCATCAAAGTGGAGTCCGTCAAAGTAGTGTCCCCCTTCCGGCAGATAGGGAGAGAGCGTCAGAAGCTCCACCTCCAGCCGCGGGTCCCGTTCCGCGCCATCAAAGTAGGTGATTTCCATGCAACGCCTCCCTTCCCTGTTCCATGCGCGCTCCCGCCTTACGGCTTCATCATCTTTTTCAAGGCCTGACGGATGATCTGCTCCAGGCTCTGCTCCATGTCCACATCCTTGAGGGCCAGAGCGATTTCGCTTTGGGAGTAGCCCAGCACCGCCAGCGCCGCCGCCGCTTCGCTGCTCTTGTTCTCCGGGATCACCGTCACGCCGGTACCGCCGTAGCTCTCGCCGCCCGGGCTGAGCTGACCCTTGGCCAGCTTATCCTTCAGCTCCAGAATGATGCGCTGGGCGATCTTCTTGCCGATGCCCTGGGCCACGGTGAGGGCCTTTTCGTCGCCGGTGATGATGCTCATGGCCAGCCCCTCCGGCGTGGTGGAGGACAAAATGGAGATGGCCGCCTTCGGGCCCACACCAGACACCCCGATGAGCATTTCAAAGCAGTTGCGCTCGTTCTCGCTGTAAAAGCCATAGAGCTCCATGGCGTCCTCCCGGACGTTCAGATAGGTGTAAAGCTTCCCCTTCTCCCCCTTCTGGAGGTGCGCCAGGGTCTGGTTGGTGGTGCGGCAGGCGTAACCCACTCCGCCGCAGTCGATCACCGCCAGATGGGGGCCAATATGGGCCACCGTGCCGTTGAGGTAATAAAACATGGTGTTTCCACTCCGATTTTCTGATTTTCACTTACCGCCGGACCGCATACCGGCCGCTGCCCGGCCGGGCCGAGTCCAGCAGCGACAGCCGGGAGGTAAAGGACCGGGCGTGACACAGCGCGATGGCCACCGCGTCGGCCGCGTCGTCCGGCTTGGGGACGGCGTTCAGACCCAAAAGACGCTTGGTCATATCCATGACCTGGCGCTTCTCCGCCTTGCCGTAGCCCACCACCGCCTGCTTCACCTGGGAAGGGGAATATTCAAAAATAGGCACCCCCGCCCGCTCGGCGCTGAGAAGGATCACCCCTCTGGCCTGGGCCACGCCGATGCCGGTGGTCACATTATTATTAAAGAACAGCTCTTCCACCGCCATGGCGTCCGGCTGGAATTGAGTCAACAGGATATCCATGTCGTCCGCGATCTGCCGCAGCCGCCGGGGCAAGGGCTGTCCCGCCGGCGTAGTGATGGCCCCGCAGCGGAGCAGACGCTGCCTGCCCCCTCCGCTCTCCACCAGACCGAAGCCCACGATGGCAAAGCCCGGGTCAATGCCCAGAATCCGCATCTCTGCCCCTCCTTCCACAGCATATCAGTTTATTTTATCACGACTTCCCGCCGGTGAAAAGTCTTTTTTCCACGCCTTGAAATTTGCACTTGCCAAATCAGCGGAAACCCGCTATAATAGAGAGCGCTGATATGCCGGTATGATGGAATTGGTAGACGTGACGGACTCAAAATCTTGTTCGTCCATTCACAGGCGTTTTTGTAGGACCCTTGGTATTACAGCATATTTTCAACTGAATAACAGCATTTGGTTTTAATATCCCTCCCGCATATCCCTCCAAAATCAGAGATAT
>DXGA01000070.1 GCA_019114165.1 Candidatus Flavonifractor merdipullorum | reverse complement strand
CCCCTTCTCTTTTTATGCAAAAAGGAAAGACCTATCTTTAGACTGGACGGTTTTCTTTCCCGCGGGCGCACAATGTGCGCCCCTACGGGGTGGGGGGGATACACCATTGCCCCGCACCGTGCAAGCAGCCGCCGGGGCCCTTTGGGTCCATGCCGTCTCCACAAAAAAACAAATGAGGTCAGGAAACCATTTCCTGACCTCATCTCAGGCTGTTGATAAAGTGTATTTCTATGATTTATGCCGCAGGAGCCTCGCAGAGTTCCGCCGTCCGCAGACGGCGGAAGAGAGTCAAATCGTGTTTTCCGGCGGCGTGTACGTCGGAAAACACTCTGCTCAGCCCACAAGCGTGCGCGCTTTGCGCGTGCGACGCAGGGGGCTGCATCCCCTCGAAAAAATGCTTGCATTTTTGAGAAGCGTGTCGAAATTTTTCGACACGCTGAAATGAGGTCAGGAAACCATTTTGTTTCCTGACCTCATCTTTTTACACTTCAATGATATGAAAGCCGGCGGCTTTGTTCAGACGGTTATTGACCGCCAGACCAATGCCCCCTTCGTCCGGACACTGGGCCCAGATCTCCTTTACGTCGGTGCTGTCAAAGCGGCGCAGGGCGTCGAATACCCGCCGGGCCTGCTCGCCCTTGTCGTCCGCCGGGCCGATGGTCTCCACAATGTGGCCGCCAAACTGCCCCGCGTACTCGTCAAAGCAGATCACGCCGCTCTCCGCCCCAGCATGGGACGCAATGTACGCCGCGCTCTTCGCCCCTTCGCCCCGTACCACCGTCACCGGCGCCACCGGCGCATAGTGCCGGTACTTCATGCCGGGCGCTCTGGGGTGCTCGTCCTTGCCCATCAGCCGGGTCACCGCCGGGTCCACTTCCACCTCGCCCAGCGCCTCCCGCAGCTCCTCCAGGGTGATGCCGCCGGGCCGGAGCAGCCGAGGCGGCTGGGCCGTCAGGTCGATGATGGTGGACTCCACCCCCACCGCGCAGGGGCCGCCGTCCACGATGGCGTCGATCTTGCCGTCCATGTCCTCCAGCATATCGGCCACATTGGTGGGGCTGGGACGTCCCGACGTGTTGCCCGACGGCGCCGCCACCGGCACATCCGCCGCCGCAATGATGGCCCGGCACAGCGCATGGGCCGGACAGCGCATCCCCACCGTGTCCAGTCCCGCCGTCACCGCGTCGGGCACGATGTCCTTGCGGCGCAGGATCATGGTCATGGGACCCGGCCAGAACCGCTCGGCCAGCACCCACGCCGCGGCCGGAATGTCCGCGCAGTACCGTTCCAGCCAGGACGCCTGGGGAATGTGCAAAATCAGCGGGTTATCCTGGGGCCGTCCCTTGGCCTCAAAAATATGATGCACCGCCTCTTCGTTGAGCCCGTTGGCCCCCAGACCGTACACCGTCTCGGTGGGAATGCCCAGAAGTCCGCCCCGGCGCAGCACCGCCGCCGCCTGAGCCACATCCGAAGCCGTATATCTCTCTGTTTTCAAACCTTCCGTCCCCTCGCTTCTCTCAGCACCAGTCGTCCTGCCGGGCGGTGCAGGCGGAGAGCAGAGACAAAATCCCCGCCGCCACCAGCGCAGCCCCTGCCACCATGGTCAGAATCGCACTCCCACGTTTCACGGCCGCTCCTCCTTTTCTTTTACTCGTAAATGCCCACCGGCATACCCGCCAGCTCAATGGTGGTGTCCGGTGCAAAGGCACGCTGCTGCAAGTAATTTTTGACCGCCAGAATGCCGTACTTGGGGTTGAGGCGCTCGTCCTCCAGCTCCAGCTCCACGCTGCCGCTCTCCCCGTCCTGGCGGGAACCGACCAGCCAGCCGTTCTCCTCCAGCACATAGTCCAGCTCGCTCTTCAGCCCCGCCAGGTCCATGCCCTCGGGCAGCTTGTTAAAATGAATGATGAGTTCCATGGGAATGTTCTCCTTTATTCTGTTTCTTCGCTGTGGCGCAGCCGCTCCGCCTGATCGGCGGTGACCAGCGCGTCGATCACTTCGTCCAGACTGCCGTCCATCACCGCGTCGATCTTATATAGCGTCAGCCCGATGCGGTGGTCCGTCACCCGGCCCTGGGGGAAATTGTAGGTCCGGATGCGCTCGTTGCGCATACCGGAGCCCACCTGGCTCCGCCGCTGGGCGGTCACCTCGTCGGCCTGGGCCTGCACCTGCTCGTCATAGAGCCGGGCGCGCAGGATCTGCATGGCCTTGTCCCGGTTCTGGAACTGGCTCCGCTCCTGCTGGCACTCCACCACCGTGCCGGTGGGCTTATGGATGAGCCGCACCGCCGACGAGGTTTTATTCACGTGCTGTCCGCCCGCGCCGGAGGAGCGGAAGACCTGCATCTCGATGTCCGCCGGGTTCAGCTCAAATTCCACCTCGTCCACCTCGGGCAGCACCGCCACCGTGGCGGTGGAGGTGTGGATGCGCCCGCCCGACTCGGTCTCGGGCACCCGCTGCACCCGGTGGACGCCGCTCTCAAATTTCAGGCGGGAGTAGGCCCCCTCTCCCTCGATGACCATGGAGAGCTCCTTTACGCCCCCCAGCTCCGTCTCGCTGAGGGAGGTCACTTCCACCTTCCAGCCCCGGCTCTCGGCGTACATGGTGTACATCCGGTGGAGGGAGTGGGCAAAGAGGGCCGCTTCCTCGCCGCCGACCCCCGCCCGAATCTCCACAATGACGTTTTTCCCGTCGTTGGGGTCCTTGGGCAGCAGTAAAATCTTTAATTGTTCCTCCAGCCGGGCCACGTCTTCCCTGGCCTGGTTGAATTCTTCCCGGGCCAGCTCCTTCATGTCCGGGTCGCCCATGAGGGCCTCGGCTTCGGCCAAATCCCGCCGCCGTCCCTCCAGCGCCCGGTAGGCGCTGACCACCGGCTCCAGCTCCCGCTGCTCCCGGTTGAGACGGGTCACCAGCGCCGGATCGTCATAGGTCTCCGGCGCGCTGAGCTGGGCTTCCAGCGCCTGATACCGCAGGTCCAACGCCCGCAGCTTGTCCATCATATCCAATCAAAATCACCTGTCAAAGAGAAAGGATTTCACCAGCGCCAGCGGCTCCCGCAGATACATTTTCAGCCGGGAGGGCAGATGAGAACTGGGCGCGGCCAGGGTGGAGAGATTGTAGTCTCCCCCGCATACCCGGTTCCACAGCATCCGCACCCGGGTCAGGTGGAAGCCGTTGGACACCACCACCATATCGGCGGTGGTGTCATACCCCGCTTTCGCCAGCAGGTCCACGGTATAGCGCAGGTTTTGTACGGTGTTGTGGGACTGATCTTCCAATAAGATCTGTTCCCCGTCCACGCCGTGGGCGGTCAGATAGTCGTACATACACTGGGCTTCGCTGATGTGCTCGTCTGGCCCCTGCCCGCCGGACACCACCACCGTCAGATCGGGATGGTCCTCCAGATAGGAAAGGGCCTTGTCCAGCCGGTCCTGCAGCAGGACGGACGGCCCCCAGGGTTTTACCTGACAGCCCAGAATGACCATGATCTGTGGGTCCCCCTGAACGTGGTCATAAGATCCCCAGAGCA
>DXGA01000069.1 GCA_019114165.1 Candidatus Flavonifractor merdipullorum | reverse complement strand
GACACAAGCCCAGGTGGCAGAACTGCTTCTTTGCGATCAGTCCCTCTACTCCAAATATGAGCGCGGAGAAAGGGCGCTGCCTTTGGAATTGGCCATAAAATTGGCCGACTTTTATCAGGTATCTCTGGACTATCTGGTCGGCCGAAGCGACAAAAAACAATCATTTTAGACAGACAAAATCGACCCGTTACAGAATGTTTTCCCTCTGTAACGGGTCTTTGTATTCTGATGGACTTTTATGCCATGCCGGTCAGTACATGGGCCCGGCGCAGCGCCGGGCGGAGGGCCAGGCACAGCAGCGAGGCGCACACCACGGCCAGCACACCGTTGACCAGGGTCACCGGCAGCTTGACGATACCGGTCTCCCAGATGGCCGTCTGCCAGGTGAAGCCGTTGATGAAATGGCCGGAGAGAATGTTCTTGCTGATGTACAGGAAGCTGTAAGTCAGAGAGCCGCACAGGGCGCTGATCCAGGTGCGGTTCTGCGGTCCCACCACCGTCAGACGGCGGTACACCAGTCCCGCCACACAGCCCATGGCGAACTTATTGATAAATGTGATCCAGAACTCGGGCGCCCAGGACGGGTCCGTCAGGTCAAAAAGCGCCGAGCCGATGCCTGCCGCCAGTCCGCCGGTCACGGGTCCAAAGAGCAGGCCGGAAAGGATACACATAATGTTGCCGAAGTGGATCTTGCACTTGCCCAGCGGGCTGGGAATGTCGATGCCCACATAGGTCAGGGCAAAGACCATTGCCGCCAATACGCCGATGACTGCAATGGTGCGGGTGTCAAAGGTACGTTTTTCCTGCATTTGGGATTCCTCCTCGCCCCCTCTTTCTCTTGACAGAGGTGGTGTTTTTGTGTACGCTTTATTATAATAAAATCTGGTTCTATTTACATACCCAGTTTGCATCTTTTTTATAGGATCAGTTTGGAGGGAGTCCTATGATCCAATTTCCCTTTGTGTTGGATAGCCGCTCCGGTCCTCTTTATCAGCAGCTCTATGAGGGGCTGGTGGAGCAGCTGAGGACCGGCGGCATTCCGGCGGGCAGCCGCCTGCCCGGCAAACGGGCCCTGGCCCAGCAGCTGGGGGTGGCAGTCAACACGGTGGACACCGCTTATCAGATGCTGGTGGCCGAGGGCTATCTGGAAAGCCGCCCCCGCAGCGGCTTTTTCGCCCTGGAAGTGGCCGACACCGTCTCTGCCGCGCCACAGGCCCCCGAGCCCATCCCGCCCTTGTCGGAGTCCCCGGCGTGGCGCTTTGACCTGTCCACCGGCGGCGTGGACACCGCCCTCTTTCCCTTCCGCACCTGGGGCCGTATCCAGAAAGAACTGCTTTACGACGCCCCCGAGCTCCTCTCCCACGGAAACCGGCAGGGAGACCGCAACCTGCGGGAGGCGGTGGCCGATTATCTGGCCCTCTACCGGGGCGTATCATGCAGCCCGGAGCAGATCGTGGTGGGCGCCGGTACCGAGTACCTTCTCAGCCTGGCCGCCGGACTGCTGCGGGGCCGCACCGCCGCCGTGGAAGAGCCCGGTTACCGCCGCCTGCGCACCATTCTGGACAACAACGGCGTGCTGTGCCGCGGCGTACCCATCGACGAAAACGGTCTGGATGTGGACGCCCTCCGGCAGAGCGGCGCTTCCCTGTGCTGCGTCACCCCCAGCCATCACTTCCCCACCGCCGTCACCATGCCCGCCACCCGCCGGGCCCAGCTCCTCCGCTGGGCCAACGAGGCCCGGGGCCGGTACATCATCGAGGACGACTACGACGCTGAATTTCGCTTCGATATGCGTCCCCTCCCCAGCTTGCAGGGCATGGCCGGGCAATATGGCCCCGTGCTCTACCTGTGTACCTTCTCCAAAAGTCTGGCCCCCAGCATCCGCATCGCCTGCATGGTCCTTCCGCCGGAATTGCTGGAGCGCTATCGGGAGCGGTACGGCAGCTACTCCAACACCGTCAGCCGCTTTGAACAGCAGACCCTCTGCCGCTTCCTCACCGGCGGGCACTTTGCCCGTCACCTCTCCCGGATGCGGGGCATCTACAAGACCCGCATGGAACGGCTGGTCCGCGCCCTGAAGAGCGCCCTGCCCGGCATCTCCCTCCGGGGCACCCACACCGGGCTCCACCTTCTCCTCACCCTGCCCAACGGCCCGGAAGAGCGGGATATGGTGGCCCGGGCCAGAGCCGCCGGGATCTATTTGCAGGGTCTGAGCACCTATTACGCCAAAGACGTGTGGAACGCTCCGCCCTGTCCGCCCCATACGGTCATCATCGGCTATGCCTCTCTCCCGGACGAGGACATCCAGCCGCTGGCCGAGACGCTGCGGCAGGTCTGGCTGCCTGCTCGATGACTTTACGCCTTTTCAATCAATTTTTAATCTTTTGTCCATAAAATTGCAAAGACAAACCGGCCCACACCGGCTATAATAAAGACAGCATCCGGAACGTCTCTGCGTTCCATATTGACAGGAGGTAATCTCTTATGATGGAGCAGTTTGGAAAAGCGCTGTTGAACGTGGCCTTTGCCGGCGTGGGCGCGGTGGCCATTGCGGCGGAAAAGGCCGGCGAGGTGGGTAAGGTGCTCATCGAGCGGGGCGAGCAGGCCGTGGAACAGGGCCGCCAGTGCAGCGAGGAGCTGCAGCAGAAGTATCAGGAGGCCGCCCAGAAGCGGCAGGAAGAGCGCTTCCAGGCCACCGTGGACGCCATGACCGCCGAGGAGCGGGAAGCCCTCCGCCGCCGTCTGGCCGAGCTGGACGCCGAAGAGGAGGCCGCGCGTCAGGCCGCCGAGGCGGAAGCCGATATCCCCGCCGACAACGTCACCCACATCCACACCGATGCGGACGTGTCCGACGACGAAAACAATCAGCCGTGACCCATCCGTCCCCCTATCCCGGCTCTGTCCCGTGACAGAGCCGGGATTTTATGCTATAATCCGGTTATTCCATATCTTTTACCGGAAAGAGGTCGTGTTCCATGGAATTTGATTTTGTCACCCCCCTGGACCGGCAGGGCAAAGACGCGCTGGCGGTGGATACCATCCCCATCCCCGGCGGGGAGATCCGGCCCGGGTTCTCCCGCTTACCCATGTGGGTGGCGGATATGAACTTCCCCACCCTCCCCGCCATCCCGGAAGCCATCATCCGCCGGGCCTCTCACCCCGCTTACGGCTACTTCCTCCCCACCGATGACTATTACAGCGCCATCATCCGCTGGCACCAGAAGCGGAACGGCGTGTCCGGTCTGGAACGCCGCCACATCGGCTATGAAAACGGCGTGCTGGGCGGGGTCCTCTCCGCCCTGCAGGTGGCGTGCGCCCCCGGCGACAAGGTCCTCCTCCACTCCCCCACCTACATCGGCTTTACCAAAAGTCTGGAGAGCTACGGGTTTTCCATCGTCCACAGCCCTCTCAAGCAGGACGAAGCGGGCGTCTGGCGGATGGATTACGCCGACATGGAGGAAAAACTCAAACAGCACCACATCCACGCCGCCGTGTTCTGCTCTCCCCACAACCCCTGTGGGCGGGTGTGGACCCGGGAAGAGCTGGAGCAGGCCATGGACCTCTTCCGGCGGTACAACGTCTACGTGGTCTCCGACGAGATCTGGTCGGACCTGACCCTGGGGGACCATCGCCACATCCCCACCCAGAGCGTCTCCGACGACGCCCGGCAGCGGACCATGGCCCTCTACGCCCCCAGCAAGACCTTCAATCTGGCCGGTCTGGTGGGTTCCTATCACATCGTCTACAACGACTATCTGAGAGAGCGGATGGAGCGCTGCGCCGCCCGTTCCCACTACAACGAGATGAACGTCCTCTCCATGCACGCCCTCATCGCCGCTTACAGCGACGCCGGCGGGCGCTGGGTGAATGAGCTGCGGCAGGTGTTGGGGGAAAATGTGGATTTCGCCGTGGATTTCATCCGAACCCACTTCCCCGGCGTCACCCTGGCCAAGCCGGAGGGCACTTATATGCTCTTCCTGGACTGCGGGGACTGGTGCCGTCAGAACGGCAAAACCCTGGACGAACTTCTGCGGGCCGGTGTGGCGGTGGGCGTCATCTGGCAGGACGGACGGCCCTTCCACGGTCCCTGGTCCATCCGAATGAATTTGGCCCTGCCCAATCCCCTGGTGCGGGAGGCATTTGACCGGCTGGAGCGGTATGTGTTTCATCCTGCGGAGGTGTAAGAGGCGGGCAAATCACTCGCCCCCTGCCATATAAAAGCAAAACGTATGAAAGCGCTTCTTCACGAAAAAGCACTTTCATACGTTTTCTTCATTTTAAGGATTGTCTACTCCTTTCTCAACCCAATTTTCATCCTGATAGGCCTCTATTTGTTTGACCAGCCTTTCCAGATACG
>DXGA01000068.1 GCA_019114165.1 Candidatus Flavonifractor merdipullorum | reverse complement strand
ATGGGCTCCAAGTCCACGGTGGTGGAGAAGAGCGAGACCCAGCGGGACAAGGTGCTGGAGCTGACCATCGAGGAACTGGATCTGTCGGTCCGTTCCTTCAACTGCCTCAAGCGCGCCAACATCAACACGGTGGAGGATCTGATCTCCAAGACCGAGGACGAGATGATGAAGGTGCGCAACCTGGGCCGCAAGTCCCTGGAAGAGGTCATCAACAAGCTGGCCATGATGGGTCTCTCTCTGGCCAGCGAAGAGAGCGTCAACTAAGACGCGCATACAGGGGAAGCAGTCCGGGGGCATGTAACGTCCCCTCCCGGATACGCCAAGCGATGCCCGGCTTTTGTCGGGCGCTTCCCGGAGTACAGACAGAAACAGTCTGTCTCAGGACGAATTTACACTGGATTTCGCCGCGCGAAATACCGTTAGGAGTTGACTGATATGTCCGGAAATCGTAAACTGGGCCGTCCCACTGATCAGCGTATGGCTATGCTGCGCGCCATGACCACTTACCTGCTGGAGAACGGTCAGATCAAGACCACCCTCACCCGCGCCAAGGAAGTGGCTCCTCTGGCTGAGAAGATGATCACTCTGGCCAAGAAGGCCAACCTGGCTTCCTACCGGCAGGCTCTGTCCTTCATCACCAAGGAGGACGTGGCCAAGAAGCTGTTTGACGAGATCGGCCCCAAGTATGCCGACCGCAACGGCGGCTACACCCGCGTTGTCCGCATCGGGCCCCGCCGCGGCGACGCCGCCGAGATGGCGATCGTCCAGCTGGTGTAAGATATCATTTTGCACGGAAAAAAGCGCCTCTCCCTACGGAGCGGCGCTTTTTCTGCATTTACCGCAATGAGGTGATTGGATTGGATAAGCTCCGCGCCTTTCTGAAACGGAAGGATATCGAGATCTCCGCCCAACGCTACGGCATCGGCGCATTGGGCGCTATGGCTCAGGGCCTGTTCTGCTCGCTGCTCATCGGCACCATTCTGGATACCCTGGGCAAACAGCTGGGCATCGAAGCCCTGGTCACGGTGGGCGGTTACGCCTCCGCCATGAGCGGCCCTGCCATGGCTGTGGCCATCGGCTACGCCCTGCACTGTCCGCCCATGGTGCTCTTCTCGCTGGCCACGGTGGGCTACGCCGCCAACGCCCTGGGCAGCATGACCCTGGACGGCGGAAAGGGCGCCGGCGGACCGCTGGCGGTGCTCTTTATCGCGATCATCGCCGCTGAATTTGGCAAGGCGGTGTCCAAAGAGACCAAGATCGACATTTTGGTCACGCCTTTGGTGACCATCCTGGTGGGTGTGGGACTGTCGGCCTGGTGGGCCCCTGCCCTGGGCACGGCGGCATCGTCGGTGGGCGGCATCATCATGTGGGCCACCGAGCTCCAGCCCTTCCTGATGGGCATCGTGGTGTCGGTGGTGATCGGCATTGCCCTGACCCTGCCCATCTCTTCGGCCGCCATCTGCGCGGCCCTGAGTTTGACCGGCCTTGCCGGCGGCGCCGCCGTGGCGGGCTGCTGCGCCAACATGGTGGGCTTTGCCGTGATGAGCTTCCGGGAGAATCGCTGGGGCGGACTGGTGAGTCAGGGTCTGGGTACCTCCATGCTCCAGATGGGCAATATCGTCCGCAATCCCCGCATCTGGACGCCGGTGATTCTGACCTCTGCCATCACCGGACCGCTGGCCACCTGCGTGTTCCACCTCCAGATGAACGACCCCGCCGGCGGCGTGGCCTCCGGTATGGGTACCTGCGGCATGGTGGGACCCATCGGCATCTATGCCGGATGGGTGTCCGATGTGGCCAACGGCGTGAAGAGCGCCATTACTCCCTGGGACTGGGCTGGGATGATCCTCATCTGTCTGGTGCTTCCGGCGGTGCTGAGCTGGGCCCTGGGCCTGGTCTTCCGCAAGATCGGCTGGATCAAGGAGGGAGATCTGAAGCTGGAAGCGTAATCATTCTGGTATTTATTGATACTTATTTTCCCCAGCGGGGGACGGCCCTGCGCGGGCGGCGCCAGGCCCTTTTCCCGAAAAGGGCCTGGACCAAAAGGGGCAAAGGGGGGATACCCCCCTTTGCATTCCCCCAGGCGCGCCGACATTTTATCCATTACCGCTACCAACTGCCCGCGTATTCCTTATAAAAATGGCCCCAGACCATTTTCGTTGGTCTGGGGCCATTTTATGTTATACCAGTCTGCTTATACTTCCGAACCGGGCGCTTTATGGAAGCTTTCTTTGCCTACTTTCTTTCTCGAAAGAAAGTAGGGCGAAAGAAAGTAGGTTAGCGCATGAAGTTATAGACCATGGTGAGGGCTTCGGCGCGGGTGGAGGCCTTGGCGGGATTGAGGCGTCCGGCACTGTCGCCCTGGACCAGCTTCAAACCCTGTGCCAGCGCTGCATATCCCAGATCGGCGCTGGAGATGGAAGCGGCATCGGTGAAATCGCAGCGGTAAATGCCCTCCAGCGCAGCCACACCACCATAGCCGCCGCCATTGAGGAGCATACGGATGATCTCCATGCGGGTGAGGGAAGCGTCGTCCTTGCGCTGCTCCGGCTTGAGCCAGCCCTGTCCATAGGCGGTCTCATAGAGCCGGTCCACTTCCTCCTCGGTCAGCGCGTCCGGGTCCACCGGATTCCGGTAGAGCATACTGGAAAGAAGGGCCACCATATCCTTCTGAGAAATGGCGCTGTCCGGCTTGAGAGAGCCGCCCATCCAGCCCACGCCGTAATCGGCCAGAGTCTGCGCCGCCGACGCCACCCAATGGCCGGTCAGGTCGTCATAGGTGATGGTTTCGCTCTGGTTGGGCTGGTAATAGACCGGCTTGCCGGTCTTGGCGTCGATGCCGCGGACATATTCACCTTCCTGCTCCAGACCATAGCCCAGGGTCAGCTGATAGCAGTAAGTATAGCCGCTCTGCCAGAGCAGTTCGCGGAGGGCGTCATCCGCCTTGCTCAGCGAAACGGGCACCTGGATGTAACCCAGAGCGGGCACAAAGGTGGCCTGATAGGCCGTCAGCGCGGACTCCTCGCTCACGATGCCTTCGGGGCTGTCAAAGGTCACATCCTCCTGGAAATGACGGGAGAAGGAGCTGATGGAGCCGTCCGTGGTATCCACCGAAACGGAGATCCCGTCATCGGCAAAGAAATAGCCGTTTTCCTGCCGGGCATAGCGGAAGTCGTATGCAGAAGGAATCTTTTCCTCATCATGGAGGGGAGAGACGGTGGGCTGCTCATAGCGGGCAGTACGGGCGAAATCGTCGGGGCAGAAGCTGGTGAGGAAGGCCTCTGCCAGTTTCTGCGCCTTTTCTTTGGTGACGGTGCGCTTGACGTCCTCGTTCCAGGGAAGAGAGCTGTTCACCGACAGCAGCTCACCGGTCTTGGCGTCCAGAGTGACATAACGCCGCCAGAGGTTGCCGTCCTTTTCCCGGGTGTAGGTGAGGGAAGCGGAGACCTGTACGCCCGCGTCCCCTTCCTTCCAGTTCGGGTCCACCGTGTAGCGGGCGGAGGCGAAGGTGTAGGCGTCCAATCCCAGACCGTCCACGGCCCGGGCCTGTTTGTCCAGCGTCTCCTTATCCAGCGCACCGGCCAGCAGAGCCGCGCCCTCCTGCTCGGCTTCGGTCAGTCCACCGTCGGGGGCGGCTTCGGGGGCTTCGGCATCGCCGGTGACGGAGCCGTTGGCGTCCTTTTCATAGAAAGACTGGCGCAGTTCGGTCAGGTTGACCACCTCGCCGGTCTGGGCATCCACATAGTACTCGTCCAGCGGATTGGGCAGGTAGCGCAGCACCGCTTCCTTGCTGTCGGCGTCCAGCACATACTCCAGCCGGAGGGAGAAGAGGTCTTTCAGCTTGGCTCCGGCGTCGTCGGCTGTTATGGCGGCGGTGGCGGAGGGGATGCCGCCGATGTAAAGACCGTTCAGCGCGTCACGGTTGAAGCGGACCACCTCGCCGCTGTCCATATCCACCGACACGGAGCAGGAGAGGGGAGAGGGAATACCGTTGAGCAGGATGACGCCGGAAAAGTCATAGCGGTCGGAATAACTGGGGGCGGAATAGCCGTCCTCGTCCAGCCGGACAGATTCCACATCCGCATCTAAGACCTTGTCCAGAAACGCCTGAGCGGCTGCCTGGGCCTCTTCCCGGCTGACTTCGGGCAGGGAAGGGGTGGAGGAAGAAGGCTCGTTGTCCGAACGGTACAGCCAGAGCACCGTCCCGTCCAGATCGGCGGTGATGGTGAGGGAGTCGCCGTCGGTGTTGGACCAGTTCAGGTTCCACTGGGGGGAGAGGGCGTCTTCCGTCAGATTGCCGTGGAACTGGTCATAGTCGGAGGTGTCCAGAGCCAGGGTGGTTTTCACGGTCTGGGTGACCTGTGTGAGACGTGCGTCGGTGTCTGAGGTGCTGGCGGCCAGGGCAGGCGTACAGAGAGACAGGGCCAGTACACCGCTCAGCAGCAGGGAGAGAAGCTTTTTCATGTTCATCCTCCTTTCGGCGGACAGGAAGAATGGTCCGCCAGTTCTTCAATTGATTAGACGAGATGACTGGTAAAAAGTTCCCGAATGACTGTCCTATTTTTTCTTCTTTTGTCCAATGTTTACAGAGGAAGACCGGCGATAAACTGGAGGGCGGTACGGGGAGTGCGGCCGGGGTGACGGGCTTCCCACTTGACGGCCTCAGCACGAAGCGCGTCCCGGTCCATGGAGACCCCGTGCTGTACCGCCATGCGCTCCACCATGTCCAGGAACTCCGCCTTGTTCATGGCCAGATAGGGGATGCGCAGGCCGAACCGGTCGGAGAGGGAGGTCTTTTCCTGAATGGTCTCGGAGGCGTCCACCTCATCCCCCGCCCGGTCACTGAAGGTCTGGCGGACCAGATGACGGCGGTTGGAGGTGGCATAGATGGCCACGTTGGCGGGGCGGCGCTCCAGTCCGCCCTCCAGAATGGTTTTGAGCACCGAATAGGTCCGGTCGTCCTGATCGAAGGCCAGATCGTCCACAAAGAGGATGAATTTCAGCCGCCGTCCGGCCAGGGTACGGATGAGGTCAGGCAGATCGGACAGCTCCTCCTTCTGCACCTCGATGATGCGCAGGTCCTCAAAGCCGGGAAGGGAGAGGAGGGATTTCACCGTGGCCGATTTGCCGGTGCCGCTGTCGCCGTACAAAAGCACGTTGTTGACGTGCCGCCCATCCAGCAGGGCCCGGGTGTTGGCAATGACCTGATTTCTCTGCCGCTCGTAGCCCAGCATTTCGTGGGGCTTGAGGCTGTCGGGCTGTTCCACCGGCCAGAGCTGACCGCTCTCCCACAGAAAAGCCCGGCTGCGGGCAAAGATACCGGCGCCGTTGGAGGCGTAAAAGCCGGTGAGAGAGGCAAAGGTAAAGGGCACGGCGGAGTTCCACCGGGGCAGCAGCTTTACCACCGGCTCCCATTCAGCGGGGAGGATCTCCACCAGCCGCTGAAGGACCGCTTCACAGTCCAGCCCGGCCAGAGCGCTGAGCACTTCGATGTCCCGGCGGGCGGCGTCCTTGAGGACGGGATCGGTGTGGCCGTGCTCCACCATGCGGGCATAGGGGGACTCCTGGTCCCGCAGGGCGTCGTGGAGCCATGCGCCCAGATTGGGGCAGCCCTCCCGGTGGAGGGTGTGGAAGAGACGGGTATAGTCTTCCAGAGCCTCCTCCCCCTGACCGGCGGCCAGGTGGTCCAGCAGGGAGAGGGCCAGAGACAGGACCGGCTGATCCATCAGATGCTTGTAGGCCGATATGCCGTGGAGCGCACAGCGCAGCGGTTGCAGTTCCATGATGATGTTCCTCCTTGATACACTAATGCAGTAAATCGACATTATTGTAAGCTCCCGCGGCTCCACTGTCAACGATGAGGATTGACTTGCACGGTGATTTCGGATATGCTATGCACGGAACAAGTTGTATTGTGGGGAACCTTCCCGTTTGGATGGGGAGGGATTTTTTTCGCCCGGCGATGGATGGAGGAATAGCGTATGCGTATGAAAACCACGGAAGGGCCGATCTGGCGGCATCTGCTGCAATTTTTCTTTCCCATTTTGCTGGGGACTTTTTTTCAGCAGCTCTATAACACGGTGGACGCCATCATTGTGGGCAACTTCGTGGGAAAGGAGGCGCTGGCGGCGGTGGGCGGCACCACGTCGGTGCTCATCAACTTTCTGGTGAACCTCTTTGTGGGCCTTTCTTCCGGCGCCACCGTCATCGTGGCCCAGCACTACGGCGCCCGCCGCCACGAGGAGATGCGCCGCACCGTCCACACCTCCATTGCGCTGGCCATTGCCGCCGGTCTGGGCGTGATGATCCTGGGCGTACTCCTCTCCGGGCCGGTCCTCACCCTCATGGGTACCACCAGCGACGTCATCGGATACGCCAAGACCTATTTGCAGGTGTACTTCCTGGGCTCTGTGGCCTCTTTCCTCTATAATATCGGCTCCAGCATCCTGCGGGCGGTGGGCGATAACCGCCGGCCCCTCTATTTCCTCATTGCCGCGTGCCTGACCAACATCGTGCTGGATCTTCTCTTTGTGGTGGTGCTGGGCTGGGAGGTGCTGGGCGTGGCGCTGGCCACCGTCCTCTCCCAGGTGGTGAGCGCCGTGCTGGTCATGGCCGCCCTCTGTAAGCCGGACTCTATTTTCTGCGTCCGGCGGCAGGAGATCCGCTTCTATGGCGACATCCTCAAAAGCGTGGTGCGCATCGGCCTGCCCGCCGGGTTACAGTCCGATATGTACACCCTGTCCAATATCCTCATTCAGTCCTGTATCAATTCCTTCGGCACCAACACTGTGGCCGCCTGGACCGCCTTCGGCAAGCTGGACGCCTTCTATTGGCTCATCTCCGCCGCCTTCGGCGTGGCCATCACCACCTTTGTGGGACAGAATTTCGGCGCGCAGAAGTATGACCGGGTGCGGAGAAGCATCTGGGTCTGTTCAGCCATGGCGCTGGGCACTGCCCTTTTGGTCAGTACCCTCTTTTGTCTGGCTCCGTCGCCTCTCCTCCGCCTCTTCTCCAGCGACGCCGACGTCTTGTCCATCGGCACCCAGATGCTCTGGCGGATGACCCCCTTCTACTTCGTCTTCGTGCCGGTAGAGATCATGGCCGGCGGCATACGCGGCACCGGCGACTCGGTCAAGCCCATGCTGCTCACCTGCGGCGGGGTGTGCGTGCTGCGGGTGGTGTGGATCTTTACCGTCCTGCCTCACCACAATACCCTGGACACCCTGCTGCTCAGTTACCCCATTACCTGGGCCCTCACCTCGTCCCTTTTCGTCATCTACTACCTCCGGGGCAACTGGATGCGCCGTCAAATTGCCAAGGCGGGCTTTGCGCCGGAAGAGGGTACCCTTGCGCGGTAAAGTCCGGCGTGTTATACTCAAAAGCGAGTGTATCCCACAAAAAAGGAGGAGTCAGGCATGGACACCATGGTCATTGGCATCGCCGGCGGCACCGGTTCCGGGAAAACCACCCTTACCGTACGACTCAAAGAGAAGTTTGGGGAGGACGTCAGCGTTCTTTATCACGACAACTACTATAAAAGCCACAGCGACATGCCCTTTGAGGAGCGGAAAAAGCTCAATTACGACCATCCCGACGCCTTCGATACCCAGCGGATGGTGGAAGACCTGAAGGCGCTGTGCCGGGGCGAGACCATTCAGTCCCCCACCTATGACTATACCATTCACGACCGGTCCGATGTTACCGTGGAGGTGCGCCCCACCAAGGTGGTCATTGTGGAAGGTATCCTGATTTTTGAAAATCAGGTGCTGCGGGACCTGATGGATATCAAAATCTTTGTGGACACCGACGCCGACGTGCGCATTCTGCGGCGCATCATGCGGGATGTGAAGGAGCGGGGCCGGTCGCTGGACTCGGTGGTCAATCAGTACCTCACCACCGTAAAACCCATGCACGAGCAGTTTGTGGAGCCGTCCAAGCGGTATGCCGACATCGTCGTGCTGGAGGGCGGACACAATCTGGTGGCGCTGGACATGATCATCCAGCGGGTCAAGAGCCACGTGGAGGACAGAAAAATATAAAAAGACGGCGTGCCGCGGCAGGTGAACTGCGGCACGCCTTTTGTGTCTTTATGTTTGCTCTTTTGAGGTCAGTCCCACAAGAAGCATCAGGATACCGGCCACTGGGGCAAAAAATCCAATGGCAAAGCAGAGAGTACTGCGCATATTGATTGCCAACATATAACAGCAGATGGCAAACAGCATAAAACCGATTCCGCCCAGCAAAAGCTTGAGTATGGATAGCTTGGACATCATGTTGTTCTCCTTTCCTGAACCACGATTTCAGGGAAATTGTATACTATGACCACAATTTTGTAAATAATGAAATAGAATCCCTGGATTGAGCGCTAACCACCCCTGTACATCTGGCACGCAGCTGTGATATAATACGAAGCTGAATTGAAAAACAGACAGAGGGGAGCGGTTTGACCATGAACCGAATCGGATTTGATAACGACAAGTATCTGGAGATGCAGTCCGCCCATATCCAGCAGCGCATTGCCCAGTTTGGCGGCAAGCTCTATCTGGAGTTTGGCGGCAAGCTCTTTGATGACTACCACGCCTCCCGGGTACTGCCCGGCTTCGCCCCCGACAGCAAGATCCGCATGCTGGGCCAGTTGCGGGACAGCGCTGAGATCGTGATTGCCATCTGCGCTTCCGATATTGAGAAGAATAAGGTTCGCGGCGACCTGGGCATCACCTATGACGTGGACGTGCTCCGCCTCATCGACGCATTCCGCAGCCAGGGCCTTTATGTGGGCAGCGTGGTGGTGACCCAGTACGCCGGTCAGCCCGCCGCCGACGCCTTCCAGCGCCGTCTGGAGACACTGGGCGTCAAAGTCTACCGCCACTATCCCATTGCGGGATACCCCAATAATATTCCCCTCATCGTCAGCGACGAAGGATACGGCAAAAACGACTATGTGGAAACCACCCGTCCCCTGGTGGTGGTCACCGCCCCCGGTCCCGGCAGCGGCAAGATGGCCGTGTGCCTCTCCCAGCTTTTCCACGAGTACAAGCGGGGCGTGAAGGCCGGTTATGCCAAGTTTGAGACCTTCCCCATCTGGAACCTCCCCCTCAACCATCCGGTCAACCTGGCCTACGAGGCCGCCACCGCCGACCTCAATGACGTGAACATGATCGACCCCTTCCACCTCCAGGCCTACGGCGAGACCACGGTAAACTATAACCGGGACGTGGAAGTCTTCCCCGTCCTCTCCGCCATGTTCGAGAAGATCATGGGCGAGTGCCCCTACAAGTCCCCCACCGATATGGGCGTGAATATGGCGGGCAACTGCATCGTGGACGACGAGGCCGTGCGGGACGCCGCCCGGCAGGAGATCATCCGCCGGTATTACAGCGGACTCTGTGACCGCCGTCAGGGCAAGGCCGACGACAGCGTGGTGTACAAGCTGGAGCTCCTCATGCAGCAGGCCAAGGCCGACGCCGCCCAGCGTCCCGTCATCTCCGCCGCCGCCCAGGTGGCCGAGGAGACCGGCAGTCCCGCCTTTGCCATCGAGCTGCCCGACGGTCAGGTGGTCACCGGCAAGACCAGCGAGCTGCTGGGCGCCTGCTCCGCCGCCCTCCTCAACGCCCTCAAGGCGCTGGCCGGCATCGACCACAGCGTCCATGTGATCTCCCCCAAGGCCATCGAGCCCATCCAGACCCTCAAGGTGGACCATCTGGGCTCCGCCAATCCCCGCCTCCACAGCGACGAGACCCTCATCGCCCTGGCCATCTCCGCCGCCACCGATCCCGCCGCCGCCAAGGCCCTGGATCAGCTCTCCGCCCTGCGGCGCTGCGAGGCCCATTCCACCGTCATCCTCTCTCAGGTGGACAGCGGCAACTGCGCCAAGCTGGGTCTGCACCTGACCAGCGAGCCTCAGTACGAGACCAATAAGCTCTACCATCGCTAAAAACTGGGAACAAAAGACCTCCCTGCTTCGTCTAACTGAGAAAACGGAGCAAGGAGGTCTTTTTATGAAGGGCAAGCAAGCGGTAAAAATGATACTGGTTCTGCTGTTGGCTTTGGGCGTGCTGTCGGTGGGGGCGGCGGCCATCTCCTACCTGCCCGACCCGGGATTTTCCATCCAGGTACCCGACGGGTGGCGAGCGGGACGGGGCGACCTGCTGCGGCCCTCCATCGGCGGGAGCGACGACTCCACCGTCGTCCGGGAGAACGGGCCGAATCCGGATACCGTTATCATAGAAGGGGAGATGGAAGGCGAAGAGGGCGTAAAGCTCTTTCTTCTCAACTAAAAGTCTCTTTACAGAACAGTTTCCCTATGCTATAATTCCTCCCGACTGGTTTTCCACATCCAGTCCAAGCGCGGTGCAGACCGCGTTCGTTCGGCGGGCTTTGACGCCAAGGCCCGATCCGTTCTCTAAACAAAAAATGGGAGGAACAATCCAATATGAAAAAACTCGATGTCCGACAGCTGACCCTTTCCGCCATGGTGGCCGCCATTTATTTTGTGCTGAGCTATTTTGGCAACATCTTCGGCCTGACCTACGGCCCCGTGCAGTGCCGCTTCGCCGAAGCCCTGTGCGTCTTACCTTTCCTCTTTCCCAGTACCATCCCCGGCCTCTTCGTCGGCTGCCTGCTGACCAACCTGATGAGCACTGTGGGTCCGCTGGATAGCGTGTTAGGTTCTCTGGCTACCCTGCTGGGCGCCCTCTTGACCGCAAAGATGCCCAACCGCTATCTGGCTCCTCTGCCGCCGGTGATCTGCAACGGCGTCATCGTGGGCGCCATGATCGCCTGGTATGAGGTGGGCTTCGGTCCCGCTTTCTGGGGCGCTTTCGCCTTCAACGGCGTGAGCGTGGCCGTGGGCGAGCTGCTGGCCTGCTACATCCTGGGCTCCATCCTGCTCTACGCCCTGCCCCGGGTGCCCTACCTGCGCCGCATGATGCCCCGCATGACCCAGACCAGCAACGCCTGAAACTTTGATATGCTGTACCGCCGTTTCCCGTGTGGAGGGGGAACGGCGGTTTTTTGCTGGTAATTTTGGGCGATTCGTGTTACACTATGAAAAAAGATTGCGACAATGAAAATACACCATCAGTAAGGAGGTTTTTCCCGTGAAAGTACGCAAAGCAGTCATTCCCGCCGCCGGACTGGGCACCCGTATGCTGCCCGCCACCAAGACCGTGCCCAAAGAGATGCTCCCCATGGTGGACAAGCCTGTCATTCAGTACATCATCGAGGAAGCCGTGGCTGCCGGGATCGAAGATATCCTCATCGTGACCAACCGTGCCAAATCTGCCATGGATGATTACTTCGACTACTATCCCGAGCTGGAGACCCGCCTGGTCCAGGCCGGCAAGGAAAAGGAACTGACCGAGGTGCGCCGCGCCGCCGATCTGGCCAACATTTTCTACGTCCGGCAGAAGCAGACCCGGGGCCTGGGCCATGCCATCTGGCGGGCCAAGCGCTTTGTGGGCGACGAACCCTTCGCCGTGCTGCTGGGCGACGACATTATGAGAGCCAAAAAGCCGGTGACCGCCCAGCTGGTGGAGGCCAGCGAAAAATACGGCTGTTCCGCCGTGGGCATCCAGCAGGTGAGCACCGACGCCATCTCCAAATACTCCTCCGTCAAGATCGACCCGCTGGAGGAGCGGATCTATGCCGTGTCCGACATGAACGAAAAGCCCCGCCCTGAGGAAGTGCTGTCCAACTATGCCATTCTGGGCCGCTATGTGCTTACCCCCGGTATTTTTGACATTCTGGAAAACCTCCAGCCCGGCTACGGCGGCGAGATCCAGCTGACCGACGGCCTGAAGGAGCTGTGCCGCAAGGAGAAGATGGTGGGCGTGGACTTTGAGGCCCAGCGCTACGATACCGGCAACCTGAACGGCTTTTTGGAGGCCACCATCGACTTTGCCCTGGACCATCCCGCCACCGGCGACTGGCTCCGCGGCTTTATCAAGGAAAAGGCAAAGATGCTGTAAGAAGAGAGAAAAAGCGCTTGACAAATCGCAGGATTTGGATATAATAATATAGTCTGTCAAATGAACAGACAATCCTTGCCCCTGACAAAGAGCAGGGGCCATAAGTCCATAAGGAGGTGCAACAAAAATGGCTAAGCTGAATGCGAACTACGAGGCGGTCTACATCTTGGATCCCACCCTGGGCGAGGAGGCCACCGCCGCGCTGGTCGAGAAGTTCAAGACTCTGGTGGAGTCCAACGGCACGCTGGCCGAGGTTGACGAGTGGGGCAAGCGCCATCTGGCCTATCCCATCAACGATCTGACCGAGGGTTACTATGTGCTGATGACCTTCACTTCCGTGCCCGGCTTCCCCCAGGAGCTGGACCGTATCTTCCGGATCACCGACGGCGTGATGCGTTCCCTCATCGTCTGCAAGGACGACTAAGAGAGGAGAGACATCCATGCTCAATCGGATCATTCTCATGGGTCGTCTGACCCGTGATCCGGAGCTCCGCCACACCCAGACCGGGACGGCCGTGGCCTCCTTCTCTCTGGCTGTGGACCGGGACTTCAAGGACAAGTCCACCGGCGAGCGCTCCACTGACTTCATTGATGTGGTGGCCTGGCGTCAGACCGGCGAATTTGTCTCCCGCTACTTCACCAAGGGCCGCATGGCCGTGGTGGAGGGCCGTCTTCAGATGCGGGACTGGACCGACCGTGACGGCAACAAGCGCCGCAGCGCCGAAGTGGTGGCGGAAAACGTCTACTTTGGCGATTCCAAGCGGGACGCTGAGGCCGGCGGTTATGCTCCGCCCCCCTATGGCGGCTATGCCGCGCCCGCCCCTCAGGCCGCGCCGGCTGCCCCCGCCTACTCCGCGCCCATGGGCGGCGACCAGTTCGCCGACCTGTCCGACGACGACGGAGAACTGCCGTTCTGAGGACGGAACGTCTTTTGATTTTGTACCGGATGCTGTTCCGGTTCAGCGCGTAAGCGCCATTCCCGCTCCGCGGAGCCTTCCTTTGCACCGCGGAAGCATCGTGAAAGGAGATTTCGTACCATGGCTATGGATAGAGAGCGTCCCCGCGGCCGCAAGCGCCGTAAGGTTTGTACCTTCTGCGTGGACAAGGTGGAGCACATCGACTACAAGGACGCGGCCAAGCTGCGCCGGTTCCTGTCTGAGCGTTCCAAGATCCTGCCCCGCCGTACCACCGGCACCTGCGCTATGCATCAGCGTCAGCTGACCGAGGCCATCAAGCGCGCCCGTCAGATCGCGCTGCTGCCCTTCGTCACCGACTGATTGTCTGCGGTATGACAACGCGGCAAGCTTCCAAAGAAGCTTGCCGCGTTTTTTGCTGCCGTGGAAACGGACCGCCGAAGGCGGCGGTCCCCACATTCCTCATCTATAACATCATATCATAGATGAAAGGGAAGAGGAAAATATGAAAGTACCCTAGAAACAAAAGAGAGCCGTACACCAGGCCGCCGTGGCCAGCAGTCCGCCGACAAAGAGATACGCCGGGGCGGGGATGCGGGAGAGCAGCTTCCCGGTGGGGGTACTGCGACGGATGTACCCCCGGGCCACCTGCCGCGCCTCCTGCAGGATCTGGTCGGCGCTGATCCCCTCCCGGGAGAATGCGTCCTCTTTGACAATAAAAATGGCCTCTTCAAAAAAACGGGGGTCCGGTTC
>DXGA01000067.1 GCA_019114165.1 Candidatus Flavonifractor merdipullorum | reverse complement strand
ATCTTTTTACAGGCCCATTCTGCAGCAGGCCATTCTCTTCTATCCGAACGCCGGATTACTTCATGCCAACCTGCTCCATGCCGGTCAGCGCACGCATGACGCTGTACGTCTGGGGGTCCAGCGTCTTCTTCATGGACAGGGCCTCGTCGATGTCGAAGTCCACATACTTATCTTCCTGCACGCAGACCACCCGGTTGGTCTTGCCGGCGGCCAGCAGCTTCACCGCCTCGTAGCCCATGTAAGTAGCGGTCACGCGGTCACGGGCGGAGGGATGTCCGCCGCGCTGCACATGGCCCAGAATGGTCACGCGGGTGTCCAGCGCGGTGGCCTCGTGGACCTTCTGGGCTACGCCGTACGCGCCGCCCTCCACGCCTTCGGCCACAATGACCATGAAGTGGGTACGGCCCGCCAGACGGGCTTCCCGGATGGGCTCGATCAGATTGTGCTCATAGTCGATCTTCTCCTCGGGCACCAGCACGGCGGTGGCGCCGGAAGCCACGCCCACATAGAGGGCCAGATGGCCGGCGTGACGGCCCATGACCTCTACCACGGAGCAGCGCTCGTGAGACTGCATGGTGTCGCGCAGGCGGTCGATGGAGTCCAGAGCGGTATTACAAGCCGTATCAAAGCCAATGGTGTAGGAGGAACAGGCAATGTCATTGTCGATGGTGCCGGGAATGCCTACCACCGAAATGCCCTTCTTGGCCAGAACCTGGAGACCACGGAAGGTACCGTCACCGCCGATGCCCACCAGGCCGTCAATGCCCAGCATCTTACAGGTGGCAAGGGCCCGCTCCTGACCGGCTTCGGTCTGGAATTCCTTGCTTCTGGCCGAGTAGAGCATGGTGCCGCCCTGACGGGACAGACCGCTCACGCTCTCGAAGGTCAGGGGGGTTACATCACAGTTGATGAGGCCGTGATAGCCGCGGCGGATGCCGATGCACTGGATGCCCATATGGAGCGAGGTACGCACCACCGCGCGCACTGCGGCATTCATGCCGGGGGCGTCGCCGCCGCTTGTAAAGACACCGATACGTTTTACCTTGGATTCTGCCATTTGAAGAGCCCTCCTTATTGCAAGGCGTTCCCCTTCCCACACCTGCGGCATCAAAGAAGAACACCTTTCCTTGGCTAAAGAATCGCCATAGGATTATTATATCATACCTTGCTCCAAACCACAACGAAAACCGAATTTTCTTGTTTTTCTTACATTTATTCACAAACTGCCTGCCATGCGCAAAAAAGCAGGGCAAAAGGGGTATCCTTCTGCCCTGCTGAATGAAACTCAGACCTTCAGTTCGGTCTCCTTTTTGGAGAGGGCCGCGGCGTTGGCCTCCAGCACGGGAGCCACATACTCCCGCAGGAAGTCGGTTACCTGCTCCGGGCACCGGCCGATATAGCGGCTGGGCTCCAGATGGGCGGTGAGCTCCTCGCGGCTCATGCCGAACATGGGATCTTCGGCGATGAGGTCGATGAGGTTATTGGAAAGACCGCGGTCCTTTACATTGGCGCCCGCCTCCTGAGAGAGGACGCGGATACGCTCGTGCAGCTCCTGACGGTTGCCGCCCTTCTTCACGGCGTCCATCATGATGTTCTCGCTGGCCATGAAGGGCAGCTCCTCCATGACGTGCTTTTCGATGACCTTCTCATGGACCACCAGGCCGCCGGCCACGTTGGCGTAGATGTTCAGGATGGCGTCCACCGCCAGGAAAGCCTCGGGCACGCTGAGACGCTTGTTGGCAGAGTCGTCCAGGGTGCGCTCGAACCACTGGCTGGAAGAGGTGATGGCCGGGTTCATGGCGTCGGCAATGACGTAGCGGGCCAGAGAACAGATCCGCTCGCAGCGCATGGGGTTGCGCTTGTAAGGCATGGCGGAAGAGCCGATCTGGTTCTTCTCAAAGGGCTCCTCCACTTCCTTCAGGTGGCAGAGAAGGCGCAGGTCGGTGGCGAACTTGCTGGCAGACTGGGCAATGCCGGACAGGGTGGACAGGACGGCATAATCCATCTTGCGGGAATAGGTCTGGCCGGAGACGGGGACGCTGGCGTCAAAGCCCATCTCGGCGGCGATCTTCCGCTCCAGCTCCTTGCACTTTTCGTGGTCGCCTTCGAACAGCTCCAGGAAGGAGGCCTGGGTGCCGGTGGTGCCCTTGGAGCCCAGCAGCTTCAAGGTGGAGATGCGGTGCTCCACCTCCTCCAGGTCCATGAGCAGCTCGTTCATCCACAGAGTCGCGCGCTTGCCCACCGTCACCAGCTGAGCGGGCTGGAAGTGGGTGAAGCCCAGAGTGGGCAGAGCCTTATACGTTTCGGCAAAGGCGGCCAGGTGGGAAATGACCTGCACCAGCTTGTCCTTCACCAGCAGCAGCGCTTCCCGCATGAGGATCACATCGGTGTTGTCGCCCACATAGCAGCTGGTGGCGCCCAGGTGGATGATGGGCATGGCCTTGGGGCACAGCTCGCCGAAGGTGTGGACGTGGGCCATGACGTCGTGGCGCAGCTTCTTTTCGTAGGCGGCGGCGGTGTCATAGTCGATGTCGGTCAGGTGGGCTTCCATCTCATCCACCTGCTCCTGGGTCACAGGCAGGCCCAGCTCCATCTCGGCCCGGGCCAGCGCCACCCACAGGCGGCGCCAGGTGGAAAACTTCTTGTCGGAAGAAAAGATGTACTGCATCTCATCGCTGGCGTAGCGGGAGGACAGCGGACTCTCGTATACGTTCTTACTCATTGAAGTACCCCTTTTCAGTTTGTTTTACTCGGCCAGGAATTTTTCCAGACGGTCCAGACCTTCCTTGATGTTGTCCATGGAGCAGGCGTAGGACCAGCGGACAAAGTTGGGCGCGCCGAAGCCGGAGCCGGGCACCACCGCCACCAGTCCCTTCTTCAGGAAGAGATCGGCAAAGACGTTGTCGTCGGTGATGGTCACACCCTGGATGGTCTTGCCCAGCAGGTCCTTCAGGTTCATCATCACATAGAACGCACCCTCGGGCATGATGCAGCTCACGTTGGGAATGGCGTTCATACGCTTCACGATATAATTGCGCCGCTCCTCAAAGGCCTGACGCATGGTCTCCACCTTCTCCTGAGAACCGGACATGGCGGCCTCCGACGCCTTCTGGGAGATGGCGCAGGGGGAGCCGGTGGAGTGGCTGATGTTGAGAGAGCGCAGGTTGGGGAAGAGCTCGATGCCGGAAAGGCTCTGGATGGTTTCGCCGGAGACGTCCACGGCCAGAACAGCGGCGCGCTCCTCCTCGGTGAGGATGCCGTCGGCGCCGATGCCGTTGAGGTTTTCCCGGTCTTCCAGCCAGGCACGGAAGAGGGGATCGGAGAAAGCCTCATTGATGTTGACGCTGCCGGCGCTGGCGGAGACTTCGGCGGCCAGAGCGGGAGCGGACAGCTGGCCCAGCATGAGGGCGGTGGCCAGAACAGCAGTAACGCGAATGTTGTAAAGTTTCATAATTCCTCCTATAATGAACACTAAAAATAAAAATGTAACCGTTTCGAGTGAGGTCATTATATCGGTTCTTTCCTTTCCTGTCAAGGAAAATCTGAGAAAAAAACACAAGGGAAAAGAGCGGCGCTTTGTGCGTCTTTGCCATAGGGGTGGAAATTGGGCGGAAAGTGTGGTAAAATAGAAAAGCTGTCGAAGAAAGATAGCTGAATCATGTATTGTACTTATTTATAAGGAGGACTTCCGACATGGAAGAAAAGAAAAAGACCGCGGCCGAGCTGCGGCGTGAGGCGCTGTTCTATCAGCCCAAGAACGGCTATGACCGTCTCACCGCTGAGGATGAGGCCGCGATGGAGTCCTATTGTGACGCTTATAAGAAGTTCCTGGACGCCGGCAAGACCGAGCGGGAGTGCGTGGACGAGGCCATCCGCCAGGCGGAGGCCGCCGGCTTCAAGCCCCTGGTGCGTGGCATGGACCTCAAACCCGGCGATAAGGTCTACCGTTCCAACCGGGGCAAGGGCCTGATGCTGGCCGTGATGGGCCGCCGCTCTCTGGCTGACGGCGTCAACATCGGCGCAGCTCACATCGATTCTCCCCGTCTGGATCTCAAGCCCAACCCCCTCTATGAGGACAGCGAGCTGGCCTTCCTCAAGACCCACTATTACGGCGGTATCCGTAAGTATCAGTGGGTGACCATCCCCCTGGAGCTCCACGGCGTCATTGCCCGCACCGACGGCACCGTTCTGAAGGTGGCCATCGGCAATGCCGAGGGCGACCCCCTCTTCACTGTGGATGATCTGCTGCCCCATCTGGGCGCCGAGCAGTCCAAGAAGCCCCTGGGCGAGGCCGTGCCCGCCGAGAGCCTGAACCTGCTCATCGGCAGCCGCCCCTTCAAGGACGACGAGGGCGCTGACCGGGTGAAGTTCGCCATTCTGGACCTGCTCAACCGCAAGTATGGCATCACCGAGGAGGACTTCATCTCCGCTGAGCTGGAGGCGGTCCCCGCCTTCAAGGCCAGCGACATCGGCTTCGACCGCTCCCTCATCGGCGCTTACGGCCACGATGACCGGGTGTGCGCCTTTGCGGAGTTTGCCGCCCTTCTGGAGCTGGCCGAGCCGGAGCGCACCGCCGTGTGCATCCTGGCCGACAAGGAGGAGATCGGCTCCGAGGGCGTGTCCGGCATGCAGTCCGCCGCCTTCGATACCTTTATGAGCGACCTGTGCGACAGCCAGCAGGTGCCTCTGAAGGCCTGCTATGAGAAGTCTTTCTGCCTGTCCGCCGACGTGACCGCCGCTTATGATCCCAACTTCCCCGAGGTGTACGAAAAGCGCAACAGCGCCCGTGTGAACTACGGCATGGGCCTTTGCAAGTACACCGGCGCCCGGGGCAAGTCCGGCGCTTCCGACGCTTCCGCCGAGGTGGTGGCCTATCTGCGCCGCACCCTGGACGAGGCCGGCGTGTTCTGGCAGATGGCGGAATTGGGCAAGGTGGACGCCGGCGGCGGCGGCACCGTGGCCTGCTACATGGCCAACCGGGACATCGACACCATCGATGCCGGCGTGCCCGTGCTGTCCATGCACGCCCCCTTCGAGACCGTGGCCAAGCTGGATTGCTACATGACCTATAAGGGCATGAAGGCTGTCTACGAAGCCAAGTAATTCTTTTTCCTGAAAGAAAAAGAATCAAAAAGAACTTCCGTCTCCCCTTCGGCTTGGTGACGGCAGAGCAATCATACAAAAAACACCGTTCCTGCGGGGACGGTGTTTTTTGTTGCAAATGGGGAAGGTACGGTGTCTAATGGGTGAAAGGAGGAGATCAGGATGGAAGGAGAACTGGATGCCGTGGCTCTGGTGGAGCGGTACGGCGACCATCTGCTCCGGCTGTGCACCCTTTATTTAGGCGACCGGATGGGAGCCGAGGACGCGGTGCAGGAGACCTATTTGCGGGCCTTGCGGGCGTGGCCGTCCTTTCGGGGCGCGTGCAGCGAGGAGACATGGCTGATACGAATTGCAATCAATATCTGTAAAAATACCCTGCGTAGCCCCTGGCGAAAAAAGCGAGCGCCAGAGGAGGAACTGAACGGGCTGGCCGCGGAAGGCCCCGAGCTGAGAGACGATACTGTCGCCCGGGCGGTGATGGAACTGCCGCCCAAATATCGGGCGGTGGTGATTCTCTACTACTATGAGGAACTGGACAGCGGCGAGATCGCCAAAATGCTGGGTCTTTCGGTGTCGGCGGTGACCATGCGTCTGAGCCGGGCGCGGCAGAAATTAAAGGGCAGATTGGAGGGGTGGTACTATGACAAAACGTGAAGTAAAAGAAAGTCTGGATCGGGAGCTGGAACCGGTCCGGCTTTCGGAGGAACGGAAGGCGGCCATTTTGGCGGCGATGGAGGAGGAGAAAGGAGCGGTTCCTGTGAAGGAGAAAAAGCAGATGTTCCGGATGGTCATTCTGGCGGCGGCGATGTGCGTGCTGCTGAGCGCGGCGGCGTTGGCGGCCTCGCCCTCTCTGCGGGCGGCCCTCTCCGCGGCGCTGGCGGGGTTTGAACCATACAGCCAGGAGATTCAGGACGTGTCTGATGAGGATCAGGGAATCGAAGTGCGGGTAGTACGCACTCTGGCAGATGAAACGGGGGGCACGGTCTATCTGGAAGTAACGGACCAGACAGGGCACAGATTGACCGAGAAGAGTATGCTGGAAGACACCGGGATGTGTCTTGCCTATGA
>DXGA01000066.1 GCA_019114165.1 Candidatus Flavonifractor merdipullorum | reverse complement strand
AATGCGGTCGGTCTCCACCCACTGGGGGAGATGATAATTTGTTGTATAATTCATCCAAAACTCTCCTTGTCGTATTCTGTCGCGGCTGAAAAACCGTTACACACTTTGTGTGTAACGGCCTTTTGTTGCACCGGGACATGCAACGTCAAAAGGGAGAAAAACGCCCCGGCGGGTCTGGAGACCTGCCGGGGCACGGCGCGCCAGCTATAGACGGAGCCATAATTTGGCATAAGCAAAGCGGCAGCTTTGCGCTAAAAGTTTTCTTTTGGTTCTTTTCTTTTTCAAAAGAAAAGAACAGGACGTTACGCCTCCCCGGGATCGATAGCCTGGCCCACGGCCTGGACGACGGACAGGTGGGTCTCGTCGAACAGGTGCATATAGATCTGGGTGGTGGTGGCGGTGGAGCTGTGGCCCAGAGCGCGGCTGATGCCGAAGAGAGGAACGTTCCGGCTGTGGGCGATGGAGGCGAAGGAGTGGCGCAGGCCGTGGAGGGTCACATAGGGCAGGTTGGTGCGGGCCAGGACCCGCTGGAGGCGGTTGCTGAGGTAGTCGCGCTGGTAGGGCAGCCCCCCGTCGTGGCACAAGACGAATCCCCGGTCCACATACTCGTCGCCCAGGCGCGCTTTCTCCTCCTCCCGCTGCCGCCACAGCCGCTCAATGACCTCCTCCAAATTCGCCAGGCCCTCATAGCCCAGGCGGCGGACGGAGGACCGGTTCTTGGTCTCCTTGTCCACGGACCGGCCGTTAACGGCGGTGCGGGCCTCGGCAATGGTGATGACCTTGGCGGCCCGGTCCACATGGCTCCACTTCAGTCCGCAGATCTCGCTGCGGCGCAGGCCCAGATACCCGGCCAGCTTGACCACCGGCTCCATGGTGGTGCCCGCCAGGACCTCGAAAAGCCGGGCCATAGTCTCCGAGTCGTAGTAGTGGTGGACCGGCGTCTGGGCCGAGGGGCGGGACGCCTGCTCGGCCACGTTGCGGACAATGAGCTCCCGCCGCCGGGCGTGCTCCAGAGCGTTGTGGAGCACGCCGTGGTGCTTCCGCACGGTGTTGCTGCACAGCCCCTCCGCCTGCTTTCCGTTGAGGTAGTCCTGAACCTGGGCCGTGGTGAGCTGGTCCAGCCGAATGGCCCCCAGGGCTGGGACCAGGTGGTTGCGGATGATCATAGTGTAGCCGTGGGTGGTACTGGCGGACCGGCTGGGCCGGACCACGTTCTCCAGCCAGTAGCACAGCCACTGGCCCACGGTCAGGTCTTTGGATGCCTTGCCCTGAGACAGGGTCCGCTGGGCCTGATGCTCATTGAGGACCTGGAGCGCTCGCTCCAGGGTGGGGTAGCAGCGAACCACGCGGCGTGGAACGCCCTCCGGGCCAGGAGCGCCCCGGAGGGTGACATAGAAGCTGCGGCGCTGGGTGTCGTAGGCGATGTTGGGCATGATCGTTTTTCTTGCCATTGTGGTACCTCTCCTTTTCTTCTCTATCCGTCCTGCGGTGTTCCGCAGTGAGAGATACCGCCGCCTCTGGTCCGGCCCCGCCGGGAGAGGAGGGGCCGCAGCCCCGTTTACTTACATACAAGCTTGTCCACGCCGCCGGAGAGGCTGAAAATGGCCTCCAGGACGCCGCCGCCCACTGCCAGAGCCTTGTCCGACGCGGTGACGCAGTACTCCGGGCGGCACCGCGGGTCCACATCGCCGCACTTCATGCCCCGGTGGACCGGCACGCCGTCGGCCAGCAGGCCCCGGAGAACGCCGGCGATGGTGCAGGCCATGGGCTTACCGGCCACATAGGCCACTACGTCCCCGGCCTCCACCACATCCCCGATCCGGCGGACGCCCTCGAATACGCCGTCCGCCGGGGCACGGAGGACCCGCTCCCCGGCATAGCCGCCGATAAGTCCCGGGACGGCGGTGTTCTCCAGGGGGCTGCCCTGGTAGATCACCCGGCCCAGGGTGTGGCCCCGCATGGTCTCCACCGCTGCGTGGCAGTCCACCCCGGCGGTGAAGCCGGGACCTACCCCCACCACCACCGGGGCCATGTCCCGGGTGGTGCCCAGATTCCGCTTGGCCAGGATGGCGTCTACCACAGCGCCGGGGCCCAGAGCCGGCACGCAGGCGGCGGCGGGGTCCACCAGCACGGGGATGATCCCGTCCTCCAGCAGCTCCGGGACCTCCTCCAGATCCGCGCGGCGAGCCTCCACACCCTCCACGGTCGTCCGTCCCAGCCGCACCGCCTCGGCGAAGCAGACTGTGCGGCGGATGTCGGTGGGCTGGCTCACCTCACACAGAACCAGCCGAAAACCGCAACGATATAGGCGCAGAGCGATCCCCGTGGCAATATCCCCCGCGCCGCGAATTACGACAAGCATATCCAACGCCCCCTTTGCAGCGCTCCGGCATAAAACGGCACATCCAGCAGCCCCGCCAGGGTCCATGCGTTATCCAGGTCCTCCCGGCCCTCCACCTGGTTGAAAAACACCTTTCCGGCCAGAGCCTCCGCCCGGATCACCGCGGCCAGGGCCCGGGCCGTAACGGCGCCATCCAGAGGCAGGCCGGCGAGTTCGCAGAACCGCTCAGGGCGGTGGACCGCCTCCCGCGCCGGGCGGCCAAGGCCGGAGGCTCCGGCGACCAGGATCACGTCCCCTGCCTGGGGCGGGATCACCGGCTCATGGGGCAGATGGGCCTTCAAGGGCAGGCCCCGGGCTCCATCGGCCTCCACCAGCACATAGTCCGCGATCCCCGCCAGGGCGGCGATGGGGAGGAGGGGGGCGGAGAGCTTTCCCTCTGGGCCAGGTGCGCCCGCGCACAGGCACCGCTGGGCCTTCAGAGCGGCGGCCAGGGTCTCCGGGTCATCCTCTGTCCACACCGGCATGTGGCTGGGCGGGAAAATGTGGGTGGTGGTGGCGCACACTACCGTGCCCGACTCCGCCAGCTCCGAGGCCAGCTGGTACATGGCCGTGGTTTTACCGCCGCTGCCCACCAGGGCCGTCACCCCCGGCCGGACCCTCAGCAGGGCGCTCAGTTTCTCCATACACTTGCCCCCCTTTCAATTTTTTTCAGTATACCGTTTTCCCTGCCGTGCGTCAAGAAGCGGCCTTGCCGGTCTACATACTTTTCTTTGTAAAGAAAAGTATCAAAAGAAACTTTTAGCGCAAAGCATTTGCTTTGCTTGTCTCACAAGATTTTAGAAATTTCTCTCTTTTGACGTTGCATGTTCCGGTGCAACAAAAGGCCGTTACACACAAAGTGTGTAACGGTTTTTCAGCCGCGACAGAATACGACAAGGAGAGTTTTGGATGAATTATACAACAAATTATCATCTCCCCCAGTGGGTGGAGACCGACAGGATCCGGATGGAGGACTTCAACCAGGCCATGGCGGATATTGACGAAGGTATCGCGGAGGAGAGGTCTGCACGGCAGGAGGCGATAAATGATCTGAGCCAGTCTGCCGCGCAGAGCCAGGCGGCGGCCAAAACGGAATTATTCAATAAACTGCGGCAAAGCGGATACGATCTATACCAGATGGCGGGACGAGCCGCTTGCAAAAAGTTGTTTTCCTTTGCGGCCAAGAGCATGGTCATCAACACACTGCACACAGCGGAGGAGCTGGCCCGAGCGGAGATCTGCCTCCACCTGACAGGCGGCGGCATCCAGATCGGTCCCGCCACCGAGCTGACCTTGGCGAAAATCAACGCCGCCATCTACGAGTGGACAAACGGAGAGGCGGCGAGCATCTCGGCTTCCGCTACGGCGGCGGTCAAATTCCGATCCACATTCCGGGGGACCATCACCAAGCTGAATGTCTGGTACCATCGGACCAATGTCAACAATACCGGCTCACTGCCTCTATATGTCCGACTTTATGACCAAACCACCGGAAGCCAGATCTACCAGTCGGAGCGGCTCACCGGCAAAGTCATGTCGCAGACGGACACCGCGGACACGCTGACAGTGGCAGTACCGGTGGCGCCCAATCAGGATTACCGGCTGGAGCTGTACAGCGGCGGCGGACTTTTCACCGGGACCATCGGCTTCGGAACTATGGGGACGGAGGCCTTAACCGGCGAGGCGGCGGGACAGGCCATCACCTCCTGTTCCGTTATGGACAGTTTGACCCTGGAGACCGGAGCGGACCAGGCGGTGGCGGTGGTCCACTACAGCGGCGGCGGCCAGGCCCCCGCGGTGACCCTGGGTGGTCAGCCTATGACGGCGGGGACGCCGAAAACCGCCACAGCCCTGAATGGGACAGCCTGCACGGAGCTGGAATTTTTCCTGGAGGGCAGCTTCACCGGGGCGCAGACCTTGGTAACTAACATCCAGTCCACCAGTGATATGACCCTCCACGATACCGGCGTGTATTTTATTTGAGAAGAAAAGAACCCCCAAGGGAAGCCCTTGGGGGTTCTTTCTACTCATTGGATTCTTCTGGAGACAGAAAATTACCAGGAAATAATTACCGCAATGGTTTCAGTGACGGGATCGCACACAACGCCAGCGTAGCTATTGGTGACGGAAACCTCAACCTCAACGGTCTTGGTACCACTTACGCCAGCACCAGTCTCAAAGTCACCCGCAGTTACAGTCAGGGTGTACTCGGGATCGCTAGCTTCGGTGCTGCAGGCAGTATCGATAGCGCTCTCAACTTCGCCAGCCAGAGTGGTGTTACCAGTCCAAGCAATGGGGGTCTTCAGCGCAGCCTTAATTGCGGTCATATAGGCCTCGGCCTTTGCAGCAGCCAGAGCCTTGTAGCCAGCAGTAGTCTGGTTAGCGGCCACAGCAGCAACATAGGCACTAGCCAAGCTGGCGTAATTGCCAGCGATAGCAGCGGCCTGACTATTTACCTCAGCAATAGTGCCCTTGCCGTTGATTTCCTCAGTCCACTTGGCCAGAGCAGCCGCTACGGTCTCGTAGCCCTCACCCCAGCCAGTGGCGCTGATGTCGGTGGTGACATCAGTCAGGACTGCCTTGTAGTCCTTGATGATGTCGCCCGTGTCAGCAGCCTCAACAGCGCCGACAATGGCGGCCTTCATGGCATCAATGGCGTTGGTCTTAGCCTCGGCCAGAGCATCAGCCTCCTCGAAGGGCTTCAGAGCGTCTGTGATGTCAGCCTGCAGAGCGGCAACATAGGCCTTCTGCTCAGCAGTCAGGCTGGTGAGATCCAGAGCAGCCAGCTTGCTCTGGGCAGCCTTCAGATCATCCTCGACATGAGGAGTAGCAGCAAGAGCATCCTGAGCAGCAGCCACGGCCTTCTCGTAATCGGAAATCACGATCTTCTCAGCAGCAGGGGTGTTGAAAGCCCAGACATCCTGAGCGAAGTCAACAATACCCTTGCTCTCATTCTCCCACTGAGCGAAGGAGATGGCGTAGACGATGTTGTTATCGCCATTGTACTTCACCAGAACCTCGTTCTCACCGCCGTCCTTGCGCTGAGGCAGGACATCCTCGCGGTCACCCTCGTCCAGGTTGCCCACGTAGTCACCGTACCTGTTCTCGCTATATTCGAGCTCATAGTACTTGGTGTCCTCGGTGTTCCGCTTCTCGGTCTCGCCACCATTTTCAAAGATGACAAAGCCGCTCAGGTCAGTGATGTAGTTGGTGTTGTTGTAGTAGGGCACGAAGCTGGTCCAGTCGTCAGAACCGGTAGCGGTGTCCTTCAGAACGGTACCAACAACATAGTTGCTGTCAGCGATATCGTTCCAAGTCATGGGCTCGATGACGTAGACATCAGCCACGTCAGACTCCCACATGTAGTACAGGCCGGGATCAGCAATCTTGCCCCAGGCGGGATCATAGCTGCGGAGGTTGGACTTGGCCATGTCAATGGTGACAGTGCCAGTGGTGCCGTCAGCACGGATGACGCTGACCTCCTCGTACTTCACGCCGGAGCCAACCACGGGCAGGTCATAGATAAAGACTTCCTCGGAGTCGATCTCGGTGTAGCCTTCCTTCAGCTCCACCACGACGATCTCGGCGGTGTAGTACTCATCGTCCCGGGCATCCTCGGCGCGGGTACCGACCACATACACGTCCTCAACCTGATCCTTGTCCTTGCCCAGATCAGGGATGTTGTCATAGCCAACATACTCGCGGACAACGGTGTTACCGTTGGGGGTGTTGTACACATAGTAGTACACGGTGCTGGCCAGAGCGCGGACATCCACGGAATCGGTAGCCTGCTCGTAAGCGCCGTCACGGGTGGTCTCATAGATGGTGCCGTTGTCGGTGTGAGCGCGGACAGGGATGGTGGTGTCCATGTCGATCATGGCCACGTTCATACGATAGCGATAGATCTCATCCACAGGGGTCAGGCTGCCATCCTCGCCCAGAGCGGCCACGATGGTGTGGATGTCATCATAAGCAGGAACACTGAAGTTGATATCACCAAAGGTCTTCAGGTTGCCCCAGTCGTTATCATCACCGTCGTCACGGATGAACAGGTCGCCGCCATCGTTGATGTCGGTGTCAACCAGCTCCTGAGCCTCGCGGTCCCAGACCATGGCGGCAAAGATGTCCTCGGTGCGGCCGCTCTCGAAATAACCATCGGTCAGCAGCACAAAGCCGGCGTTGTTGTCGGACTCAGTGAAGGCAGCCAGATAGCCGAAGCGATCCAGATACAGGTCGTAGTTGACGTCGCCCTCCAGATTGCGCACGCCGGAGATGATCTCATCCCAGAAGGTGTGCTCGTGGACGCCGGACTCAACATACTCGTCGCCGTCGGTGGTGGTAGCGGTGTAGGAGTTGCGGTTGACGCGGTCGATCTCAGCGGTCACGACCTCAGTCTTGTAGGTGTAGGCATTGCCGTCGATCAGAGCGTAGTAGACGATATCACCCTCGGCCAGCTCGTCCTCGGTGACGACATCGTTGTCGCTGGTGATCTCGTTGAGAGCGTCGCCGTCATTCAGCTCCTCATCCTCGCTGGAGAGGGTGATGGTGCCGCTCTTGGAGATGTCCTGAACACCGGCCACAGTGTAGATAACCTGCAGGACATAGTCGGCCTCGCCGTCGTTGTCGTTGTCGATGGCCTTCAGCCAGTTACCATTGTCGTTGCTGTCGATGGCAACGGCGTTCTCGCTGGTCTCGATGTACTTATCCAGGAACTCGTCATAGGAAATGTCATCGGAGATGTCCTTGCTAGACTGAGTGCCCACGTAGACCTCGCCAACATACTCCACATCGTCATCCGCCTCGTCGGAGTCAGTGAAGATGCCCTCGATGTAACGCATATCGGTGGCGGTCAGAGTGCCGTGACGGGAGATGGACTTGGTGTAGGTGTCATTGGCGGCATCGTACTTACCGCCGTTGGCATCCGCCAGAGCCTCGCCCTTGGCATCGGTCCAGTCAGAGACATTGGTGAAGTCAACAACATACTCGATCCGCATGTTGGAGGCCTCGTAGGTGTCGCCGCCGTCGAAGTTCACGAACTGCTCGGTGGCAGTGGTGCGCTCCAGGCCAGTGACATCCTCGAACTTGGAGGCGGTGTTGATGCTCTGCTCATCACCGGTCTCGAAGGTGACGTTGCTGCCGGTATCGCCGATGGCCAGAACGGTCTCCTCGTTGGTGACGTAAGCATAGCGGGACTCGCCAATGTCATCAAAGGTGGTGGTATAGTTCAGGACATAGTCCTTACCATCCACGTTCATGACAGTACGGCCCGCACGCTGGGGCTCGGTGTCATACAGGTCGGCATACTCATTACCGGTGACAACGCCCTCGATCTCCTCGAGCTTGAAGGTCTCATAGCCCAGGGAGGTGTCGTTCAGCTGATAGCCGAAAGCGGGGGTGTAGTTGACGGTGTCCACCAGGATGGCACGGAACAGGATCTCGGCCACGACCTCACGGGAGGCGGCGGTACCCAGGGTGCCGGCGCTGATGTTCTTGGTGATGCCGCGGTTCTCGCCCACAGCGGCAGTCTGGATGGTCCAGTTGGTACCGGTGAACTCACCGTTCTTGTCGTAACCCAGAGCGCGCAGGATCATGGCCAGAGCCTGATACCCGGTGACGGGGTCATTGGGGCCGAAGGTACGGGCGTCATAGCCCTTGATGTACTCGGCGTTGGCGCAGAAGTTGACGTAGCCG
>DXGA01000065.1 GCA_019114165.1 Candidatus Flavonifractor merdipullorum | reverse complement strand
GGTGCATATGGTTGATGCGGTAGATGACCGGGTCGCGCATGTTGAAGTTGCCGCTGGTCAGGTCGATCTTGGCCCGGAGGGTCATGGCGCCGTTGGGGAACTCGCCGGCCCGCATACGGGCGAAGAGGTCCAGAGACTCCTCAATGGGGCGGTCCCGGTAGGGAGAGCGGGCGGGGGTATTCACGTCGCCGCGGTACTCCTTAAACTGCTCCGGGGTCAGCTCACAGACGTAGGCCAGGCCCTTTTTGATCAGCTCCACGGCCAGGTCGTACATTTTCTCAAAGTAATCGGAGGCGAAGAAGAACCGGTCGCCCCAGTCGTAGCCCAGCCAGTGGATGTCCTCCTGAATGGCGTCCACGTACTCCACGTCTTCCTTGGTGGGGTTGGTGTCGTCCATACGGAGGTTGCAGAGGCCGCCGTACTTTTCGGCGGTGCCGAAGTCGATAAAAATGGCCTTGGCGTGTCCGATGTGGAGGTAGCCGTTGGGCTCGGGGGGGAAACGGGTGTGGACGGTCATCCCTTGGAACTGACCGCCCTGCGCGATATCCTCGTCGATGAAGTCATGGATAAAGTTCTGGGCCATCACGGGGGTATTCAGCTCGTCGGGCATGTGTGTCACTCCTTACAAAAAATCAGGCGGCTTAAAAACCGTCTTCTTATTATATCGCCCATTGAAATCCTTGGCAAGTGTTTTCCTTGACTTTTCCCACCGGAAAGGGATAGAATACCAGATGCATTGACAGAGCCAAGAAAAAGAGAAAGCTGTGATATGGGTTGGAAAGTCTGATGTTTAGCCTCAACGCCACGGTACCGGTGTTTCTGGTGATGGTGATCGGGTATTTTCTCCGGCGGATCGGGATTTTGGACGACCATTTCGTAACGGTGTCCAATCGCTTTAATTTTAAGGTGACCTTGCCGGTGCTCCTCTTTCTGGACATGGCCAATACCGATCTGGGGGCCACCTTTGACGGAAAGCTGGTCCTCTTCTGCGCGGGCGTGACGACGGTGGCGTTTTTTACCATCTGGGGTCTGACCAGAGCCTTTCTCAAAGATCGCTCCATGCGGGGCGCGTTCGTGCAGGCCAGCTACCGGTGCAGTGTGGCGGTAATGGGTGTGGCGCTGATGCAGAACATCTACGGCGACGCCGGACCGGCCCCCATGATGATTTTGGGCGCGGTGCCCCTCTTTAATATTTACGCCGTTCTGGTGCTGACGGTGGAAGGCCCGGAGGGAGAAGGAAAGGGAAAGCTGGTGCGCACGGTGCGCAATGTGGTCACCAATCCGCTCCTCATCGCCATCGTGCTGGGCACCCTTTCGGCCCTGCTGCGCCTCCAGTATCCGCCCATCGTGTCCAAGACGCTGGATTCGGTGGCCAGTCTGGCCACGCCCCAGGCGCTGGTCTGCATCGGCGCGGGGTTTGAGGGCAAAAAAGCGCTGGCCAAGGTAAAGCCCACAGCGGCGGCGGCCCTCATCAAGCTGGTGCTTCTGCCGGCCATTTTCCTGCCGCTGGCAGTGGCCATGGGGTTCCGGGACGGGGCGCTGGTGACCATTGTCATCATGCTGGGCACCGCCACCACCCCCAGCAGCTACGTCATGGCTCAGAGCATGGGGGGCGACGGCGTGCTCACCTCCAGCGTCATCGTGAGCACCACCCTCCTTTCGGCCTTGACCCTGACCTTCTGGCTTTTCCTGGTGCGTTTTCTGGGTTTGGTCGCATAAAAGTACATAAAATACAGTATGAGAGGCGATCCGTGGCTGCGGACCGCCTCTCATACTTGATGTTTGGATGGATGTGGTTGGAACAAAAGGAAAACCGGGAGGAAAGAGAGAGCTGGAACTCCGGACAGTTCCGCCCCTCCCGCGACGCTCCCCGGAAGAAGCGCCGGGGGAGAGGTCCGGACAGGCTGCAAACTGTCCGGCGCTCCCTGTGAGGTGGGATTGGTTAGCGTTAGCTAACTTCTGGAGTTAGGATAGCACAACCGCTTCCAAAAGTCAAGTGGGAAAAGAGAAAAAAATGGAGGCTTTTTGGAAAAAGGGCTGGCAGGACATACCTTGACACAAAGATAAAAGGAATAGTATAATAACGGCGCGCAAGGGATCTTGCCCTGAACAAGGAGACCCGGAGGGGAGAGATCCTGTCTTTTGCGGCACAATAATTAGCATATGCTAACTAATAGAAATGGATGCGTGAAGAATGAACAGCGAGAAAGAACAGAAGAAGGGAACGCTGGAAGGGCTGGCGCCCGGCGAGCGGGGGATCATCCTGCGGGTGGGCAACGAGCGCGGACCGGTCAAGCGGCGGCTGGTAGACATGGGTCTCACGCCGGGCACCGAGGTCATGGTGCGTAAGATCGCCCCCTTCGGCGACCCGATCGAGGTAAATATCCGGGGCTATGAGCTGTCACTGCGGCGGGAAGACGCCTGTCAGATCGTCATGGCCACCGGCGAGGAGGCGGAAGCGGCCTCTCTCATCCGGCGGAAGCGGGCGGGGATGGTGCAGCACATCCCGGACGAGGAGACGCTGCGCCGGATGGACGCGGACCACGCCCACGAGGCGGCGGAGCACGGCGGCGAGCCGGACTACGCCAGCCACGACAGCCGCGAGATGAAGCTGGCGCTGGTGGGCAATCCCAACTGCGGCAAGACGACCCTTTTCAATGCCCTGACCGGGTCCAATCAATACGTGGGCAACTGGCCGGGCGTGACGGTGGAGAAGAAGGAGGGCAAGGCCCAGGTAGACGGCAAGCCGGTGACGGTGGTAGACCTGCCGGGCATTTATTCCCTGTCTCCCTACTCCATGGAGGAGATTGTGGCCCGTGATTTCATCGTGGGCGAGCACCCGGACGCCATCATCAACATCATCGACGCCACCAATATTGAACGGAATCTCTATCTGACGGCCCAGCTGCTGGAGCTGGAGCGCCCCATGGTGATTGCGCTGAACTTCATGGACGAGGTGGAGAAGCACGGGGACAAGATCGACATTCAGGCCCTGTCCCGCGCTCTGGGGGTGCCGGTGATCCCCATCACCGCCCGGACGGGCAAGAACATCCAGACTCTGCTGGAAGTGGCCCATAAGCAGATGCACGTGGGAGTCACGGTGGAGCCGGACGATCTCTATGACGGTTTCACCCATCAGATCCACCATAAAATGGGCCAGATCATCCACGATAAGGCCTACGCCGCCGGCATTCCGGCCCACTGGGCGTCCATCAAGCTGCTGGAGGGCGACAAGCTGGTGCAGAAGAGTCTGGGGTTGGACGAGGAAGAAAAGCGCCGGGTGGAGGCGGTGTGCAGCGAGTACGAGGGCGCCTATGTGCTGGGCGACCGGGAGACGCTGATCGCGGACAGCCGTTACCGTTTCATCCAGAGTGTGGTGTCCCAGTCGGTGAAGAAGGGACAAAAGAGCGGCGCATTGACGCTTTCGGATAAAATTGACGCCATCGTCACCCATAAAGTTCTGGCGGTTCCGGTGTTCCTGCTGATGATGCTGGCCATGTTCGCCATCACCTTTGGCCCGGGTCAGATGCTGTCCGATCTGGTGGACGGCTTCATCAGCGACGGCGTATCGGTATGGGTGCGCGGTTTCCTCGTCGCCGCCGGGACGGCGCCCTGGGTGGAGAGCCTGCTGGTGGACGGCATCATCGCCGGTGTGGGCGGCGTGCTGGTCTTCCTGCCTCAGATCGCCATTTTGTTTTTGTTCCTCTCCTTCCTGGAGGACTCGGGCTATATGTCCCGGGCGGCCTTCATTATGGACCGGCTGCTGCGCCGTTTCGGCCTTTCGGGTAAGGCGTTTATTCCCATGCTGATGGGCTTTGGCTGTACGGTGCCCGCCGTCATGGGCGCGCGCACCATGGAGAATGAGAAGGATCGGCGCATGACCATTATGCTGGTGCCCTTCATGTCCTGCTCGGCCCGTCTGCCGGTCTACGGTCTGATGACCGCCGCCTTCTTTGCCCATTGGAGCGGTCTGGTGGTCTTTTCTCTGTACATCCTGGGTCTTGTCTGCGCCATCGTGTCGGGCATTATCCTGAAAAAATTCGTCTTCAAGGGTGAGCCTGCCGCCTTTGTGCTGGAGCTGCCCCCGTACCGGATGCCGACTCTGAAGAACATCGCCCTCCATGTGTGGGAGAAGGTGCGTGGCTTCCTGGTGAAGGCGGGCACCCTGATTTTGGCCATGAGCATCGTGCTCTGGTTCCTCAAGACCTTTGGCTGGAACGGTGGCCTTACCATGGTGGCCGACGCGGAGCACTCCTTCCTGGGCGGCATCGGCAGCGCCATTGCGCCGCTGCTCATCCCCCTGGGCTTTGGCACCTGGCAGGCGGCGGTGGCCCTCCTCACCGGTCTCATCGCCAAGGAGATGGTGGTATCCTCCATGAGTCTCTTCTACGGCTTCTCGATGACGGCCAGCGGGGCCACGGTGGCGGCGGCGCTGTCGGGCACCTTTGCCGACCCGGTGGCGGCCTATGCCTTTTTGGTGTTCGTGCTGCTCTATGTGCCCTGCGTGGCGGCGGTGTCCACCATTTACCGGGAGATGAACAGCCTCAAGTGGACGCTGGCCTCCATTGCCTGGCAGCTGGGCGCGGCCTATCTGGTGTCCTTCCTGGTGTACCAGATCGGTTCCCTGATGTTCTAAGGAGAAGAAACGGATGCTGAAATATGTGATTTACGCGGCAATCTTTGTGCTGGCGGCGTGGGCGGTGTGGTATGTGATCCGCCACATCATCCGTCAGGTCAAGGGAAAGGGCGGCTGTTCGGGCGACTGCACGGGCTGCTCCTGCGGCTGCAAGAAGTAATCAGAAGATAAGGAAATGAGGTCAGGACCTGCGCATACAGGTTTCCTGACCTCATTTTGTTTCCCTATCTCTTATCTCTTATCTTTTACCTCTTATCTCTCTCACAGTCCCTCGAACTGCATCTGGT
>DXGA01000064.1 GCA_019114165.1 Candidatus Flavonifractor merdipullorum | reverse complement strand
CTGAAAGAGCCGTTATGCTAGTATAGTATTTTCAATGCAGCGGGACGCATAGGTGGCCAGGCGGACGTTCTTGTCCGGCTTGAAGGTCGTGATCCCCTTGATGAGTCCGATGGTACCGATGGAGATCAGGTCGTCCTGGTCCCCATTGGGGGTATAGTACTTTTTTACGATGTGGGCCACCAGGCGGAGGTTGTGCTCGATCAGGGTATTTCTCGCCTGCCCGTCTCCCTCCGCCATCCGCGCCAGGCATGCCCGCTCTTCCTCCGCGCCCAGCGGCCGGGGAAAGGAACCGCTCTCTCCTCCGCTCAGGCGCAGGGTTACAAATACGCTGTGCATCGCCAGTAAGATCCACGCCGGTATCATCATAAAACCCTCCCGTTCCCTTTCTGACAGACTTCTCTGCCTCTCACATCCTATTCCCCGGCGGCCAGTCCCTATGTATAGCAAAAAGCCCGCCCTCATCCTTCCATTTGGATGCGCGGCGGACCTTTGTCCCACTTGATGCAATTGTCAGCTTGCCCAGCCGGTTTCTCTTACTCCTCCACCAGATAGGGCTTGAGCTGCTCAAGAAGTACATCGCACTCCTCGGCATGAATGTCGATGCGGACGGGTTTGGAGATATCCAGGCTAAAAATCCCGAGGATGGACTTGGCGTCCACCAAAAAGCGACCGGAAATCAGGTCAATCTCATAGGGATAGGGTGTGATAAGATCCACAAAGGCCTTGACTTGCTCCACGGTGTCCAGGAAGACCTTCCTGCTTACCATATGACTCCTCACTTTCATGGGGCGGTTCCCGGTCTTTTTCCCGGTCACCGCCCATTCCAATCCGGTCGCTGGGGCCGGATTACATACGCTCTTTGAAGAACTTCTCAATGGCCACCACAGCCTCGTCCTCATCGGGGCCGGCCACAGTGACGGTAACAGTATCATTGCAGCGGATGCCAAGACCCATCATGGCCATCAGCTTGGTCGCTTCGGCAGTCTTGCCGTCGTTCTCCACCAGCACAACGCTCTCAAACTCCTTGGCAGCCTGAGCCAGAGCGCCGGCAGGACGAGCATGAATGCCCACGGGATCGGTAATGGTATACTGGAACTGCTTCATAATAAGCTTTCTCCTTTACTGATTTGATTTCGGCATTCGTCCCGGAGCAGCGATCACGCGCCGCTCCATATAACACAAGGGCCGCAGTCTTACACAACAGAGAACCGGGTCCGTGGCCCATGGAATTTCTTCCTCTCCCTGTGTGCAGTGGCATCATACCATATCCGCGCTCCGGCCGCAATAGCATTTTGGCATAAATTTATGTTCAAAAAGGACAAACTCTCCAATATTATGCCATAAAGTATCTTGATAAACACATTAGAAGAGACAAAAACACACTTTCTATCCATCCTCTTCCTCTTCCATCTTCTGTCCATATCCTTGTATTCCTAAATTTTATCGATTTCATACCCCGTTTTTATCACAAACGGAAATTTTAGATTATTTCCGCCATAAGGATTTACGTTTCGTCAAAATATAGTATATAATCTTAAATAGACAATAAATCTGGGAATCATACAAGCGGAGGAAATCCAATGAACTTTACAGACGTGATCTCTATGCTGGGCGCCATTGCCACCTTCTTATTCGGCATGTCCATCATGACCGACGGTCTGGAAAAACTCTCCAGCGGACGGCTGGAACGCATTCTGGAACGGCTGACCAGCAATGTCTTCAAAGGGGTCCTGCTGGGCGCGCTGGTCACCGGACTCATCCAGAGTTCAGCCGCCACCACCGTCATGTGCGTGGGCTTCGTCAACGCCGGCGTGATGAAGCTGCGCCAGACGGTGGGCATCATCATGGGCGCCAACATCGGCACCACCGTCACCGCCCAGCTCCTGGCCCTGGGCGACATCTCCTCGGACAATATCCTCATGCTCCTCCTCAAACCAAGCTCCCTGGGCCCCATCCTGGCCGTCGTCGGCATCGTGCTCTACCTCTTCCTCAAAGGGGGACGCCGCCAGATCGTGGGCCAGATCGCCCTGGGTCTGGGTCTTCTGTTCATCGGCATGAACACTCTGGAACGGGCCCTTGCCCCCCTCCAGACTCTGCCTGAGTTCCAGGAGCTTTTCGTGGCCTTCTCCAATCCCCTGCTGGGCATCCTGATGGGCGCCCTGGTCACCGCTTTGATTCAGAGCTCGTCGGCCTCGGTGGGCATTTTGCAGGCCATGTCCTCCACCGGTGTGGTCACCTTCAACATCGCCTTCCCCCTCATCATGGGTCAGAACATCGGCACCTGTGTCACCGCCCTCATCTCCAGCGTGGGCGCCAGCAAAAACGCCAAGCGGACCGCCTGCATCCATCTCCTGTTCAATGTGATCGGCTCGCTCTTCTTCCTGATCCTGCTCTATTCCGCCAACGCCATCTTCCACTTTTCCTTCTGGACCTCTATCATGGACCGTGGCAGCATCGCCAATCTCCATCTGGCCTTCAACGTCTCCTGTACGGTGCTCCTTCTCCCCTTCCACAAGCTGCTGGTCACCCTGGCTGAGAAGCTCATCCCCGGCGACGCCGAACAGCGGGAGCTCTCCATGCTGGACGAGCGTTTCCTTGCCACGCCTTCCGTGGCGCTGGATAAGGCCCATGAATCCACCGTCCAGATGAGTTACTTTGTGCTGGATAACTACCGCGCCGCCCGTTCCCTGCTCCAGCAGTGGGACGCCCGTAAGGCGGAACGTCTCAACGAAACCGAAGTCACCATTGATAAGCTTCAGGACATGCTGGACAACTACCTCATCCGTCTGTCCGGGCCGTCCCTCTCTCCGGAGGACAGCAACAAGATCTCCGAGCTGCTCCACGCCGTCTCTGACTTTGAGCGCATCGGCGACTATGCCGTCAATCTCTCCGAGTGCGCCCTCTACCTCCACGAGCACAACCAGAGCCTTTCGGAGACCGCCCGCAAGGAGCTGGAACTGATCTCCGACGCGGTGGAAGAGGCCATTGTCCGCACCATCAACTGCTACGACCACCGCACCCGGGAGGAAGCCCTCCAGGTGGAGCCTCTGGAAGAGGTGGTGGATCTCATCCACAAAGAGCTGGAGCGCCGCCACATCGAGCGGCTCAAGCAGGGGGCCTGCACCGCCGAACTGGGCGCACAGTTCCTGGAGCTGCTCATCAATCTGGAGCGTATCTCCGACCACTGCTCCAACATCGCCCTGTGCATCCTGCGGGAGACCTCGCCCAGCAATTCCCTGGTACGCATCGACTCCCACGCCTACCTCTACCATCTCCATCATAACCAGGATCAGGCATTCGATACCCTCTTCCTCCAGTTCCGGGACAAATATTATGCCCGTATCCCGGAGGACTATACCTGATTTTTCCGCACAACACAAAACCCGCCGGATGCCGCTGTCCCAACGCAGCGCACCCGGCGGGTCTTTTCTTTCTTTATTGGTGGTTGGACTGGGTGATGGAGTCCAGCAGCATCTGACAGCCGTGGCGGAGGAAGGCTTCCCGCCCGGACCCGATCTGATGGGTCAGGTAGTTTTCCCGCAGCCCCGCCATGCGCACCATCCCCTCCAGCGCCGACCAGAAGAGCAGCACCGTCTCCTCCGGCGTCATGGCCAGATGGATCACGCCCTCCTGGACGCCCCGCCGGAGAAAGTCCCGCAGCATTACGCCGATGGCCTGACGCACCCGCAGGATATCCCGTACCTCCTGGTCCTGCTGGTGATGGTCGTCGTTCTCCTCTCCGTCGCTCATCAGCACGCCGCAGGCCTCGGGGCGCTCTCCATAGTAGCGGATCACCGCATTACAGATGCCCTCATAGGCGCTGTACCAGTCGGACGCGCCCTCCATAGCCTCCTGCAGCTTGCGCTGGAGCAAGACCAGCCCGCTGAGCAAGATGGCGTTGATGATCTCCTCCTTACTCTGGAAGTACACATAGAGCGTGGCCTTGCTGTACTCCGACTCCCGGGCAATATCATCCATGGTTGTCTTATCGATGCCTTTCTCGGCAAACAGTCGCTCGGCCGCCGCTAGGATCGACCCCCGGTGGAACTCCGTCAACGCCTGCTTCTTACTCATAACGACACCTCTTCCCTCTGGCTTGTGTGGCTCCGCCCAACCAAACGGAACCGTCAGTTCAATTTTCTTTATCATATCATGCCTTTTCCCCGCTGGCAAGAGAAACGCCCGCGCTCACCGTACCGGGACGGTATAGCACACCGTATTTCCCTCTTCCAGCACGATCACCCCGTACCCGGCGTTCCAGCCGCCCCGGATGCTCCCCGGGTTCATGATCCACAGCCCCCGCTCAAAGGTACACATCGGCTCGTGGGTGTGGCCGAAGAGGAGGATATGCGCCCCCATCGCCCGGGCCGCCATGGCCGCCTCCGCCCAGTCCCACTTCACATGGTAGGTGTGTCCGTGGCACAGAAGGATCTTCCGTCCCTCCACCTCCAGCAAGAGCTCCTCCGGCTCGGGCAGATGCCCGTCGCAGTTGCCCCGCACCAGATCCATGGGAATGTGGGGAAAGGTCTCCTTCAGGGCCTTTGCGTCGGATACCACGTCTCCCAGATGAAAGATCCGGTCGGGCTGATGGAGGCGCACCGCCTCTTCCATATGCCGCCGGATGCCGTGGGAGTCGGAAAATACCAGGATCTTCATGCCATCACCTTTTCCCTTTCCTGCACATAGAATGGATTGGACCGGAGGCGGGCATGGATGACCACCCCCGGACATATTCTGTATGGATGGAGGGTACCGCTATGGCCAATCAAGCCAACGATCCCCTGGAAGCCCTGCGCCGCAATCCGGAAGCCGCCGCTTTTCTGGGCAATCCCGCCGCGCTGGCTGCCCTGCTCCGGTCGCCGGAGACTCAGAAGCTGGTCCGGCTGCTGGAGGAAACCGGCGGCAATCAGCTCCAGCAGGCCGCCGGGCAGGCAGTCCGGGGCGACACCACAGCCCTCAAACGGGTGGTGGACCGCCTGATGGACTCCAAGGACGGCGCGCAGGCGGTGGAAGCGCTCCAGCGCCGGGCAAAACCCGAACCGTAACCGCCAAGGAGGTCCGCTATGGCCGAATGGGAGGAAAAACTCAATACCATTCTGGGCGACCCGGAGGCCATGGGTCAGATCCTGTCTCTGGCCCAGAGCCTGGGGCTCTCCTCCCGGCCGGAACAGGAGGACCACTCCCCGGAGGAGGGCGGACAGGAAGGGGAACAACCGCCGCTGTCCGGCGGCGATCCGGCCATGCTGCGCCAGTCCATGGCCCTGCTCTCCGCTCTGGGGCAGGAGGAAAACGACAAGCGCACCGCCCTGCTCACCGCCCTCAAGCCCTTTCTGAAGCCGGAGCGGCAGGCCAGTCTGGACCGGGCCATTCAGCTCCAGCGTCTGACCAAGATGGCACGGGTGGCCTTCCGCCTGCTGCGGGATGAGGGAGGGGATGGGGATGTATAACCGCTACCTTCCGGCGGACGGGGATTTTTCCCCCGCCGCGCCGGAAAAAAGGACGGAAAAGCCCAAAGAAAAACCGTCTGCCGGCGGTCTCAGGCATCTGCTCTCTCTCCTCCGCCCGGAAGACGGAGACGCGGGGGATCTGCTGCTCCTCCTCATTTTGCTGCTGGTGCTGCTGGACGGAGAGGACAACGATCTGGTGCTCATTCTGGGTCTGGCCCTCTTTCTGGGGCTCAAGTAAGGGTTTGTACGCCGCCGCTCCGATGGAGCACGCTGCCGTCCGGGAGGGAAAAGACGGTCCCCTCGGTAACCGGCCGCTCCGCCGCCGTGGAGGTCATGGACAATACCACGCTCTCCCCCTCCACAAGCTCCGCCGCCGTCAGCAGGCCGCTCTCCACCGACACCCAATAACGGGCGTTGGTGTTCTCCTCCCCCACCGCTACATAAATACACTCCAGGCCGTCTTTGTTCTCATATCCCGCCTCCAGAATGTGGGACGGGTCCACCTCCAGCACATCTTCATAGGTGGGGATGCGCGCGCCGTCCACATCGGCGGTCTGCCCGTCGGCGGGGGCGGTGAACCACCGGCGGCTGCTGTCATACCACCAGTATAACGTCCCCTCTCCCACCAGACTGTGGCGCACCCGTCCGCCGGGAAGGCTGGTGTCGGTCTTGGTCCAGCCGCCGTCCACCCACTGGCTGGAGACGATGCTGCTCCCGCCGGTATAGGTCACCGTGATCTCCCGGTAGTAGCTGGAGGGACGGGACAGGGTGGCGATGACGTTCTGCACCGTCTCGGGAGTGACCTCCACCCGCACCATACCGCTGGAGGACATGGCATCGCTGGGGGTGGGCTGGGCGTCGGAAACCGCCGGCGGCAGGGTGATCACCGGCGTACCGCTGAAAAAGTCCACGGCAAAGCTGGAGAACACCGCCACAGCGATCACCAGCGCAATGAGGATCACCATAATATTCCGGTTTTTTCGCTCCATATCCCCCTCCTCTTCCCGTAAGTGGAACGGTAAAGGGCCCGCTGCACATCGTGTCTCCCACGATACTGCGGCGGGCCCCGTCGTCTTTTATTACGCAAGCGGCTCCGCGCCGAAGGGGGCGGGCGGCTCGCCGCGCAGACCGAAGCGCCACTCGATGGCGTCCACGATACGCCGGCAGGCCTGACCGTCGCCATAGGGGTTGACGGCGTGGGCCATCTGGGCATAGGCCTCCGGCTGGGTGAGGAGCCGGTGGGCCATCTCATAAATGGTGTCCTCTTCGGTACCGGCCAGCGCCACGGTGCCGGCGGTGACCGCCTCGGGACGCTCGGTCTCCCGGCGCAGCACCAGCACGGGCTTGCCCAGGGCGGGCGCCTCCTCCTGCAGTCCGCCGGAATCGGTCATGACCAGATAGCACCGGTCCATCAGATTGTGCATCTCCTCCACATCCAGCGGGTCGATGAGATGGATGCGGTCGTGGCCGGAGAGATACTTCCCGGCCGCCTCCCGCACCACCGGCGAGAGGTGCACCGGATAGACCAGCTCCACATCGGGATGGTCCTCCGCCACCCGGCGCAGTGCGGTCATGATGTTGGTCATGGGCTGGCCGTAGTTCTCCCGGCGGTGGCAGGTCACCAGAATGATCTTCTTGCCGGTATAGTCCAGCTCGTTGAGGAGGGGCGTGGAGAAGTGGAAATCAGGGCGCACGGTGGTTTTCAGGGCGTCAATGACGGTGTTGCCCGTGATAAAGACGCCGTCGGTGATGCCCTCCCCGGCCAGATTCTTGCGGTTTGCCTCGGTGGGGCAGAAATGCAGGTCGGCGATGTCGCCCACCAGGGTGCGGTTCATCTCCTCGGGATAGGGGGAATATTTGTCCCAGGTGCGCAGGCCCGCTTCCACATGGCCCACCTTCACCTGATGGTAGAAGGCGGCCAGGGCGCCGGCAAAGGTGGTGGAGGTGTCGCCGTGGACCAGCACCAGGTCGGGCTTGGCCTCCTCCAGCACGCCCTCCATACCCAGCAGGCACTTGGTGGTGATGGTGGACAGGGTCTGGCGGGGCTCCATGATGTCCAGATCATAGTCCGGCTTGAGGCGGAAGATCTCAAGCACCGAATCCAGCATCTGCCGGTGCTGGGCAGTGACACAGCACAGCGCCTCAATGCCGGGACGCTTCTGGAGCTCCAGCATCAGGGGCGCCATCTTAATGGCTTCGGGACGGGTACCGAATATGGTCATCACGCGGATACTCACGGTTGATCTTCCTCCTCTTTTTCCTGGTTCTCCTCTGGATGCTCCTCCAGCTTATCCTTGCGGGGGTGGGTGTTGAAGTAGATGAGTCCGCCCACCGCTCCTGCCAGGCACAAAGCGAAGAGAAGCAGCATGGCGCGCAGGGCGCTGATGGTGGTGAGCACCACGGCGCACAGACCCAGAATGGTGGACACCACATAGAGCACCGCCACGGCCTGCTTCTGGTTGAGGCCCATGTCGATGAGACGGTGGTGGATGTGGCTGCGGTCGGCGTGCATGGGACTCTGACCGTGGGCGATGCGCCGGATAAAGGCAAAGCAGGTGTCAAAAATGGGCAGGCCCAGCATCAGGAAGGGCACCACGAAGGAGATCAGGGTGTAATACTTGAACAGGCCCTGAATGGACACCACGCCCAGCACATAGCCCAGGAAGGTGGAGCCGGTGTCACCCATAAAGATCTTGGCGGGGTTGAGGTTGTAGGGCAGAAAGCCGATGCAGCCGCCGGCCAGCGCCGCGGCGATCAACGCCACGTTGGGCTCTGCCACGCTCAGGGCGATGACCAGCATGGTCATGGAGCTGATGGTGGACACGCCGCAGGCCAGACCGTCCAGTCCGTCGATGAGGTTGACGGCGTTGGTCACCGCCACGATCCAGATGATGGTCACCGGAATGGACAGCCAGCCCAGCTGCCAATAGGGCTCGCTGGAAAAAATATTGGGGTTGGAAATGGTGTCGATGTGGTTGCCGCTGAGCACCGCCACCGTGGCCGCCACGATCTGCACCAGCAGCTTGGGCAGGGCGGGCAAGGCGTAGATGTCGTCAAAAATACCCAGAATGACGATCATCACCGCGCCCAGCAGCATCCCCTGGAGGGAGCGGTTCAGCCCGCCGCCGGGGACGAAGGGGAAAAAGATCAGCACACTCAGCAAAAAGCCAAAGAAAATCGCCAGACCGCCCATACGGGGGATGGGATGATGGTGCATCCGCCGGTTATCCTTGGGCACATCCACCGCGCCCCACTTCTGCGCCAGATCCTTCACAATGGGGGTGGTGATGAAGGCGATGAGGAACGCGGTCACCAGCGCCGCGGCCACAAGGCCGATGGTCTCAATTGTCATGAAACATTTGCTCCTTTACGGGACTGGCCTCAGGGGGCCACGAAGCCCACCTTTTTATAGACTTTGCGCAGGGTCTTGTTGGCCACATAGGAGGCCTTCTCCGCGCCGGCCCGGTAGACCTGCTCCAGGTAAGCCTTGTCGGCGATGAGACGGGCGGCTTCCTCCCGGATGGGACGGAGGGTCTCCACCACGGCCTCGCCCACGGCGGGCTTGAAGACGCCGTAGCCCTTGCCGTCGAATTCCCGCTCGATCTCCTCGTAGGTCTTGCCGGTGCAGGCGGCATAGATGCTCATGAGGTTGGCAACGCCGGGCTTGCTTTCCCGGTCAAACCGGACGCACCGCTCGGTGTCGCAGTCGGTGACGGCCCGCTTGAACTTGCGCATGATATCCTCCGGCTTCTCCATGAGGAAGACGCAGCCCTCGGGGATGGACTTGCTCATCTTGGTGTCGGGGGCGTTGAGGCTCATAACCCGGGCGCCGGCCTTGGGAATATAAGGCTCGGGGATCTTGAAGACGTCGCCGTACACATGGTTGAAGCGCTGGGCCACGTTGCGGGTCAGCTCCACATGCTGCTTCTGGTCCTCGCCCACGGGGATGAAGTCGGGCTGATAGAGGAGGATGTCGGCGGCCATCAGGGCGGGATAGGTAAAGAGACCGCCGTTGATGTTGTCGGCGTGCTTGGCGCTCTTATCCTTGAACTGGGTCATGCGGGAGAGCTCGCCGAACATGGTGTAGCAGTTGAGCACCCAGCCCAGCTGGGCATGGGCGGGGACATGGGACTGGATGAAGAGGGTGTTCTTCTCCGGGTCCAGACCGCAGGCGATGTACTGGGCCAGCTGCTCCACCGTGCGGCGGCGCAGGGCGGCCGGCTCCTGCCGGACGGTGATGGTGTGCATGTCGGCCATAAAATAATAGCAGTCAAACTCCTCCGACCGGGCGCCCCAGTTGCGGATGGCGCCCAGGTAGTTGCCCAGGTGCAGGTCGCCGCTGGGCTGAATGCCGGAAAGCATGACTTTTTTCTGATTTTCCATAGGGAAACACCTCTGATATGTGTTTGTTTGTTCTTCTGTGGACTCCATAGCAGTATACCATATCCGCCGCCGCTTTACAATCCTTCCCGTCTGATTTCCCGCCAAAGCGGCAATGCCCCCGGCATCGAAAACCGCAGTCCGATGCCGGGGGCGAAGCTTATGGGGTCATTTCACCACCACAAAGCGGATCTTGCCGCCGTTCTGGGGGCTGTTGTCATAGTAGACGGTCATCTCCTGGGCGTAGGCCCGGGCGAGCTCGAAGCGGGTATAGCCGTCCTCTCCCTCAAACCAGTGTCCGGTGGTCTCGTTGTAGCACCAGACTTCCTTGGAAATGGGGAAGGTCTCCTCGCCCACCCGCAGGGTGTGATTGTCCGGGTCATAGTCGGAGCGGATCACGCCGTCCGCCTTGGTCAGGCGCACATAGCGGCCCAGCTTGTACTCGCCGTTCAGGGTCTCCAGAGAGGAGGCGATGCCGATGAGCTCATTCTTGCGGAACTGGGTACCGCAGACCAGCTCGGAAGAGGTGGTCACATTGCGCACGGCAACGTGGGGGTTGTTGGTCTGCACTTCGCCGGTGGGCGGGTCGGCAGGTCTGTACTGGGCAAAGCCGTATTCGTACTGGTCGCCGGTCACGTCGTCAAAGACCAGAACGCTGTATTTGCCGCTGTAATCCTTGGCGGCATAGAGGATCTTGGAGGCGGGCACCGTGCTGCGGGTCAGCTGGTCGAACTGGATCTCGGCCGTGGGACCGCGGCCCACCCGCTCGAAGAGGCGCACATTGGGAGAGAGGGCCACGCCGTCCAGCATCCGGTTCTCCACATCCAGACTGCCCTCCACCGTCTCGCCCTTGGTGAGCTTGGTCAGGGTCAGCTTGCCCGCGCTGTTGGACGACACCGTCACCAGCTGGCCCACCATCTCGGCGGAAGCGGTATCACTCAGGGTGGTCTGTCCCCGGAAAACCACCTTTTCCCCGGCGGCGTTGACCATGTCCACCAGAGGGCTCACTTCCGCCGTGCCGTTTTCGCACTTCTGCACCACGCCCACGGTGGTGGACTTGGCTTCGGAAGCATCCACCGCACCGGCCACCCGGCCGTCGCTGGTGAAGAGAAGGGTCATGTTATCGCCGGGACGGAAGGCGGCCAGATCACCGGCCGCGCCGGCAAGGACGGTAAACTCCTGGCTCAGCATGGTCACCTTGGAGGGGGCGGTGGGATTGGGGTATGCGTTCTCATAGCGTCCGGTGAGGCGCTGGTCGGAGACGTAGAGGATCTTGGCGGCGCTGTCGTAGTAGGCCACGTCGTAGCGGCGCAGGTCGGACACCGTGGCAGGCACGCCGTTTTTGTAGATCTTATAGTCGGCAGCTCCGTGGAGGAGGGCGGTAAAGGGATTGGAGCCGTTGGGATCGGACCGGGCCACCATCACCTCGTCGCTGGCCTGGGAAGCGGAGGAGAGGTAGATATAATCCAGCTTACCGGTGGGGCCGTAGCAGAGCACCATGGGAGTGCCGGTATAGAGGTAGCTCCACTCTTTTTCAAAGGTCGTTGCCTCTCCATTCTTCCAAACCACCGTCTCAGGCAGGACGGTGATCTTCTCGCCGCCGGCGGTGATATAGTTGGCGTCCACCGTGCCGGAGATGCTCACCCGGCGGATCAGGTCGTCGCTGTTGGGACGGAGGGTGAGGAACTTGCCGTCCTTATCCTGGGCCATCTGGCCGCGGACGCCCAGCAAGTCGCTGGAAATACCGGTGCGTCCCGTCCGGGGACTGAGGATATCGCTACCGCTGGCGAGGGTGACGCTGTTGGTGCCGGTGGTGCTGCTGTGCTCCATGGCAAGGAGGGTGACGTCCTCGGTCAGGCTGCCTCCCAGCTTCCCCACCAGATAGCACTCCTCGGTGCCCTTACTGTTGGTGAAGAGCAGGTTGCGGAAGAGCTGGGCGGTCTGGCCCCGGGTGATGGTGGCGTTGCCCGCCAGATTCAGCCCGTCGGACAGGCCGCTCTCCTTGGCCAGGGAGAGATAGCCGTCATACCAGGCCGCGCCGGGGGCGATGTCGGCGGAGGAATAGCCCAGAATGCGGATGAGGATGGCCACCGCCTCGCCAAAGGTAATGGCCCGGTTGGGCTCAAAGCTGCCGTCGCCCACACCCAGAATGAGCCGGTCCCCGGCGGAGCCGCCCTCCTCGTTGGAGGACGCCGCACCCGCCAGCTCGCCGCTGGTGGTGAGGGAGGAGGCCAGGTTCACATAACCTCTGGCCCAGTGGCCGGGGCCTACGTCTGTAAAGATGGTGCGGCCCCGCTGGGCAGGCTCCAGATCCCGCTTGCCCATGATGCACACCGCCATTTTACAAAATTCCGCCCGGCTCAGGGTACCCGAAGGGCGGAAATAGCTGCCTCCCGTGCCGTCCACCACGTCCAGCAGCCGGAGGATCTCAGCGGCTTCCGCCACGTCCGGGTCCTGGATGTCGGTAAAGGCGCTGCTCCCTGCCGCCGAGACGGGCAGCAGCATGAGACTCATCAGCAGGGCCGCGGCCAGCAGCCCGGCCAGAATACGTTTACACTTCATGTACTTCTCTCCTTTACGCGTTGCTCACTCGGCCCGCAGGGCTTCCACCGGCTGGAGACCGCTGGCCTTGATGGCGGGATAGATGCCGAAAATCACGCCCAGCACCACCGAGAAGGCAAAGGCGCCGATGGTGATGCCTGCCGACGGCAGGAGCATGGTCCCCTGTAAGAGGAATTTACCGGCGATCAATGTGCCCACATAGCCGATACCGATGCCCAATACGCCGCCGATGCCGCAGATCACCGCCGCCTCAATGAGGAACTGGGCGATGATGCTCCGCCGCTCGGCGCCGATGGCCTTGCGGATGCCGATCTCACGGGTACGCTCGGTGACAGTGACCAGCATGATATTCATGATACCGATGCCGCCCACCAGCAGCGAGATACCCGCGATGGCGCCCAGCACCAGGGCCTGCATATTGCTCTGCTGCTGGATGGACTCAGCGGAGGCGTTGTCGCTGCGGATGTAGTAGTCGCCAATGGTGGGGATGCCGTCGGCATCCTTGGGGAACATGGAGGCCAGGAAGGCGTCCAGCTTGGTCATGGCCTCCACGGTGGCTTCGGCGTTCTTGGCCTTGACCACAAAGGAGTTGATGGGGCTGTTCTGGTTGAGGGTCCGGTTAAAGGTATACGGCAGAAGGATCATATTGTCCAGCTCCGGCCAGCCCTCCAGATCCTTGCGCTCATACCAGCCTACCACCAGAAAGGGCTGACCGTTGATGGTGATGGTCTCCCCCACCGGGTCCACGAAGTTGAAGAGGGTCTCCTTCAGCCGGCCGCCCAGCACACAGACGTTGTTGGTGTTCTGGATATCCAGGTAGGACAGCTCCCGGCCGTTGGCAAGGGTGTAGTTGTTGCACGCGCCGTACTGGTCGGAGCCCAGCACCACGGTGATCATGTCCTCCCAGTTTTCATAGTTCTGGGTGGACACTGTCTTGCCCCCGTATTTGATGGTCATGTCCTGATAGGTCTGGATGTTGGGGGTCACGCCCACCACCAGATCCTGCATGCCCAGGCAGTAGTCATAGAGACTCTGGAAGACCTCGTTTCCCCCTTCGCTGCTGTAAAAGTAGTAGGCGTCCACGCTGATCTTGTTGTTGCCCATCTTCTCAAAATACTCCAGATTCTTCTGGTTCTGGCCCTGCACCACCGACACCATGATGACCACCGACGCCACGCCGATGATGATGCCCAGCATGGTGAGAAAGGAACGGGTCTTTTTATGGGCGATGGATTTGAAGGCCATTTTGAAAGCCTGAAACAGATTCATGTCCAGTCCACCTCCTGTGGGGCGTCGGAGATGATCTTTCCGTCGGAGAGACGCACCACCCGTTTTGCCGTGGCGGCGATGCCCTCGTCGTGGGTGATGAGCAAAATGGTGTTGCCCTCCCGGTAGAGATCCCGCAGGATCTCCAGCACGTGTTTACCGGTCTTGGAGTCCAGCGCGCCGGTGGGCTCGTCGGCCATGATGATGGGGGGATGGGCGGCAATGGCCCGGGCAATGGCCACCCGCTGCTGCTGACCGCCGGACATCTCGCTGGGCCGGTGGTGGGCACGGTCGGCCATACCCACCTTTTCCAGCGCTTCCATGGCCATATCCTCCCGGTCCCACACCGGCACGCCCCGGTAAATGAGGGGTAAGATCACGTTCTCCAGGGCGTCCAGCTCCTGGATGAGGTTGTAACCCTGAAAGATAAAGCCGATCTCCCGGTTGCGGATGCGGGCCAGCTTCCGGTCTCCCAGTGCGGTCACGTCGGTGCCGTCCAGAAAATAGTCGCCATAGGTGGGAATATCCAGGCAGCCCAGCACGTTCATCAGGGTGGACTTTCCCGAACCGGACTGGCCCACGATGGCCACGAACTCCCCCCGGTCGATCTGGAGGGAGACGCCGTCCAGCGCCCGCACCTCGCTTTCCTTGCCCTCATTGTAGATTTTATAGATGTCTTTTATGTCAATGAGCATACCGACACCTCTTTTTAATAGCCCGAACTGAATTCGGTGACGGTATAGTTGACAAAGACCTCCTCTCCGGCCTCGATGCCGGATACGATCTCCACATTCTGGGTGTCGGAAATGCCGGTCACCACTTCCACGGGATAGTATCCATCCTCCTCAGAGGGATAGGAGCGCTTCTGCCCCTCTTCCGGTTCGGGCAGGTCCAGCTCCAGAGCGTCGTCCGGCTTGGTCTCCGCCTTGACAAAGACCACGGTGCGTTTGTTGCCCTCGGTATCCAGCACGCTCTTGACGGCGCTGCCCGGGATGAGGACACAGTTATCCGACTGGCTGGTCACAAAGGAGTACTGGAGCCACGCGCCCTCGATGAGGGAGCCATCCATATTGTCCACCGTCAGGGTGACGGGGAAATTGGTCATGCCGTTGCCGCTTTCGGCCTTGCCCATGTCGATGGAGGTGACGGTACCCATATAGGGCGTGCCGTTCCAGTCCAGATTCACTACGTCGCCCGGCTTGATGAAGGAGATGTTCCGGTCGTCCACGGTGATGTTGACCAGCATGGTGGTGGAATTGGAGATGATGATGACCGTGTCGCCGCTCTCGACCTCGGCGCCCTCGGTGAGGGTGCAGGCGGTGACGGTGCCGTCAATAGGCGCTACGGCGTTGAAGTTGGCCATGGCCTGCTGGGCGGTGTTGAGGGTCTCCTGGGCGGCGGCGATCTCCTGCTGCTTGGCCTGGATCTCGTCGTCAATGGTATCGGAGCCCAGGGCGAGGAGCACGTCGCCTGCCTTCACGTCGGCGTAGTTGAGGAGATTGAAGGAGCGCACCGGACCGGAGGCCTGGGTGGTGACCACCCGGCTCTCATAGTACTCCAGCTTGCCGCTGGCGTAGGGATAGGCCACGGTGCCGTCGGAGAGATGGATGGCGGCAGAGGCGTCCATTCCCTCGGTGAGGGTGCCGGGGTTATTGAAGGAAATGACGACCTCAAATTGGACCGCCCCTTCGGGGGTGATGTAACGGACCTTGTTGATCTTCTCCACAGTGCCGGTAAAGTCCTTCATCATGGAAGTGAGACTCACCGTGACGCTCTGGCCCACGGAAATGCTGTTTTCATAGGCATAGCTGAAATAGAGGGAGAGCTTCAGCTTCTTGTCGTTGACCAGGGTGGCCACTTCGGTGCCGCTGCTCACCGTCTGGTCGATGCTGAAATCCTGTACGTTGACCAGCTTACCGGCAAAGGGCGCTTTTACGGTCAGGTCGGCGGTCTGCTCCTGGAGCTTGGCCAGCTCCTTATTCAGGGCATTTACCTTTTCCTGGGCGTCGGTCACGGCTTTTTCAGCGGCCTCGCTGTAAATGGTGTAGAGGGGTTGTCCGGCAGTGACCACGTCGCCCGCCGCTACAAAGAGTTCCCGCACCGTGCCGCCCTCGCTGAGGGTGATGGCCGCCGACTCCTTGGCTTTGGCGTTGCCGCTGCCGCTGACGGTACTCTGGATGGAGCCGATCTCGGCGGGCACGGCGTAAATTTCTCCCTGCTCCACCGGTGCGGGACGCAGGAGAAAATACCAGATTGAAAATCCGCCGCCGCCCAGAATCGCGGCCAAAAGTACCAGAGTAATGATTGTCTTGATCACTTTACCCTTTTTCCGGTTCTTCCGGCCCTTTGGCGGGGTGGCCTTCGGTGCGCCCTGAGGGGCTGCAACAGGGGTCTGTTGTTCCGTCATGTTCATTCCTCCTATACCTGGACGGCGCTTTCCTACCGCAGCCGTCCTTTGGTCGGTCTGTTCAGCATAGATTATAGCATATGGATGGAAACATGTATTTTCAAAAAGATGACAAGTTCTTAATAAAGCCTTAAGTTTTTTATGCCTATGACCGCCCTTACTCTTTGAGACGATGGGCATCCAATAAAAGTTTCCAAATCTTTATATTTTTTTGCGACATGGTGCAACATCCTTCGCCGCCCGATTGTATATAGGGCAGAACGGCGGGCAGCAGGGCCCGCCACGCAGAAAGGATGTATTATCATGAAACAATTTCGTATGACGCTCACCGCTCTGGCCCTGGCCGGTATGCTGACCGTCCCCGCCTTCGCCGCCGTCCCCGCCGGTTCCTATCCGATCTCGGTGGACGGCGCGGCCACCGAAGCCACCGGCTGTGTCATGGTCCCCCTCCGCACGATGGCCGAATCCCTGGGCTTTACCGTCACCTGGACCGGCTCCTCCGCCCTGGTGGACAACTGCGACATGCACACCGAGGTAATCCCCGGCGTGGACCGCTACACCGTCACCACCAGCAATCCCCAGCTGGTGGGCATGAGCGCTCCCTTCTCTCTGGGGGTGCCCCCCTATGCGGTGGACGGCGTGACCTATGTGCCTCTTGGTCTCTTTGACGCCCTGCTGGGCAGCCGGGAGGGCGCCGTCACCGTGACCGACGGCCAGATCTCCATCCAGACAGACCGGGAAGGCGCCCAGCTCCCCAACCCCTTTACCGACTGCGCCACGCTGGAGGAGGCCGCCAAAACCGCCGGATTCTCCATGACCCTGCCCGAGGGCGGCTATACCTTCCAGCTCATGCCGGGCCATATGATCCAGGCCAGCGGCGACGGCCTCACCATCCGCAAGGGCGTGGGGAGCGACGACATCAGCGGCGATTATACTTCCTACCCTCAGACCGGGACCCAGACCGTGAACGGCCTCTCTCTCACCTGGAAGGGGGAAAACGACCGGGTGCGGGTTGCCACCTGGAGCAAAGGAGATTATACTTTCTCTGTCAGCAGTGAGACGGGACTCACCATGGCGGAGCTGACCGCACTGGCAGGTTCTGTGGGCTGAGCGCTCCATCGGACCGGAAGGGAGAGACGGGAATGATGTTGCAATTACTTCTCTGTCCGCCGGAGGGCGGGCGGGGCTCCATTTGGACGCGGCTCTTTGCGGCGGTGGGCCGCTTTTTCTCCGGCGAAGGGACCGAGCCGTCAGTGGAGGAACGCAACCGGTAGGCCGAGCGGCTTCTGGACCGGTATGGACAGAGCGTCCTCCGTCTCTCCTACGCCTACCTCCACAATATGAGCGACGCCGAGGAGATCCTGCAGGATACGCTGGTGCAGTTTTTGAAGACCTCCCCCGTCTTTGACAGCCAGGACCATGAAAAGGCGTGGCTGCTGCGGGTGGCCTCCAATCTATGCAAAAACCGGCTGATTTATGACCGCCGCCGCCGGGCCGATCCCCTCAGCGAGACGCTGGCCCAGGAGGACCGCCCCGACCTCTCCTTCGTGTGGGAGGCAGTCAAGGCGCTGCCGGTCCACCAGCGGGAGGTGGTCCACCTCTTTTACCACGAGGGATTTGCAACCGCCGAGATCGCCCGCATCGTGGGCCGGAAGGAATCCACCGTCCGCTCCGACCTGCGCCGGGCGCGGCTCCGGCTCAAAGAGATACTCAAGGAGGGGTATGTCCTTTGAAACAGGCTTATGACGCCATTATGGAGCATATTCAGCTCACCGACGAGAGGAAAAGGCGGATCCTGGACCGCCTTCCCGCCGCGCTGGAGCATTCCGCCCGTCCCTCCTCCCGCTGGAAGGGCTGGGCCGCCGCGGCCGCCTGCTTTGTCCTGCTGCTGGTGGGGGTGTCCCTCTTTTTCCCCGCCGCGCCTTCCCATCCGCTGCCCTCTCAGCCGGTGACCAATCCCGTTCCCGAGATCAAAACCCTTTCCTCGCTGACGGAGCTGTCCCGGGCCGTGGGGTTCCCGGTGGAAGCACTGCCGCACCTCCCCTTCACCCCCACGGAAGAGATCTACACCGCCTACTGGTCGGAACTGGCACAGGTCACATACAGCGACGGAACCCAGACCGCCGTCTTCCGCAAGTCGGCGGGAACGGAGGATAACTCCGGCGATTACACCGTCTATGAAACCGCTCTCCAGCTGGAGCTGAAGGACTATACCGTCACCCTCAAAGGAGATGCCGGCGGATATGTGCTGGCTGTCTGGAGCAAAGACGGCTATTCCTATTCTCTGAAACTCTCCGCCCCCTATCCGCAGGAGGAGTGGGAAACCATCCTGAACACCCTTTGAGCATATATCGCACAACAGCGCCGCTGCTCCATTTCGGAACAGCGGCGCTGCTTTTTCTCTTTGGGATGCCAGGGCCGGAGCAAAGCCCGGCTGGGTTTTCCCCATTTTGTTATCCACAATCTGTATGCAAAACACGCATTGTATGATTGCACATCAGCATTGGCCTTTTTGTGATTTGGAATGTAGAATATATACAACCAACAGGGAGAGCACACGCTTCCCTTTGTAAATCCAATGAATCAATAAGGAGGAATTACAGTGGAAAAGAACTGGAAAAGACGGCTGCTGTCCGGACTGGTAGCCGCATCCATGACCGCATCCGTGACAGTAACCACTGCGCTGGCCGCCGACGCTTCGCCCGACTTTGGCGAGCTGTACACCTGGGAGGACGTCCAGAACGGTCTGAAGGAGAGCGATGAGGAGATCGACGCCAAGGTCGAAGCTCTGCTGAAGGCCATGACCGAAGAAGAAAAATTCGCCCTGCTGGGCGGCAGCGGCACCGGCTCCAACGGCGAGGCCGGCTCCCTGATCGGCGTGCCCCGTCTGGGCGTGCCCCGCTCCCGGATGTACGACGGCCCCGCCGGCGTATATTATCTGGAGGACACCACCAACCCGCCCCAGGAGCAGATGGTCGCCGCCACCTGGGACCCGGATATGGCCTATGAGTACGGCGTGATCCACGGCTCGGAAAACCAGGCCATCGGCGGCAACGTCCAGCTGGGTACTCAGTTCGACATCACCCGCATGCCTCAGTTCGGCCGTGCCAAGGACCAGTTCGGCGAGGACCCCTATCTGCTCTCTGACATCGCCGCAGCGGAGACCAAAGGCGTGCAGGACCAGGGCGTTATCGCCGTGGGCAAGCACTTTGCCGTGTTCTCTCAGAACGCCACCCCCGGCACCGGCACCAACATTGAGATCTCCGAGCAGGCCATGCACGAGCTGCATCTGCCCGGCTTCGAGTCGGCCGTGACCGACGGCGGTCTGCTGGGCGTCATGTCTTCTTATAACAAGATCAACGGCACCGCCGCCTCCGCCCACTCCTACCTCCAGGAAACCGTGCTGCGGGGTATGTGGAACTTCATCGGCTTTACCGTCACCGACTGGGGCGGCAATAGCGGCTTCACGCTGGATAAGGGAACCGACGTGGAGATGCCCAGCCTGAGCAACAACGCCCAGGATAAAGCCCAGGCCCTGGTGGAGGATGGGACCTATACTCAGGAAGAAATGGACGCCATGGTAGACGAAGCCGCCGGCCACGTCCTCACCGCGCTGGGACAGGCCGGTTACCTCTACTGGGTGGAGATCGGTGCGGACGGTCTGGCCAAGGCGGACCCCACTCCCCCCGAAGTCATCCAGCTGGAGGGCCGTCTGGATGAGCTGGACGAGATCGTGGCGGAGAACACCGACCGCTCCCAGAAAATCGCCGAGGAGGGCGGCGTCCTGCTGAAAAACGAGGACGATGTGCTTCCCGTTTCGGTGGAGGGCGATGACCGCACCGTTGGTATCATCGGTGTGGGCGGCATGAATCTGATCTCCGGCGTGGGCGGCGAGCGCTCCTACGGCACCATCAGCGAGATGACCAGCCCCTACCAGGCCATGACCGACCTGCTGGGTGAGGACCGGGTGGAAGGCGCTGTCGGCATCGACATGGTGGGCGAGCCCATCCCCGGAGAATACCTCTTCACCGCCGCGCAGGACGAGACCGACGGGGCTGTGGACGAAACCGACGCGGTTGTGGACGAGACCGACGCGGTCGCGGATGAGACCGACGCGGTTGTGGACGAAACCGACGCGGTCGCGGATGAGGCCGACGCGGTCGTGGACGAGGCCGACGCAGTCGTGGACGAAACCGACGCGGTCGCGGACGAGACCGGTACCACTGTGGTCAACGGCGTCACCCGCACCTACGGCACCGCAGGCAGCAGCGGCGAGAGCCAGGACCAGCAGGGCCAGCAGATCACCGTAGGCGGTGTGAGCGAGACCCAGATGAACGGCCATGAGATCGGCGAATTCGCCCAGATCGACGCCGACATCAACTTTACCACCGGCACCATCGACGGCCAGCCCAACCGCACCTATAAGGGCGAGGGCGCCGACGAGGGCACCAACACCGCCTTTGCCTATCAGGGCGAAGAGGATCCCGTGGCCTATACCTGGACCACCTACATCAAGGCCCCTGAGAGCGGCGAATACACCCTGCTCCTGGAGGGCATCGGCGGCTCCATGTCCGCTGTCGTGATGGAGGACGGCCTGGACAACATTGACCAGACCGTGGACGAGCCCACCACCGCCACCTTCGGCGGCACCTCCAGCCGTCAGGGCGCCCAGTGGCCCGACAGCCAGGTCATCCCCACCGCCACCGGCATGAACATCGGCTCTTCCGCCACCGTGACCATGGAGGCCGGCAAGTACTATAAGGTCGTCGTGGCCGCCGTGGCCGGCTACGAGGAAAAGGATCTCCAGGTCCGTCTGGCCTGGATCACCCCCAGCATGAAGACCGAGCAGTATCAGCAGGCTCTGGACGTGGCCGCCAGCCAGGACGTCTCCATCGTCTTTGCCTACCGGCAGGCCACCGACCCCGCCGATACCCGTGAAGAGACCACCCTCCGCCTGAGCGAGGATCAGGAGCAGCTGATCCTGGACGTGGCCGAGGCTGCCCATAAGAACGGCAACCAGGTGGTTGTGGTGCTCAACAACTCCACCGCCGTTGTGATGGATCAGTGGATCGACCAGGTGGACGGTCTGCTTGAGATGTACTTCCCCGGCCAGGGTGGCGGCGAAGCCACTGCCAACCTTCTCACCGGCGAAGTGAACCCCGGCGGTAAGCTGGCCTATGCCATCCCCGCCCGCGATGAGGACACCCTCCTCACCTACTCTCAGGAAGCCTTTGACAAGTACGAAGTGCCCGACGAGACCGACGACGACGCCGAGGCCGAGACCAAGGAAGGCGAAGGCGGCTTCCCCGGCGGCGATTTCCCCGGCGGTGGCTTCCCCGGCGGTGGCTTCCCCGGCGGCGGCTTCCCCGGCATGGGCGGCGCCACTCCCAACACCACCAACTATGACGAGGGCATCATGACCGGCTACCGCTGGTATGATTCCATGGACATCGAACCCCTCTATGACTTCGGCTACGGCCTGTCTTACACCACCTTTGCCTACTCCGACCTGACCGTCACCAGAAACGCCACCGACGGCGACAACGTGGGCTACGACGTGACCTTCACCGTCACCAACACCGGCGACGTGGCCGGCGACGAAGTGGTCCAGCTCTACCTGGGTCAGGCCGACATGAGCAACCTGCCCGAGGGTATCCAGAGCGCCAAACTCCAGCTGGCCGGCTATGAGCGGGTCAAGGACCTGCAGCCCGGTGAGAGCAGAGAGATCACCCTCCATGTGACCCAGCGTTCCCTCTCCTACTGGAACAGCACCCTGTCTGACGACGAGCTGATCGAGTTCCCCGACGGCACCAAGGGCAAGTGGACCGTGGCCGAGGGCGAGCGCACCATCTATGTGGGCAGCTCCTCCGACACCGATGATCTGGTCCTCCAGGAGACCGTGACCGTCTCCACCGACGATACCGATGACGGCGACACCGTGGTGGTGGGCCCCAGCGTTGACCACGACGACGATGACAACGCCAACGACAATACCGATGCTGACACCGATACCGATATCGACGAGGACGACGTGCCCCTTGCCTCCGGTACCTTCTCCGACGTGGCCGACAGCCACTGGGCCAAAGAGGCCATTGACTATGTGACCGCCGAGGGTCTCTTCACCGGCACTTCCGACACCACATTCAGCCCCGGCGTCCCGATGACCCGCTCCATGCTGACCACCGTGCTGTGGCGTCTGGCCGGCGAACCCGCCGCCGCTGCAGCCGCCGCTTTCTCCGATGTGGAGCGCGGACAGTGGTATACCGACGCGGTGGCCTGGGCCAGTGAGGAAGGCGTTGTGACCGGCTATGGCAACGGTCTCTTTGGCACCAACGACTCCATCACCCGGGAGCAGTTGGCGGTCATGCTCTACCGCTATGCCGGTGGCGACGCTGTCACCGCCGACCTGAGCACCTTCTCCGATGCCGGCAGCATCTCCGACTGGGCCCAGGAAGCCATGAACTGGGCGGTGGCCAATCAAATCCTGTCGGGCGACAATACCGGAAAGCTCAATCCGGGCGGCACCGCCACCCGTGCCGAAGTGGCTCAAATGATCTATAATTACTGCACGCACATGGCAGGCGTTAAATAATCTGGCTTACTCCCCCCTCCTTAACCGGCCGATTCTCTTTGAGATGAGGCCGGACTAAAGAAGACAGCGGCTCCCCAAGTCGACAAAGACTGTGGGGAGCCGCTTTTTTTAATTGGGGGAACCATTTCCCCAAAGCTTCAGAAAGGTGCGGATGAACCGTTCGGTGGCAGGGGTTTTTTTCTTTTCCTCCCAGGAGAGAAACACCCCCATCTCTACCGGCAGACCAACTGCCGGCCGGGAGGTCAGCCGGTCACTCAGTTGGCAGCGCCCCTGCGCTTCAATGGCAGGCAGAAATCCCACGCCATTTCCCATCTCAGCATCCAACGCGATGGAGGCCAGGTTCCGTTTGAAAACCGCCTGACAGCCATTCTCCCTGGGTATCGCCTGAAGCAGGCTCTGGATCTGAACCGGAACCCGGGGCACCTTGAGCAGCAGCAGCTTTTCCTGTTTCAGATCCTCCGGCCGGATCTCCGTCAGCCGGGCCAGGGGATGATCCACGGGAAGGAGGAAGGAAAAGGGGGCATCCTCCAGAGGGATCACATGATTCTGGATGGTTTTGTCCTCCGAATACATGCCCAGCCGAAATGACACGTCGGCATCCGAAGGCTGCATACCGTCCCCCTGTTCATTGGGTATCAGCACATCCAGCTCCACTTCACAGTCGGGCAGGGCTGCAATGGTGCGCTTGATCACCTGCAAAACGCGGTCGGAGAGATGACCCATGGTGGTCACACGGATACTGCCCGTGACCCCTTGCTCGGCGGCCTGCATCTTCTCCTCCAGCTGCTCCAGCTGCTCGATGATATGCTGGGCTTCTTCCCGGAGGATCTCCCCGGCCTTGGTCAGCTCCACCGCCTTGTTGCTGCGGAGAAAGAGCTGGACGCCCAACTGCCGCTCCAGGGCTGAGATCCTGCGGCTGAGGGCAGGCTGTCCAATATAAAGGCTTTCGGCCGCTTTGGAAAAATTTTTGTATCGGGCCACGGTCAAAAAGTCTCGTATCTGTTCTGTATCCATCCAATCTCCTCCTGTCTGTGACGGGATATGAACAGGTTTATTATTTGATGACCACGTTTTCGCTGCCCAGCATGGTCTGGAGCTCCTCCACCAGCAGGGGATGGATCTGACAGGGCTGGGGCGGGGACCAAATCCCGCTGTCTTCAAACTTGGCCTTTAAGGGTTCTCTTCCGGGGAACATGAGGAGAATGAGCTGGATCTTCCGCCATCTGGGGTCGCTCTGGCTGGGCAGACGGAGAAAGAGCTTTTTCCCCTGAGGTCTGCCCTCCAGCACCGGACCCCGCTCCTGCTCCGCCGCCGCCTGGTCCAGCAGGCGCACCCGGTCGCACATGAGCTGCGGGGCTTTCTCGTCCCGCACGGAAAGACGGCCTTCCACCATCACCGCCTGGTCTTCCCGGATGATGCTGCCGTACTCTCCCAGCACCCGGGAGAAGACCAGCAGTTCCATAGACCCGCCGTCGTCCTCCAGCGTCACATAGGCCATGAGGCTATTATTGCGGGTGGTCTTGGTCTTCATGCTGGTGATGATGCCGGCAAGCACGACTTTCTGTCCATCCGCAAACCGTTCCGGGCCGTTTTCGCCGGAAAAATCCGACAAAATGCTCCCGATGGGCGCGGCGCCCACCGCCCGGGCCGCCCCCCGGTATTCATCCATGGGGTGGCCGGAGAGATAGAGCCCGGTGGTCTCCTTCTCCATGTTCATCTTTTCCCGCTGGGAAAATTCCGGGATGTCCTTCAGGTGGAGTTCCGGCGGGGTATCCTGCCCGCCGCTGGTGCCGCCGAAGAGGTCAAACTGTCCCTCCAGATTTTTACGGCGGTTCTGGGCGATGGTATCCACCAGACTCTCGTAGGCGTCCAGCAGCTGGCTGCGCCGGTGGCCCATGCAGTCGAACGCGCCGCAGCGGATGAGACTTTCCAGCACCCGTTTATTGAGGTCGTGGTCGAAGAGCCGCTGGCAGAAATCGGGGAAGGAGCGGAATGGTCCGTTTTTCTCCCGCTCGGCCACCACGTCGCCCACAAAGCCCCAGCCGATGCCCTTCACCGCCGCCAGTCCGAAGCGGATGGAGCCGTCCTCCGCCACGGCAAATCCCCCTTCCGACTGGTTGATGTCGGGGGGTAAAACGGGAATGTCCCGCTCCCGGCACTCGTTGATATATTCCGCCACCTTGTCGGTGGAGTCCAGCACGGAGGTGAGGAGGGCCGCCATATATTCTCTGGTGTGGTGGTACTTGAACCACGCCGTCTGATAGGCCACCACCGCGTAGCTCACCGCGTGGGCCTTATTGAAGGCGTAGTTGGCGAAATCGTAGATCTCGTCGTAAATATCCTGTCCCACCTGCTCGGGGATGCCCCGGGCGATACAGCCGGGAATGTTCCGCTCCGGGTCGCCGTAGACAAAGGTCTTCCGTTCTTTTTCGATCTGGTCCTTTTTCTTCTTGGAGATGGCGCGGCGCACCATGTCGGCCTGTCCCAGAGAGTAACCGCCTAGCTCCTGAAAAATGCGGATAAC
>DXGA01000063.1 GCA_019114165.1 Candidatus Flavonifractor merdipullorum | reverse complement strand
GGGGTTGCAGATGAGGATGGCCTTGGGATGCTGCTTGAAGGCGTCCTCCAGCACGTTGGGGTCAAAGCGGAAGGCGGGAGGGATGAGGGGCACATAGATGGGGGTGCAGTCGGCGAAAAGGGCCTGGGCGTGGTAGTTCTCAAAGTAGGGGGAGAACATGACGATCTTGTCGCCGGGATTGGTGAGGGCAAAGATGGTGTCCACCATAGCCTCGGTGGAGCCGATGGTCACCACCATCTCGGTGTTGGGGTCCAGGGTGCGGCCCATAAAGCGGCCGCACTTTTTGGCCAGCGCCTGGCGGAAGTTGGGCGCGCCCATGGTGATGGGATACTGATGGGGGCCCTCATGGGCCACCTCGGCCAGCCGGTCCAGCATGGCCTTGGGGGGATCGAAATCGGGGAAGCCCTGGGCCAGATTGATGGCGCCGCAGTCGATGGCGATGCGGGTCATGCGCCGGATGACGGAGTCGGTAAAATACTTGGTCTTTCTGCTCAATTCCTGCATATCGGTGAACCTCGATTTCTTGTTATTGGTAGATGCCCAGAGTACCGCCGGAGACGGGGGCCATATCATGCGCTTCCAGCACCTTAGCCAGGCGCTCCACATCGGCCACCCGGAAGATCATACAGGCCCGGTCGCTGACCAGACCGAAGACGGAGTACATATACTCCACGTCGACGCCCTCCTGGGCCAGCACAGCCAGCACCTTGGAGAGGGAGCCGGGCACGTCGGGGACCACCACGGCCAGTACCGGGGTCATGGAGAGGATAAAGCCGTGCTCCAGCAGGATGGCGGCGGCCTGCTGGGGGCGGTCCACGATGATGCGGAGCACGCCGTAGTCGCTGGTCTCAGCGATGTGGATGGCCCGGAGATTGATGCCGTTTTCGGCCAGCACGGCGGTGATATCCGCCAGCTGCCCGGCGCGGTTTTCCAGGAATACGGAAATCTGATGGATGGTCATACTGTCTCTCCTCTCTCAGATCTTGCGCTTGTCGATGACGCGGACGGCCTTGCCTTCGCTGCGCTGGATGGACTTGGGGGCCACCAGACGCACCTTGGCGTAGATGCCCAGCATGGACTTGAGGTCGTCCACCAGCTTCTTTTCCAGTTCGGCCACGTGGCTGAGCTGATCGGAGAACATCTCGGGAGTCATCTCCACCTGGACCTCCAGGGTGTCGGTGTTGTTGACCCGGTCCACGATCAGCTGGTAGTTGGGGGCGAAGCTCTGGCCCAGCAGGACGGTCTCGATCTGGGACGGAAAGACGTTGACGCCCTTGATGATGAGCATATCGTCGCTTCTCCCTCTGGGCTTGCACATTTTGACGTGGGTACGGCCGCAGGAGCATTTCTCACGGCTGAGGACGCAGATATCCCGGGTACGGTAGCGGAGGAGGGGGAAGGCCTCCTTGGTGATGGAGGTGAAGACCAGCTCGCCCTGGGCGCCGTCTGGGAGGACCTCGCCGGTGTCAGGGTCGATGATCTCGGCGATGAAGTGGTCCTCGTTGATGTGCATACCGGACTGGGCGGAGCACTCGAAGGCCACGCCGGGACCGGACAGCTCGGTAAGGCCGTAGATGTCATAGGCCTTGATGCCCAGGGTGTTCTGGATGTCCTGCCGCATCTCCTCGCTCCAGGCCTCGGCGCCGAAAATACCGGCTTTCAGGGGGATCTCATCGGGGGAGAGGCCCATTTCCTTCATGGACTCGCCCAGGTAGGCGGCGTAGGAGGGGGTGCAGCAGAGAATGGTGGCGTTGAGATCGCGGATGAACATGATCTGCCGCTCGGTGTTGCCCGAGGAGGTGGGGATGGTGAGACAGCCCACCTTGTGGGAACCGCCGTTGAGCCCGGGACCGCCGGTAAAAAGTCCGTAGCCGTAGGAGACCTGACATACGTCCTCGTTGGTGCCGCCGGCGGCGGTGATGGCCCGGGCGCAGCAGTCCTCCCAGAGGTCGATGTCGTGCTGGGTGTAGAAGGCCACCACCCGTTTGCCGGTGGTGCCGGAGGTGGACTGGATGCGGACGCAGTCCTTGAGGGGGCGGGCCACCAGGCCGTAGGGGTAAGCCTGACGCAGGTCATCCTTGGTGACAAAGGGGAGCTTGTGGAGGTCTTCCACGCCTTTGATGTCGTCGGGGGTCAGACCTTTGGCCTCCATTTTGGCGCGGTAATAGGGGACGTTGTCCCACACGTTGCGGACTTGCTGGACCAGACGCTCGTTCTGCCAGGCCAGGATCTGCTCCCGGCTGGCGCATTCGATCTCGGGCTGATAGTAACGTTCCATGGCTGCGGTCGTTCCTTTCTGAATGGAGATGAGGCGCGGTTACGCGTCGCGGCCCAGGCGGAAGGCCGTCCGGTTCATCTCCAGGAATTTTTCGGGGACACTCTTCTGGATGGCGTCCATCCACTGTTCCTCGGTGAAGTCGAAGCTGCGGGAGAGGCGGCCCATGAGGACCAGATTGACGGCCTTGGGGCTTCCGGCCTGTACGGCCAGGGAGAGGGCGTCGAAGGCGTCCACGGAGATGCCCTTTTCCGCCATCTCCGCCGCCAGACCGGCGGGATAGGAGGCCGCGCCGGTGATGACGGGCATGGGGTTGATCTGCTGGGTGTTGGTGACGATGTGACCGCCGGGCTGGAGGTATTCGGTCCACCGGGCGGCTTCCAGAAGCTCGAAAGAGACGATGAAATCGGCCTCGCCCTTGTCGATGATGGGGGAGTAGACCTGATCGCCGAAGCGGACGTAGGTGACCACGCTGCCGCCCCGCTGGCTCATGCCGTGTACTTCGGAGACCTTGACGTCGTAGCCCTGGTCCAGCAGGAGCCGTCCCAGCAGCTTACTGGCCAGGAGGGAGCCCTGACCGCCCACGCCCACGATCATGATGTTTTTCGTTTTCATGGCAGTTAAACCTCCTCATGGCCCTGGAGGGCGTCGAATTTACAAAGCTGCTGACACACGCCGCAGCCCACACAGAGGGTGGCGTCCACGGTGGCCTTGCCGTCCACGATGGCGATGGCGGGGCAGCCGATCTTCATGCAGGACTTGCAGCCCACGCACTTGGACGGGTCCACGGTGAGGGGCTTTTTGTGCTTGACGTACTTGAGGAGGGCGCAGGGGCGGCGGGAGATGACGACCGAAGCCTCGTCGGCTTCCAGCTCTTCCTTGATGGCGGTCTCGCACTCCTTCAGGTTGTAGGGATCCACCACCCGCACCCGGCGGATGCCCACCGAGCGGCAGAGGGTTTCCAGATCGATCTTGGTGCAGGGGTCGCCCTTGAGGTTAAAGCCGGTGGTGGGATTCTGCTGATGTCCGGTCATGCCGGTGATGGAGTTATCCAGAATGATGACGGTGGCGGGGGACTCGTTGTAGGCGATGTTGACCAGGCCCGTCATGCCGGAGTGCATGAAGGTGGAGTCACCGATGACGGCCACGGTCTTTTTGGGGTCGCCGCCGGCCTTGAGGAAGCCGTGGATGCCGGAGAACGAAGCGCCCATGCAGAGGGTGGAGTCGATGGCGGCCAGAGGGGGCACCGCGCCCAGGGTATAACAGCCGATGTCGCCCAGCACGGTGAGTTTCAGCTTGTTGAGGGTGTAGAAAAGGCCGCGGTGGGGGCATCCGGCACACATGACTGGGGGACGGGGCGGAATGGCGGCGTCCAGCTTGACGCCCGCGTCGGGGGCCTTGCCCAGGGGAGCGGCCACCAGATTCTGGCTCAGCTCGTCAATGGCGGAGAAGAGGGATTTGCCCTCCACCTCCAGGCCGATCTCCCGGCACCAGGCTTCCAGGAAACCGTCCAGTTCCTCCACCACCACCAGCTTGTCCACGCCGGCGGCAAAGGAGCGGAGCTTTTCCACGGGGAGGGGCCATACCATGCCCAGCTTCAAAACGGGATAGGTGTCGCCCAGCACTTCCTTCACATACTGGTAGCTGGTGGAGGAGGTGAGGATACCCATGGACTTGTCGGGGCCGTCCTCGATGCGGTTGATATCCGCGGTCTCGGCCCAGTCCATGAGGGCGCGGGTGCGCTCCTCCACCACGGGGTGGCGGCGCTTGGCGTTGCCGGGCATCATGATGTACTTGGGTCCGTTTTTCACATAGGGTTTTTCCGGGGGCGTGATGCGCTGGCCGGTCTCCACCACGCTCTGGGAGTGGGCGATGCGGGTGCACATTTTGAGGAGCACCGGGGTGTCGAACTGCTCGGAGAGCTCATAGGCCAGCTTGGCGAAGGCCAGACCCTCGGCGGAGTCGGCGGGCTCCAGCATGGGGAGCTTGGCGGCCCGGGCGTAGTGGCGGGAGTCCTGCTCGTTCTGAGAGGAGTGCATGCCCGCGTCGTCGGCCACGGCGATGACCAAACCGCCGTTGACGCCGGTGTAGGACAGGGTGAAGAGGGGATCGGCGGCCACGTTAAGACCCACGTGCTTCATGCCGCAGAAGGCGCGCTTACCCGCCAGAGAAGCGCCGAAGGCGGTCTCCATGGCCACCTTTTCATTGGGGGCCCATTCGGCGTAGACCTCGGGGAATTTGGCCACGGCCTCGGTGATTTCCGTGCTGGGAGTTCCGGGGTAACTGGAGACAACGGCGCAGCCGGCCTCGTAGAGACCGCGGGCCACGGCTTCGTTGCCGAGCATCAGCATTTTCATGGTGTATTTCCTCCTTTGTTCCAATCACGCATCCAAACGGTTGAAGTCCAGAATCTCCTGCATGGTCCAGCTGCGTGTTACAGAAGCCCACTGGGTCTGTCCCAGCTTGTTTTCCATGGTCATGGTACATTTGATATCTGAGACCGAATTGGCAATTTTCATTGTCACCCGAAGTTTCAGGTCAGGGATCGCCTTCCCCAGTTCATAGAGCCCATAGACCACCGGATAGGTGGAATCGTAAAACTCGTCAATGACGAACTTGCTCCGGCCTGCGGGGGCGGGTGCAGCGCTGGCCATGGCGCGCTCCCAATCCTGAATGAAAAAGCTCAGCATCTCTTGGTCGTAGGCAGGCTTTACGGCTTTGAGAAAGTCCAGCGCTTTGCTCATGTTTTCCGGCCTGGCTTCCACCGTTACCTTCACGGAACCATACTCGTATGACATTACATAACACCTTCTTTTCGATTTGTATTTTGCAGAAAAGACCAGCAGGACAAAGAAAAACGCCCTCTGCAAGAAGAAAACTTCTTGCAGAGGACGAGAAAATCCCGTGGTACCACCTCAGTTTGCCGCGGCGCGGCCTCATGGGACAGCGGAGCTGTCCCAGGCGCGGTATCGGGCGCACCCGTCGCTGCTTACTGGGGCAGAAGCCGTTGGGCAGGCCGCTCAGGAAGGAATTCAGGACCGCTCCCACGCTGTCTCGCACCGTCCGGCAGCTCTCTGGCCGAGGGAAGGAGTCCCTACTGGTTTCCATCATCGCGTTGGCGATTGATTACAACAACTTTAACACTTTTTCGAAGTAAAGTCAACGCCTTTTTGTGGCTTTTTTGGAAGGGGCCGGGCGGCCGATGGACTCCTTGACGGTGACGGTGATGGTCTGCTCATAGCAGGAGAAGATCTCTTCCACCCGTTTTTTGGCGGGGGGCTGGGTGAAGAGACTGACCACCGGAACCAGAATCAGTCCGGCCAGCATACAGAACGCGCCGCAGTTGATGGGAGACTGGAGGACGGCGGGGAAGGACTTTCCCACAAAAATATTGGCCACCATCCATGCGCTGGAGAAGAAAAAGCACACCGCGCAGGCGGCCTTGGTGGTCTTCTTCCAGTAAAGCCCGTAAAGGAAGGGGGCCAGAAAGGACCCGGCCAGCGCGCCCCAGGAGATGCCCATCAGCTGGGCGATAAAGGTGAGGTTGGAGCGGTACTGCACAATGGCCAGCACCACGCTGATGGCGATGAAGACCACCACCAGCCCCCGCATCCAGCGGAGTTTTTGCTTGTCGTCCATATGGGGGAAGAAGGTCTCCTTCAAGAAGTCCAGGGTGAGGGTGGAGGAGGAGGCCAGCACCAGGGAGGAGAGGGTGGACATGGAGGCGGAGAGCACCAGAATGACCACCACGGCAATGAGGACGGCGGGCAGGCCGGAGAGCATGGTGGGGATGATGGCGTCGTAGCCCTGGGCCGTCACATCCACCTGACCGGAGAAGAGCCGTCCGAAGCCGCCCAGAAAGTAGCATCCGCCGGAGACGATAACGGCAAAGGCGGTGGAGATGACCATGCCGGTGTTGATGGATTTTTCGCTTTTGATGGCGTAAAATTTCTGCACCATCTGGGGCAGACCCCAGGTGCCCAGACTGGTAAGGAGCACCACACCCAGCAGATTGAGGGGATCGGGGCCGAAGAAAGAGGCAAAGACGCCGGGGGTGGTGGTGACGGCGGGGTCGGTGACCCGGGCCAGACTGTCCAGCGCGGCCATAAAGCCCCCCTGACGTTTGAGCACGGCGGCGATGACGGCGCAGATGCCGAAGAGCATGATGATGCCCTGAATGAAGTCGTTGATGGCGGTGGCCATGTAGCCGCCGGCGATGACATACACGCCGGTGAGGACGGCCATCACAATGACGCACACCGCGTAGTCGATGGAGAAGGCCATACCGAAGAGACGGGAGAGTCCGTTGTAGAGGGAGGCGGTGTAGGGGATGAGGAAGAGGAAGGTCACCGCCGAAGCGGCCAGCTTGAGGGCGCGGCTGTCAAAGCGCTTGCCGAAGAACTCCGGCATGGTGGCGCTGTCCAGGTGCTGGGTCATGACCCGGGTGCGCCGTCCCAGCACGGCCCAGGCCAGCAGCGAGCCCAAAAAGGCGTTGCCCAGCCCGGCCCAGGTGGCGGCGATGCCGTATTTCCACCCAAACTGTCCGGCGTAGCCCACAAAGACCACGGCGGAGAAATAGCTGGTGCCGTAGGCGAAGGCGGTGAGCCACGGCCCCACCGACCGGCCGCCCAGCACAAAACCGCTGACGTCGGCGGCGTGGCGGCGGCAGTAAAAGCCGATGCCCACCATCACGGCGAAGAAGACGAAGAGCAAAACGAGCTTGATGCACATATCTCCCATAGGTAGGACCTCCAAAGGATGGATTGACGGCGGGTCAGTTGGTGATCTGGACCTCCACCAGACGGCCGTGGCAGTATTTCTCTCTCAACGCGGGCTTTTCGATCTTGCCGGTTGGATTGCGGGGGACATGGTCAAAGATGATCTTGCGGGGGCGCTTATAGCGGGGCAGTTCCTGACAGAAGGCGTCGATTTCCTCCTGGGTGCAGGACATCCCCTCTTTGATCTCGATGATGGCGGCGGCGATCTCGCCCAGCCGGGGGTCGGGGAGACCGATGACGGCCACGTCCTTGATCTTGGCGTAACGGCGGAGAAAGTCCTCGATCTGGACGGGGTAGAGGTTTTCGCCGCCCGAGATGACCACGTCTTTTTTCCGGTCCACCAGGTAGATGAATCCGTCCTCATCCACCTGGGCCATGTCGCCGGTGTACAGCCATTCGCCCTTCAGGACCTCTTCGGTGGCGGCGGGGTTTTTGTAGTAGCCCAGCATCACGCCGGGCCCCCGGACGGCCAGCTCGCCCACCTGTCCCCGGGGGACGTCGTTGCCCTGTTCGTCCACGATTTTGGCCATCCACAGATAGCCCGGCTTGCCGATGGCCCCCACTTTGTCGATGTTTTCCACCCCCAGATGGACGCAGCCGGGGCCGATGGACTCGGAAAGGCCGTAATTGGTGTCGTACTGGTGGTTGGGGAAGTAGGCCTTCCAGCGGTGGATGAGGCTGGGGGGCACCGGCTGGGCGCCGATGTGCATGAGCCGCCACTGGTCCAGGTAGTAGTCCTCCAGATGGATGCGCCCGCTGTCGATGGCGTCCAGGATATCCTGGGCCCAGGGGACCAGCAACCAGACGATGGAGCATTTTTCCTCGGTAACGGTGCGAAGGATCCACTCGGGGGAGACGCCCCGCAGGAGGACCGCCCGGCTGCCCGAGGCCAGAGAGCCGAACCAGTGCATTTTCGCGCCGGTGTGGTAGAGGGGCGGAATGCAGAGGAAGACGTCCTCATGGGTCTGGCCGTGGTGGCGCTGCTCGGTGAGGCAGGCCCCGAAGAGGGCCCGGTGGTTGTGGAGGATGGCCTTGGGGAAGCCGGTGGTGCCGGAGGAGAAATAGATGGCGGCCAGGTCGTGGGGCTCCAGATGGACGGGGGGCGCTTCCAGCGAGCAGTACCCCACCAGTTCCCGGTAGGACTCGGCCCATTCGGGGATGCGCTTGCCCACATAGAACCACTGCCTGACCCGGGCCAGGTCGGGAAGGACGGGCTCCAGCCGGTCGATGAACTCCGGCCCGAAGACCAGGGCCTCCACGTCGGCCAGATCCAGACAGTAGCGGATCTCATCGGAGGAATAGCGGAAATTGAGGGGGACGGCCAGACAGCCGGCCTTGAGGATGCCGAAGTAGATGGGGAGCCACTCCAGGCAGTTCATCAGGAGAATGCCCACCTTGGTGCCCCGCTTGAGTCCCCGGCTGAGGAGAAGATTGGCAAAGCGATTGGCTTTTTTGTCGAACTGCCCCCAGGTGATCTCACGGCGGTAGGGCTCATCGGGGCGGCTGCGCTCGATGAGGCTGAATTCCCGCCAGGTCTTGGCCTTGTCCCGCTCGTGGGAAGGGTTGATCTCCACCAGTGCGACCTCATCCCGGTAGAGACGTGCGTTTCGCTCAAGGAATTCCGTGATGACCATGATTTGAAAACTCCTTCCTGTTGGCACGGATAAAAAAACGTCCTCCGCAAGTGATTGACTTGCAGAGGACGAGAAAAAACCCGTGGTACCACCTCAGTTTACCGCGCATTGCGGCCTCGACGGACGCGCAGAAAAGGACGTCCTGGCGCGATATCGGGCGCACCCGTCGCCGCCTACTGGGACGTTTGCACGTCTTTTGAGCGGGCCGCTCGGGAGGGTATTGGGTCGCCGGGCCGCTCCTGCCTCACACCGACCGGCAGGTCTCTGAAACGGCGGACGGGGACTTACTTGGCTCCGTCATGGCGTTGACTGGATTGGCTACACTCTACCACTTTTTACTGTTAAAGTCAAGAGGGGAACAGGAAAGGATTTCCGTTTTTTCAGAGGTAGAGATCCACCGCCAGATTGCCATGGAGATACCAGCACAGGGTCTTTTTCATAAACGGCTCGGTGACGCCGAAGTACTCGGCCAGGGACCAGACCTCGGTAAAGCCCTGTGCCACGGCGTGATCCAGGTCTTCCCGGGAGATAGACAGGGCGATGGCCCGTTTATCGGCCCGGTTTTCGTGCTTTTGGCGCACGTCGCAGGCGGCGTACTGGTTATAGAACGCGCCGCTGTCGCAGTGGCCCAGCTCGTGGAGCCCTTTGACCAGCTCGTCTGCGTTGGAGGAAAACTTGAAGGGGTCCAGAGCGATGTAGCATTTTCCGTCCGACAGCTCCATCACCGAAAGGCTCTCCAGTCCGCCGGGGCCGAAATCATACCAGTAGACGTCGTAATCCTGCTGTTCGGCGTAGGTATAGAGCTGGACCACGTCACGGATTTTTTCGATTTTCTCTTGCGAATTTGGCAAAGGCTCTGACTTGCTCCAACACATCGTCGTCGATCTCCCGGGTGCCCCACAGGGCAAATTTGATGTCGTCGTCACTGATGGTCCGCGTCTGAGGCTGGTCGGCTCCGCCCAGAATGTAGTCGATGGATACGCCGAACAGCTTTGACATGGCTTCCAGCGCCTCCAGCGGGGGAGCGCTGCGGCCGGTCTCCCAGTTGGAGACGGTATTTTGCTTACAGTGCAGAGCCTGGGCCAGCTCGGCCTGGCGCATCCCGCAGGACGCCCGTAATTCCTTGATGCGGTTCAAAATATCACCTCCTGTGATATGATGGTACAACCCTTCTCAGCACCTGTCAAGAATTTATCAATTTTCTTGATAAATAAGGTTGACATATCACAATATATGATATATGATAAAAGTGCGATGGCGGATAAATCGCAGGAGGTGATAAAAATCAGGAGACGGAAGAAGAACAGGTCTGCGGACAGGAAGGGAGAGACGGCGTGATTGAACTGAGGAATTGGGCGCTGACGGTGGAACCGGGCGGGAGACCGCTGGCGCGGCAGTATGACAACCGGACGGGATGGCTGGTGATCACCGGCGACATCCCGGAGGGGTACGACTGGTATCTGAAGGTACTGGCGGAAGGGGACCGATACGATGAGATCTCCCTTGCGCGTGTGGAAGAGGGGATCGGCGTGGAGCTGACCCGTGCCTTCCTGGCGGTGGGCGGCTATTATCGCATCCAGCTGATGGGGGTGGCCCGGGCGGACAGCGACTGTGTGCGCCACACCAACGTGGCCACGGTGTACATCCCGCCCTCTCTTTCGGGGGACGGGACGTGGCCGGAGCTGCCCACCGCCTTTGGACAGGCGGAAGCCCGGCTGATTTCCCTCAACGCCCACCCGCCCATTCCCGGCGGAAACGGGTTCTGGGAAGTGTGGGATCTGGAGAGTGGACGGTATGTGGAAAGCCTTTTCCCGCTGCCCGCCGGAACAGGCGGGTTCCGGGTGGGGAACGGGCTGAAGATGGAAAACGGCGTACTTTCGGTGGACGCGGCGGAACAGGTGGAGGAAGACAACACCAAACCGGTGACGTCGGCGGCGGTGTATGTGGAGATCGGCAACATTGAGAGCCTGCTGAGGGCGCTGTGAGAGGAGTGGAAGGATGAGCATTCAGAGCGAGATCATGCGGCTCCAGGGTCTGCGCGGGGCGCTGCGCACCAAGCTGGTGGCGCTGGGACTGGCCCAGTCCACGGCCACGCTGGCCGACTGCGTGTCGGCGGTGGAAGGGATGGAAAACCGGGGCGGGGTCAGCGGGACCATTTCCGCGGCGGAGGAGCGCTGCGGTATCCCGGCGGGCTACCACAACGGACAGGGAACGGTGTCCATTGCGCCGGTGGAGCGGGAGAAGCTCCGGCCGGAGAATATCAAATTGGGGGTGATGCTGCTGGGGGTAGCGGGAAGCTACACCGGCGAGGAGAGCATTTTGCAGGAAAAAACGGTGACGCCCACCAAGTCCCGCCAGCTGGTGACGGCGGATCAGGGCTACGACGCGCTCTCCCGGGTGACGGTGGAGCCGATCCCGGCCAATTACGCCGATGTGTCCGGCGTGACGGCCCGGGCGGGGGAGGTGCTGGCCAACCGGATCTTTGTGGCCGCTGACGGCAGCGAGACGGCGGGCGCCATGCCCAACAACGGGGCGGTGTCGGCCTCCATCGACGGGCTGAACACCGTGAGCTATACCATTCCGGCTGGCTATCACGCCGGGACGGGCAAGGTGCAGCTGACGGGCGACATCGAAACGGCGCTGGCGGCCATCTGAGGAGGGAGCCTATGAGCATTCAAAGTGAGCTGTCCCGGCTGCAAAAGGCCAAGGAGGACCTGAAAGCGGCGCTGGAAGGCAAGGGCGTTTCGGTGCCGGAGGAGACCACGCTGGACGGATACGGGGCGCTGGTGTCCGACATTTCCGGCGGTCTGCATACCATTTCGTCGGGGGCGGTGGATGACTCTGGCACCTATGTGTGCATTGCAGTGCCGGAAGGGGCGGCTTATCTGGGACTGGTGCCCGGCGGCGTGACAGCGACTCAGCTTCTGATCGCGCTGGATCAGATCGCGGGGATACCGGACAGTATCAGCTGGGGCGGAGGCTCCATATATGTGCGCCGGGAGGGGAGGGAAGTGGTGCTGGAATCGCCCAGCAATCATCCCGGACAGAGTTTTCCCCAGTACGTATTTTACAGCGTCTGACGGGCGGAAGCAGTAAAAAAGGTTGGTAAAACGCAAACAAGGCCAGGTACTCCGCAAGGAGTCCTGGCCTCGTTTTTTACTGGATGTGGACGTGATCGTTGATATGGTCTTTGCAGTAGCAATAGTAACCGTTGCACTTGGAGCAGTAACGGAACTCCATATCGGGGTAATCGGTGTCGGTCTTGCCGCACACGGCGCACTTGTGGATGTATCCCTTGTGCTGCTGGGCCTGCCGGGCGGCTTTCTTGAAGTTGATGGTCTGCCGGGAGGTCTGATGGGCGGCCCGTCCGGCCATACGGCGGACCGAGTCGGCCAGATCGGACCAGAAGAAGAGCAGGTAGTTGAGCAGGGCGATGATGGGCATCAACGCGCCCAGGAAGTTGAGGGCAATGAGGCTGCTGACCACCATCCACAGGAAGAGGGCGGCATCCAGCCAGGCCAGCCACTTGACCTTGACGGGCAGGATGAAGAAAATGTAGACCTGCATATCGGGGTAGAGGGTGGCGAAGGCGAAGAAGAGGGAGAGGTTGACGTAGGTCATGCTTACCTCGCCGCTGCCCCCCAGAGCGTAGGAGACAAAGCCAAGGATGATGTTGAGCACTACTCCCAAAAAGTAGTAGAAGTTGAACTTCGCCGTACCCCACTGCTGTTCCAGCACGTTTCCGATGAGCCAATAGAAGTAGAGGCTCAGGGCCAGGAGGAGGAGGTAGCTGCTGTCAGGGATAAAGAGGAAGGTAAAGAGACGCCAGACCTGCCCCTGAAGGATGAGAGCGGGGGAGAAGACGAGCAGATCGGAAAAGAGGATGGTGGTGCTGAACATATCCAGCAAATAGACCAGCACCGTGCCCGCCACGATGACGGTCATGAGATTGGGGATGCCGAACCGGGGGTGCTTGTAGCAGAACCGGCTGAGCAGTGTGTCGAACGATTTCAAGATCAAAGACCTCCCGAATGGTTGGTAAGATGAGTGTACACCCCATCTTAGCAGAAGGGGGGAGAAATTTCCCGAATAAACTGTAAATTTTTTATTATTTCAGGATCTTGCGGATGGCGTTTTTCATGCCGGGGGTGAGGATCTTGGCGGCGGCGCGGTAGTGGAGGGGGGGAAGGGCCATATACTGATCCTCGGTTTTCTGGTATCCTCTTGCGGCCAGGGAGGCGAAGAAGGCACCCCGCCTGGAGTTGGCGGTGAGGGGCGAAGCCAGCCGGGGGTTGCCGGTGACGGCCTCGCTGAGGGGGCGCTCCACCTGCCCGAACTGGGAGGAGAGGGCGTCAAAGAGGGCCTGTCCCTTGGCGGAGTTGACCATCACCATGGAAACGCCCTTGTCCCGCTCCACGGGGAGGGAGACCTTTTCGTCCAGACCCCAGAAGTCGGCCAGAGTAAAGTCGGCGGGGCGGCTGGTGTTGGTGTACTGGCAGCGGGCGCAGGCGGGACGGAGGAAGAGCTGCATGCCGAAGCCCCGGCCGTAGGTGGTGAGGTTGAAGTCCTGGGTATAGACCTGACCGTCGGCAAAGGTGACGGTGAACCAGGGGTGGGACCAGCCGTGGGACTTGTCCTTGAAGCGGACCGACACGGCCTTGGAGCCGTACTTCTTTTCCAGAGCATCCAGGAAGCCCCGGAAGACGGCGGGAGAGGGCACGCCGTGGCACACCAGATCGCAGGTGATGAGGTTGTCCCGGTCGCGGCCCACGGCCTGCAAAAGGCCGTCCACCTGACAGGGTACGCCGCTGAAAAGAACGGGGGTGCCGTTGTCCAGCAGGGTCTTGATCTGGCGGAAGGAGTCGCCCAAATCGCTCTGGACGTACTTGGAGCCGCGCATGGGGGCCAGCTCCTCTTCCGAGCGGGCGCAGACGTGGCGGGCGTGCATATTTTCATCCAGCACGGTGCCGAAGACAGCGCCGCCCTGATCCAGCACATGGCGGGCCAGGATGGAGAAGAAACCGCCGGAGGAGGACGCCACCCGCTCCGCCTCGTCCTTGTTCCACACGGCGTGGGCGCAGTCGGGAGAGGGTCCCTTCACCTGGGGCCGGAGGATGGGGCAGGTCTGCTCGCACTTATGGCAGAGGACGCAGGCGTCGGACACGACAGGGCGCAGGAAGCCCTCGTGATCGGCCTCCATGGAGATGGCCCCCACCGGGCAGACGGAGGCGCAGGCGGTGCAGCCGGTGCAGTCGGCCTCCTTGCAGAGGACGGGCTTTTTTGGGGGGTCCGGCAGTTCGGGCATGGGAGGCAGCTCGGCGCCCTCCACCGCGGCCTTGAGGTAGGCCAGGGAGTCGGCCCGGGCGGCGTCCAGGTTGCGGTGGACCGCCTCGTAATCCATGGGCGCGTCGATGGAGGCGGTGGAGTCCAGACCCACGATGCGCTCGGCGCAGCCCAGCCGGGAGAGGAGAGAATAGATGCGGGAATAGGTGGGCTCGGCCCGCTCCTTGGGGGACATGGAGGTAAAGAAGGGGCGGTCGAACTGGACGGAGAAGACCGCGCCGTGGAAGGAGTTGGTGCAGACGTAGGACGCGTGCTGGAAGAGGCCCAAAAACTCTCTGGGACCGGCGTCAAAGACGATCTCCTTCGCGCCGGGGATCTTGCGCCGCGCGCCGGCCAGCTGCACGATGGGCAGTCCGGTCTTTTCGGAGAGGGCCAGCGCGTAAGCGGCGGCCTCGCCGGGGTCGGAGACGAAGTAGCAGAGGATATAATCCTGATACTTGGGGGCCACGGCCAGCTCGCCCCACTGCTGACCGGTGAGGAGGAGGGTGGGGTCCAGTACCACCCGGGCCTCCCGGCCGGTGATGGCGCGCACCAGATCCTGACCTCTCTTTTCCCGGACGGAGAGGGCGTCAAAGGCGGACAGATACTGGCGGAACTGCTCGTCATAGGGGGCGGGCAGAGTAGGGGTGCCCAGACTGGGGGCGTAGGCAATGCGGCGGCCCTTGCGGACGAAGTCCAACAGGAAGGCAGGCTCGAACTGCTTGTCGGCGTAGATATAGGGGTTCCAGATCTGGTCGCTGCCCGAGACGTACACGTCGTAGTCGGGGGGATTGTCCCTGAGCTGGGCAAAGGAGGTGTACCGCTGGGGGCTGAGCTTCATCTGCTCATTGACGAAGGCTTCAAAGCGGTCAAAGCGGGCCTTGAAGGCGCCGTAGTGGAGTGCGGTGTGGGTATTGGCGGCGGCGTCCCGCACCGAGCCGGAGTGCTTGAAAAGCTGGTTGGTGGCGGTGGTGTGGGGGAGCCGGAAGTCGATGATGTCGCAGTCGTGGCCCAGACCCTGGATGGCGCGCATGGTGGCGTAGGCCTGGAGCTGTGCGCCGTAGTGGTGGGCGAAATGGAAGGTGATAAGACCGGTCCTGGTCATAGATCGGATGCCTCCTGATTTGAATTTCAGTCAAATTTGAATCTCTATCATCCTATCATATCCGGACGAGAAAGAAAAGACGCAACCTTAGCCAAAGCTGCGGGGATCCAGGCCGTATACCTGTACGATTTCGAAAAGAGGGCTTTCGGCCAGGTCGCCCACGGTGACGATCCGTCCGCCGTCGCTGTCGGTGTCGTACCCCGCCTGATAGAGGGCGTACCAGACCAGATAGGCGCACTGCGCGCCGAAGCCGGGGGAATCGGGGTCTGGGGCCTTCTCCCAGCTGAGCACGCCGCTGGTCAGGTGATAGGGAATGCCGTTGAGGTGTTCCATGGCATAATCGGCGATGGCCTGCTGCTCCTGGGGGGTAATGTCTTTGAGACGCAGGTGGATAAAATTGGAGTAATAGGACCAATGGGACGCGTTGGCGGTAGCGGAGTCGGAGCCGATGAGCACGGCTTCCAGGGTGATGCCCCGGGCGGCGTCCACCACCAGACCGGCGTGGCCGTGCCGCCAGCCCAGGGTGTGGGTGGAGAAGGCCAGAAAGACGTCGCCGTCCTCCATGGGCGCCATGGGGCAGCCGTAGATGATGTTCCCGTTTTCATCCACCACATGGTCTTCCCGGGTGGTGGGGCCCAGGGAGCCGCAGTCGGTGGCGGTTTTGGCGAAAAAAGCGGCCTGGGTGTCCAGGATCTGCTGCTCTCCTGCCTCGCCCAGGGAGCGGAGTTCCTCCACGCCGGCTTTGCCCAATCCGGTCTGGAGGAACAGGGTCTCATAGTCCGCCTCAGAGAGACGGTCCTTCTCCAAAATGGAGGAGAGGTCGGCCATGGGGTAATCGGGGTAAAAACGCTGGTGCCGGTGGGCGAAGAGCTGGGCGGCGGTGAGAAAGATGACGATGGCGGAGCCCAGCCCCAGCATACGGCGAAGGAAGAAGCCGAGACGGCCTTTTTGCGCGATCTGGTTCAAAATGAATCCCTCCCGGGGGTATAGTACGAGCTGTTGGTGACATAAAGTGAAGGGTACGCCGCAGGGGGCGGCCCAGTGTCCGCTCCGTAACGGCGCAGAGGCAAAAAGAAACAAATTTTATTATATCGCATCTGATTTGATTTGGGAATAGGGAGGGAC
>DXGA01000062.1 GCA_019114165.1 Candidatus Flavonifractor merdipullorum | reverse complement strand
CGCCCGAGCTGCGGGCATTGGGTGCGCTGGGGTATGATGTGACTACCTTGGGCAACCATGAGTTTGACTACCGGGCGGACGGTCTTGCAAATATGCTCAACGCGGCCAGGGAGAGCGGCGAACCTCTGCCCGCCATCGTCCAGGCCAACTATAAAACCCCGCTGGACCCGGAAGCGGGGGCGGCGGTGTCTCAGGCGCTGGCCGACTATCCGGTGACCGACTATACCGTGATCGAGCGGGACGGTCTGCGCATCGGCGTGTTCGGCGTGCTGGGTGAGGACGCCGACGCCTGCGCCCCCATGTCCGGGATGGAGATGGAGCCCATCGTGGACGCGGCCAAGCGGGTGGTACAGGAGCTGAAGGAGCAGGAAGCGCCGGATTATATCGTCTGCCTCTCCCACAGCGGCACCGAGAACCGGAAGGGAGAGGATGTGGAGCTGGCCAAGAAGGTGGACGGCATCGACGTCATCATCTCGGGCCACACCCACGCGGTGCTGGAGGAACCCATTGTGGTCAATGATACGCTGGTGGTGTCCTGCGGTCCGTATACGGAAAATCTGGGCGTGCTGACGGTGGAGAAGACCGCCAGTGGTCTGGAGATGCTGGACTACCGTCTGGTGCCGCTGGATGACGGCGTGAGAGAGGACAGCGCCATCAAAGCCATGGCGGACGGCTTCCAGAAGGTGGTGGGCGAGACCTATCTGAAGGATTACGGCCTCACCTACCAGCAGGTCCTGGCGGATAATCCCTATCCATTCACCGCCATCAACGACCTGGGCGCGGTACAGGAAGAGGATACTCTGGGCAATCTCATTGCCGACGCCTATATCCACACGGTGGAGGAGGCGGAAGGGGCGGACTATGTCCCCGTCGATTTCGCGGTGGTCCCCTCCGGCGTGATCCGCGCCTCTCTCCCTCAGGGGAAGGTGACCACGGCGGACGCCTTCAATATTTTGTCCCTGGGCATCGGAGCGGACGGGAGCCCGGGCTATCCGCTGGTCTCAGTGTACCTCACCGGCGCGGAGCTGAAGGACGCCTTCGAGGTGGACGCGTCGGTGACGCCCCTGATGTCGGCGGCCCAGCTCTACGGTTCCGGGATGCAGTGGAGCTTCAACGTCCACCGGATGATATTTGACAAAGTGACGTCCAGCGCCCAGGTCCTGCCCGACGGCAGCACGGCAGCGATTGCGGATGACCGACTTTACCGGGTGGTAGCCGACCTGTACACGGGGCAGATGCTGGGGGCGGTGAACGCCCAGTCCTTCGGCCTTTTGACCATTACTCCCCGGGATGAAAACGGCGCGCCGCTCTCCGATCTGGAAAGCCGCATCATTACGGACAAGGACGGCGCGGAGGTGAAGGCCTGGTATGCGCTGGCCAACTATCTCCAGTCCATGGGTACGGTGGACAGCCGTTACAGCGCCCCGGAGGGACGGAAAGTGGTGTCGGACAGCTGGAATCTGGTGGAGCTGCTGTCCCATCCCCGGCTGCTGACCGTGATCGTGTGGGCGCTGGTGGTGCTGCTGGCGGCGCTGGTGGTCTTTTTGATGGTCCGTCTCTTCGGCGGCAAACGGCGGAGAGGATATGGCAGAAGGAGCCGGGGCGGCTACCGGTCCTACCGTGGCTGAGGGCATCTGGTATTTTTCCCCCACCGGCACTGGCCGGGCGGTGGCGGAAGGACTGCAAAAACGCTTCCCCAATGTCGTGCTCCATGACCTTACCACCCCTGCCGCCCGCTCTGCCGCGCCCTTGCCGGCAGAAGGGGACCTCTGTACCCTGATTGTTCCGGTCTACGCCAACGGGGCGCCGGAATTGGTGCTGGACTGGCTGGAACGGGTGCCCGCCGGAACAAAACGGTGGGTGTTCATCGCCACTTACGGCAGCGTGAACCGGGGACAGGCCCTGGAGGAGTGCGCCCGGGCGGTGAGGGGAAAGGGAACGGTGGTGGGAGCGGCAGCGCTGCCCGGTCCCCATTGCTATGATTGCATCCCCGGGATACCCAAGGCTCCGCCGTCGTGGGATTGGGCGGCGCTGGAGGACTTTTACCGGGCCGTCCGGGAGAAAGAGGAGGGAATCCGGTTGAAAGCGCCGGGAGTTCATATCCCCCAGCGCTGGATGGCGTGGCTGTGCGCGCCGCCGCCCAAAGAGGGAGAAGGGTGTATCCACTGCGGCCGGTGTCTTGCGGCCTGTCCCACCGGGGGAGAGGGCTGCATCCGGTGCGGGGCCTGTGTCCGCCTCTGCCCCACCGGCGGGAGAAAGCTGGCCTTCCGCACGCCCTTTCCCCTCTGGTATATCCGCCGGGGCATGGCGGAAGAAAAAACCGGATTTTTTCAAAAATAACTCTTGCATCCGGAGGAAAAATAGGATATACTATCGGAGCATGATTACACACACCGGTTGATTCTATGCCCGGTTGCCCGCAAGGGTGGGCAGGGAAGATGAGACCGGTGGCGGTAACAACAAAAGGAGGAATTTTATCATGGCAGTCGTTTCTATGAAGCAGCTTCTGGAGGCCGGTGTCCACTTCGGTCACCAGACCCGTCGGTGGAACCCCAAGATGGCCACCTACATCTACACCGAGCGTAACGGTATCTATATCATCGACCTGCAGAAGACCGTGAAGAAGCTGGAAGAGGCTTACAACTTCGTCCGCACCCTGGGCGAGAACGGCCAGACCCTGCTCTTCGTGGGCACCAAGAAGCAGGCTCAGGAAGCCATCAAGGAAGAGGCCGGCCGCTGCGGCATGTACTATGTGAACGCCCGTTGGCTGGGCGGCATGCTCACCAACTTCAAGACCATGCGCGGCCGCGTGGAGCGTCTCAACCAGCTGAAGAAGATGCAGGAGGACGGCACCTTCGACATGCTGCCCAAGAAGGAAGTCATGAAGCACCTGGGCGAGATCGCCAAGCTGGAGAAGTAC
>DXGA01000061.1 GCA_019114165.1 Candidatus Flavonifractor merdipullorum | reverse complement strand
GGCCGCAGAGGACCACCCTTTATTGAGACTACGGTATTCTATCACACCTTTCCCCCAATTGCAAGGAATTTTTTCTCTTTTCCATATCCCCGCAGGAAGGGTCAGCCACAGCCCGGTCAGAAGCAAGGTGGGGTTTTCATATTGGACCAGCAAACAGACTCCCGCGGTGATCAGCAGAAGTCCTGTGACGGCCGCCAGTACGCCGCTCACCTGCCGTCCCGCCAGCGCTTCCAGCGCCCGGCCTCCGTCCAGCACCGGCAGCGGCAGCAGATTGAACGCCCCCTGCCCCAGGCTCAGCCCTGCCAGCAGGTAAAACCGTTCGCCCAATCCCGCCGCCCCAAAGGCCAGACCCACGCTGGCCAGCGGACCGGCCAGCGCTACCGCAGCCCTGGCCAGCGGACTGCCCGGACCGCCCGCCGCCTGCCGCAGCTCCACCCCCACGCAGCTCAGACGCACCAGCGCCACCCGTCCGCCCCACAGCTTCAGCGCCGCAACATGGCCCAGCTCGTGAAAGAAAATGCTCACCGCCGCCCACAGCGTCAGTCCAGACCGGTCCAGATAGATCAGCAGCGCCCCCAGCAGCAAAAAGCCTCCCGTTACCTCCACACGCCCCCAACGGAGTACGCCCGTCAAACCTCAGCCCTCCGCCGTCTCGATATAATAAATTGGGTTGAGCCGGATCCCGTCTTTTTTGAGCTCAAAATGCAGGTGGGGACCGGTGGCGTTTCCCGTGGCCCCCGAAAGGGCTACCGTCTCCCCCGCCGTGACGCTCTGCCCCTGCTGCACCAGCAGTTCATCGCAATGGGCGTAAAAGGTGGTCACGCCCCCGCCGTGGTCCAGTTGGAGATACAGTCCGTAGATGGGACTGTCCCCGATATAATCCACCGTTCCGGCGGCAAAGGCCTGGACATGGGTACCGGTGTTCACCGCCAGATCCACCCCGTTATGGAACTTCTCCTCCCCGTCCACCGGATGTTCCCGCCATCCGAAGGGCGACGACACCCACCCCAGTACCGGCGTCACCGTCTGGCTCAGATGGAGATTATACTGGTCCATGCTGGTGTTGGCCGGAAGGGCCGGACCGGTATAGTCCACTTTCACCACCTCCGGCTCCGTTTCCACCACCGCCTGGGGCGTGGTTTCCGCAGTTGCCCCGGCAGTATGCGCGGCAAATGTATTTACAAACGGCTCCTCTTCCTCCTCCGGTCCCGCCAGAATCCGGGCCGCCGCCCCCTCTGCCGGAATGCCCGCAATGCTCCGGCCGCACTCCCGCGCCAACAGCATCCCGCTCCGGTCCACCGTCACCACCTGGCCGCCTCCCGCCCCAAACACCGACACGCAGGCATCCACCAGGCTCTCCCCCACCGGGCCGCTCTCCTCCAGCGAAGCGCCCAGGTCGGAAAAGACCGCCGCAAAGTCTGTATCCCCGTGGAGCAGCGGCAAAATCCGTTGGCTCACCGCCGCCATCCGCTGGGGAAAGACCCCCTTCCCCACCAAGACCACCAGGAACAGCACCACACACACCACCAGCTGCAGCAGCCGCCGGCGCTCCCGCACCCCCAGTGTGACCACTGTGGTGCGCTTCCGCTTCCGGGGGGACGCGCTCCGGCTCTGCCGCTTCCTGCTCCACTCCTGATAGGTCATCGTCTCCATAGGGATCTCCCTTCTCCCGCGTCCGTATCGCTTTTCTTCTCCCTACCTTATGTGCCCTGGGACAAGAATATGACGGGGAAAGAGGCTGTTCCTTTGTGCTTTGCATAGCCGCGGGGCGGAAGGTATACCATTGCCCCGCCGTGAGAAGAGCGGACGGGGCGGACAGTGTCCGCCCCCTACGAATCAATGTCCAAAATATTCCGTAGGGGGCGCACAGTGTGCGCCCCGCAGGGTGGAAGGTACACCATTGCCCCGCCGAGGGCGGCGGGGCTCACAGAGAAGAACAGGGAAACACCTGCGGCAGAGGGGAACCGTCACCCAAGAAGAAGGGACCTGTTCCTCGGTACGGAACAGGTCCTTCTTTGATCAGATGTGATTCCAGTCGATGACATCCTTATTCTTGATGAAATACTCCACGCCGGAGTAAACCGTGGTTATGACGATCACGGCCACCACAATGAGATCCACCACCGGCGGCACCGGCAGCAGCATCAGGCAGATGCCAACCATGGTGGAGAAGGTCTTTACCTTGCCCGACCAGGCCGCGGCGATCACACGGCCATTGTCCACCGCGATGAGACGCAGGCCGCTGACCGCGAACTCCCGCACCACCACGATGAGCAGCGCCCAGGCCGGCATCCGGCCCACTTCCACAAACCACAGCATGGCCGACATCACCAGCATTTTATCCGCCAGCGGGTCCATGAATTTGCCGAAGTCGGTCACCATGTGGTCCCGCCGGGCCAGGTAGCCGTCCACAAAGTCGGTGGCGCTGGCCAGGATGAAGACCACAAGGGCCACATACTGATGATAGGGAAAGTCCATGTACAGGATCACCAGAAAGACCGGGATCATGAGGATACGCAGCAGCGTGAGTTTATTTGGGGTATTCAAAAGGTATCATCCTTTCCGGGGATTGCTCCCTCACTCCTCGATCTCACCGGTCAGATCCCCGTCGGAGGTGCCGGTGATACGGACATTGACAAATGTGCCCGCCGGGATCACGCCCGCGGCGGTGAAGAAGACCTTGCCGTCCACGTCCACCGAGTCGGCATAGGTGCGGCCGGCATAACAGCCCGCCGACGCGTCGAAGCCCTCGCAGAGCACCTCCATCACCGAGCCCAGACGGTCCTCATTATAGCCGTCCATCACCCGGGACTGGAGGTCCACCAGCAGCTCCACACGGCGCTTGGCCGTCTCGTCGTCCACCTGGTCCTCCATGGCCGCCGCCAGCGTCCCCTCTTCCCGGGAATACTGGAAAATGCCCGCCCGCTGGAGCTTGGCTTCCCGCAGGAAGTCGCACAGCTCCTCGAACTCCTCCGCCCCCTCGCCGGGGAGACCGCAGATGATGGAGGTGCGGATCACCACGTCGGGCATGGCCGCGCGCAGCTTGGCAAAGAGTTCGGTGAGCTGGGCCTTGTTGGTGCGGCGGCGCATGGCCGACAGAATACGGTCGTTGCAGTGCTGGATGGGAATGTCCAGATAGTGCAGGATCTTGGGCTGGCTGGCAATGGTGGCAATGAGACTGTCGGTCACCGCCTCGGGATAGAGATAGTGCAGCCGGATCCAGTGGAAGGGCAGCTTGCACAGCTCCTTGAGCAGTGTCTCCAGATTGCTGCCGTCTTTCAGGTCCTCGCCGTAGCGGGTGATATCCTGGGCGATGACGATCAGCTCTTTTACCCCCCGGTCGGCCAGCAGCTTGGCCTCGGAGAGCAGCGAGTCCATGGTGCGGCTGCGGTAACGGCCCCGGAGCTTGGGGATGATGCAGAAGGCGCAGCCGTTGCTGCATCCCTCGGCGATTTTCAGATAGGCCGTGTAGTCCGGCGTGGTGACGATACGCTCGCCGTCCTCGTCGGTATGCTGGATATCGCCAAAATACCGGGGATGGTCGCCGGAAGCCAGGGCCTCCAGCGCGGGCACCACGTCGGTATAGCTGCCCGTACCCATGATGCCGTCCACCTCGGGCATCTCGGTCAAAATCTCGTCCTGATAGCGCTGGGAAAGACAGCCCGCCACCAGAAGCTTGCCCAGACGGCCTTCCTTCTTCAGCGCGCCCAGCTCCAGAATGTTGTCAATGGCTTCGCTCTTGGCGGAATCAATGAATCCGCAGGTGTTGAGCACCGCCACGTCGGCACCGTCCGGTTCGGCGGTGATGGTATGGCCGGCGTCCCGCACCAGCGCCATCATCTGTTCGGTGTTCACCAGATTCTTGGCACACCCAAGAGAAATAAATGCAACCTTCAAAATGAATATGACTCCTTACTTTATCAAACGATTGTGTACCGGCCTTCCCGGCGGCGGGGCATGGGACCCACCTTCTCCGGATAGCCTAGGGTGACCGCGGCCACAAACTCGCCCTTGCCCGGCGCGAACCGTTCCTGGATCTCCGGCCCAAATCCCATCCGCTGGGGGGCGGACATCCAGCAGGTGCCCAGGCCCCGGTCCCAGGCCGCCAGCATCAGATTCTCCAGCGCCGCCGACACGCTCTGCATGGCCCCGTCCCGGTCGGGATAGTCATTTTTGAGGAAAAAGGCCAGGATGCACACCGGCGCGCCGCCCAGAGAGTTCAAAAAGGTCTCGGTATCCCGGATGGTCTCCGGATTCTTGGCAAAACGGTCCTTGAGGATGGGATGGAACTTGTCCGACACCCGGCGCATGATGGCCTTGAAGTCGGACATGGCCTCCGCGCTGCGGAGGACAACAAAATACCAGTGCTGGAGGTTGATGGCGGAGGGCGCCATACAGGCGCTGTCCAGAATGGCGGTCAGATCCTCCTGCGATACGGGGAGGTCTTTCCGGTAAAGTCGGACGCTGCGGCGTCCTGCCAGGGCTTCTCTGGTTTCCATAAGAACTCCTTTCTCAGTATATCCGTTGTTTTATTCCAATTCCGCGCCGTAGCGGCGCAGGCCGTCCTGAATTTCATCCCAGCGGTAGCCCCGCCGGGCCAGCGCGTCGGTGATCCGTTTCAGGGCCTTCCGGTCCTCCAGATCGCTGGGCTTGAGTTTTTTCCGCAAAAAGGCGTCTACCCCGTCTTCCGGCGGAGCCGCTTCGGCCAGCGCCTCCTCCCAGTAGTCCCGGGGTACCCCGTGGCGGTACAACTCCTCTTGCAGCCGCCGCCGTCCGTAGCCCTTGGCCGAGTAGTGGCGCACCACCATGGAGGCGTAGGCCCCGTCGTTGAGATAACCCAGCTCTTCCAGACGGTCGGCCACCGCTTCCGCCCCCGCCTGGTCGGTGAGGGGTTCCTTCTCCCGGTTCCGGGGCCGGGCGGTCAGCTTGTCGATGAGCTCTTTCCGCGACATGGGACGGGCAGAGAGAAGAGACAGGGCTTTCTCCTTCACCGCCGAGGCTCGGCCGGCGGCGCGGAGGGCGTCTACCTCTTCTTCGCTCAGCTCCTTCCCGCTGTACAGGGCGAAAGAGACCACCTCGTTCTCCCCCACCCGGAGAAGCTCGCCGCTCTCCAGCTGCACCAGCCAGCGGCCTTCCACCCGCTGGGAGGGGGCCAGTTTAATCAAGCGCATCTTCGTCCGCCGCCGGTTCGTCGTCGAAATCCTCGGCGCTCACATCCACCGGACGGCCTGCCGCACGGGCCGCCGCCTTGGCCTGATTGCTCATGAGCTTATAGGCGTTTTTGCGGATCTCCGCCTCCAGAGCGTCGGCCTTCTCCGGGTTGTCCCGCAGATACTGCTTCACCGCGTCCTTGCCCTGGCCCAGGCGCAGCTCACCCATGGAGAACCAGGAGCCCGACTTCTGCACCAGATCCAGCTTGACGCCCAGATCCACCAGCTCGCCCAGACGGGAGATGCCCTCGCCGTACATGATGTCGAATTCCGCCTCCCGGAAGGGGGGCGCCACCTTGTTCTTGACCACCTTCACCCGGGTGCGGTTACCGATGATCTCGCTGCCGTTCTTCAGGGCCTCCACCCGGCGCACTTCCATGCGCACCGAGGCATAGAACTTCAGGGCGCGGCCGCCGGTGGTCACCTCCGGGTTGCCGTACACCACGCCCACCTTTTCGCGGAGCTGGTTGATGAAAATCACGATACAGTTGGTCTTGGAGATGGAGCCGGCCAGCTTGCGCAGCGCCTGGCTCATGAGGCGGGCCAGCAGGCCCACATGGGAATCGCCCATATCGCCCTCGATCTCCGCCCGGGGGGTCAGGGCCGCCACCGAGTCCACCACCACCACGTCGATGGCGCCGGAGCGCACCAGCGCTTCACAGATCTCCAGGCCCTGCTCGCCGGTGTCCGGCTGGGAGATGAGCATGGAGTCGATGTCCACACCCAGCGCCCGGGCATAGGTGGGGTCCAGGGCGTGCTCGGCGTCGATGAAGGCCACCTCGCCCCCCCGCTTCTGGGCTTCCGCCACGATGTGCAGCGCCAGGGTGGTTTTACCGGAAGATTCCGGGCCGTAGATCTCGATGATACGGCCCTTGGGCACGCCGCCGATGCCCAGGGCGATGTCCAGCGCCAGAGAACCGGTGGGGATGCCCTCCACCACCACATGGCTGTTTTCCCCCAGACGCATCACGGTACCCTTGCCGTAGGTCTTCTCAATGTTGGCCAGACAGGTCTCCAGCGCCTTCTTTCTGTCCGCGGCAGGGGCCGCGGCTTCAATGGGTTTCTTCTTATCCGCCATTCCTGTTCCTTCCTTCCTAAAATATCAGTCTTGCAGCTTCCTGCCCCAGACCACCCGGGCAATGTCCTGGGTGTCCCGGCAGGTATGAACGGAAAAGCCGTTTTCCGCTAAGATCGCTCCTACGTCCTCCGCCTGGCCGATGCCCACTTCATAAAAAAGCAGGCCCCCCGGCTTGAGGACGTTCTTCCATTGGGCGGTGATCTCCCGGTAAAAATCCAGCCCGTCCGCGCCGCCGTCCAGCGCCATGTGAGGCTCAAAGCCCCGCACCGTCAGGTCGAGGCCTGCAATGTCACCCGCCGGGATATAGGGCGGGTTACAGGTCAGAAGATCAAACTGCCCCAGTTCCTCCGGCGGCCTCTGTCTGGCGTCTGCCCGGATGCAGCGCACCCGGTCTTCCAGACCGCAGCGGCGGACATTCTCCTCCGCCACTGCCAGCGCGTCCGGCGAGAGGTCGCACAAAATTCCTTCGCTTCCCGGTACATGGGCTGTCACCGAAAGGCCGATGCAGCCGCTGCCGGTACAGAGATCCAGAATCCGCGCCGGTTTGGGCAGCTTCCGCCCCTCCGTGATGGCCAGGTCGGCCAGCACCTCGGTGTCGATGCGGGGGATGAGCACCGACGGACTCACCCGTAAGGTCAGACCGTAAAATTCCCACTCCCCCGTCAGATAGGCCAGCGGTTCCCCCGAGAGGCGGCGCTGGAGCAGCTCTTCCACCGCTTCGCCAGCCGCCGCAGGAGCCTCTCCCATCCGGTCCCGGAAAAACTGCTCCCGGCTCAGCCGGGCCGCCTTGCACAGCAGCTCCCGGGCCTCCAACGTCTCGTTTTCAATGCCCGCCCGGTGCAAACGGGTACAAAGTCCGTGATAGAGTTCCTGATAGGTCATCACCAGGCGTCCTTCCCCGTCTCCTCGGGACGCACCAGCTCCAGCGAGCGGATGCCCACCTCGATCATGCTGTCGTCCGGCTCAAAGGTGGTCCAGTTCTGGAGCCACAGGCCCGGCGCGGTCAGCACCCGGGTGAGGATGTTGTCGTGTCCGCCCACCCAGCGGTTGAGCTCGTAGGTGAGGCTCACCACCACCGGCAGGAGCAAAATATGCATCCCCATCCGCCCAAACACGTTGGTGATGGGCAGGAAGGAAAAGACCACGCTGGAAATGAGGACCGACGCCACGATCACCACAAACAAAAAGCTGGTGCCGCAGCGGGGATGGTGGCAGGGCTGCTTGCGTACATTCTCCACCGTCAGCGGCAGGCCCTTTTCATAACAGAAAATGGTCTTGTGCTCGGCGCCGTGATACTGGAACACCCGGCGCATATCCTTGGTCTTGGAGCAGAGCATCAGATAGGCGGTGAAGATCACCACCCGGGCCACGCCCTCCAGCAGATTGCGCACCCACATGGGCATATCAGGGAAAGGAATGGACAAAAGCCCCACCAGCGCCGTGGGCAGCAGAATAAAAAGCGCGATGGAAAAGGCAACGCCCATCAGCATGGCCAGCGCCATGACCACCGACGTCATCTTCTCGCTGCCCAGACGGTCTTCCAGCCACTGCTCAAATTTGGAGGGCTCCGCCTCCTCTTCCCCCTCTTCGGGGTAAAACTCCGCCGAAAACATCAGCGCCTTCACGCCGTTGCCCAGCGAAGAGCCAAAGTTGAACACTCCCCGCAGGAGCGGCAGACCCAGAATGGGGTATTTATCCTTGATGAGGACCCGGTCTTCCACCTTTTCCTCCAGACCGCCGTCGCTCCGCCGCACCACAACCGCTTTTTTCTCCGGCCCCAGCATCATGATCCCTTCGATCAGTGCCTGGCCGCCGATCATGGTGCGGAACGCCGGACAGCCTGTTCCGTTTTCATTTTTTTCTGCCATAAGTGGACGTTCTCCTTATATCGTTTCTTTACCGGATGACGCGCGCTTCCCGCGTCCCCTATATACTAGCAGATACCGCTCCAAATTGCAATCATTTTTTCGAACATAAGTTCGTTTTTTACGGGCTGCCCAGAGGCAGGTAGATGCTGACGATACAGCCGCCCCCTTCGGCGTTGCCGATCTCCAGACGGCCCATGTGGCGGCTGACGATCTCGTCGCACACCGCAAGGCCGATGCCGCTTCCTCTGGCCTTGGAGCTTCCTTTATAAAACTTGGTCTTGACGTGGGGCAGCTCCTCCGGCGGAATGCCCGGGCCGTAGTCCCGGATGGTGATGACCGCCTCGTCCCCCTCCCGGTGGATGGCCGTGTCGATCCGCTTGCCCGCGCCGCCGTGCTTGGCCGCGTTGTCCAGCACGTTGCAGAACACCTGCCGCAGCCGCTCCGGGTCGGCGTTCATGAGGGGGAATTCCTCCTCGCAGTCGGTGTGGGTCAGCTCGATGCCCTCCCGCCGGAAAAATTCCCGGTAGGTATACACCGCGTCCTCCACCTCCGCCTTGATGTCCACCGGCTCCACCGACAGATTGAACCGGCCGTCCTGGATGCGGGAGAACTCCAGCAGCTCCTCCACCATGTTGGTCAGCCGCCGGGCCTCGCTGACGATGATATTCATGCCCTTCTTCACGTCCTGGGCGTCCCGCACCTCGCCGTTCATGATAGTTTCCGCCCAGCCGTTGATGGCGGTGAGCGGGGTGCGCAGCTCGTGGGACACGGAGGAAATAAAGCCGTTTTTCATCTGTTCGGCCTGCTTGATCTTCTCCGACATATCGTTGATGGCGTCGATGAGATTGCCCACCTCGTCATCAAATTTTTTCTCCATCTGGATGCCGTAGCTCCCCGCCGCGATGCGCTTGGCCGTCTCGGTGACGTCGGCCACCGGCTCCACGATGGAGCGGACAAAGTACAGATTGGAGAAATAGACCAGCAGCAAAATCAGCGCCCCCACCAGCAGCGAAAGGCCCACCACCACAAAGATCTGGCGGTCCACCCGCTCCAGCGAGGTCACCAGGCGCACCACCGCCACCACGCTGCCTCCCACTTCCACCGGACAGGAGGCCGTCATAATGTGTTCGTTGGTGCTGGGGTCGTTGCCTGTCCAGATGCCGAAGCTGGGGGTGCCGCTCTCTCCCTGGCCCAGGGCGTCGGCCACGTCCGGCGTGCCGGCCACATAGCCGGAGGCTTGCAGCAGACTGGAAAACTGCACTACCCCGTTGGTGTCCACCAGCTGGAAATCCAGCTGCTCCTTTTCATCCTGGAATTTGTCGTTTACAAAGGTCAGCGCGTTCTGATAACAGGCCTCCCGGGTCTGGAAGGAGCTGAAATAGCTCACCGGAATTTTGATCTTCTCCTCCAGCTCGGTGCTCATATTGGAATAGTAGTAACTGGCCATGGCCACCGAAAAGGCGGTCACCGCCAACAGCACGATGAGCAGGGCCGCGCTGATGGAATTCATGATCCAGCGCTTGCGAATGCTCTTCATTTTTTTCATGGGTCCATCTCCTGCTCGGCGCCCCGGTGGGGACGCGGGTTTCTCCGTTTTTTAGGCCTCACCGGCGCCCCACTTGTAGCCGTAGCCCCAGACCGTATTGATATACACCGGGTTGGTGGCGTCGTCCTCCAGCTTGATGCGCAGACGGCGGATATTCACGTCCACGATCTTCAGCTCGCCGAAGTAGTCCCTGCCCCACACCGTATCCAGGATCTCTTCCCGGGAAAGGGCTTTCCCCGGATTCTCCATAAACAGTTTTACGATGGAATACTCCACCTGGGTCAGCTTGATGCGCTGGCCGTTCTTCTCCAGCGTCCGGTTGCGCACGTTCAGCAGGAAGGGCGGCTGATTGATCTCCCCGCCGTCCTCTGCCGACGGTCCGCCGGCACGGCGGTAAAGGGCGTCCACCCGGGCGGTCAGCTCCGCCGGAGAGAAGGGCTTGGTGACATAGTCGTCCGCCCCCGTCATCAGCCCGGTCACCTTGTCCATCTCCTGGGTGCGGGCGGTGAGCATGATGATGCCGATCTGGCTGTTGCTGGCCCGGATCCGGCGGCACACTTCAAAGCCGTCCATGCCGGGCAGCATGATATCCAGCAGGGCCACCTTCACATCCGGGTTGAGCTTGAGCTGCTGCAGGGCGTCCTCGCCGGTCTCCGCTTCCACCGTCACATAGCCCGCCCGCTTCAGGTTGATAACCACAAAGCTGCGAATATTGGCCTCATCTTCCAAAACAAGGACTTTTTTCATTCCGAATACCCCTTTCAATACCAGTCCGATTCGATGAGGTGGAACCGGGAAATAATGTCTTCCTGATCCAGGCCGCAATTCCAGCCGCCTTCCACAAATTGCGCCGCATAAACCGTGGACGGATTGCTGCCGCCGCTGTCGGCCAGACGGAACCGCCCGTTGATGTCCACCCGGGTCTGACGGCTGCTTCCCGTCAGGCGGCAGATGGCCAGGAAGGGCACCGGTTCCACGCTGTTGTCCCCCTCCCAGTAATAGAAAATGACCGCACGTTCCGCGCCGCCGGCGGTGTCGCTGCGGGACAGGGTAATCTTCCCCACCCAGCGCTCGGGCAGCTCCAGATACCAGCCGTCCCGGTCATTATAATATGTCGTATAAAGCAGGTGGGGCGTTCCGTCCAAATCAAATTTCCGCCACCGGACCAGCCAGAAGTTGGAGGCCGTACTGGTCTGCTTGTACTCCTTCACCTCTACCATCTGGGGCAGCTCCATCACCCCGTCCCGGTCAATGTCGGTGGGGCCTACGCTGGCGTTGAAGAGCACCGTGTCGCTGCTGCTGGCCATCTGCTCATTGAGGGTGATGTTCTGAATGCGGTTTTCTTTCCAGGCAAAAATATCCGTGATGCTGACGTTGCCGTCGGTACCGTAATCATAGGTCAAAAAGACCGCCGGTTCGCCGTCCATGAGGTGGCTGTTCTGGATGCCGCCGCTGGAAATGCTCTTGATTCCCGAAGAAGTGGGGGCTTCGGACTGCAATTCCATCATGCCGTCCCGGAAATCGTACAGGTTGGCGGCGCCCTCCCCCTCCGGCTCCAGGCGGAACACCAGGATCTCCTGGGCATTGTCCCCGTCCATGTCGCAGATGGTGAAGTCGGTATAATCGGTCACGCTCATCACCTCAATGGCCTGCCGCTGGTGGATCGTATAGGCCGCCAGCTCGTGGATCTGGGTGCTGATCTGCCAGCTGACCACCAGCTCCCGGCTGCCGTCGCCGTTGAGATCCTGATAGGACACATAGTTGATGGACGTACCGGTGCCCTCAATGACGGTCTGCACCTGGTATTCCTCATCTATCTGGGCATAAACGTAAATTTTCAGCGGCTTTTCTTCCCCGTTCATGCGGAAAAAAGCGATCGCTTCCTTGATGCCGTCGCCGTTGAGATCCTGGAGCTGCACGTTCTGGATGTTCTCCCCCGAGAGGGGCGCGGTCTGCTCGCCGCCCTGACTGGTGACTTCCTGGATCTTGCTCATCAGATTATTGAGATCTTCCGGCGCCCTGGGCAGCTGGAACAGGCTCTCCTCTGTGTGGGAAACACAGCCCGGCAGCAGCATCAGCGCTCCCGCCAGCAGCACCGGTAAAATAAAGGTTCGTTTCATCGCTTTGACCTCTCAGAACAAATCCCCGGCTTTGCATCCGCGCAAGCCGGTTTGTACTAAAATCTATTGTATCATAAATATAACATAAATGGTATCCCATTTTCCCACCTCTGTCACCGAAAAACAGCGGAGTCAGGACCTGTAACGTCCAAACCCCGCTGTCTGTCTTTCTGTCGGCTTTATTCGTAACACTTCCGGCCGGTGGTGCTGGGAATTCCCAGTTCCTCCCGGTATTTGGCCACTGTGCGCCGGGAAATGACACAGCCCTCCTCCGCCATGCGCTCGCACAGCTTCTGGTCGGACAGCGGCGCGCGCCGGTCTTCCCCCTCGATGAGCCGGCGGATGATGGCCTTAGCCGCGTCCGGAGAGGCGCCGTCGTTTCCCTCTCCCAGCCGCCGGGAAAAGAAATAGCCCAGCGGATAGACGCCCTTGTCACATTGCAGGTACTTTTCCCGCACCGCACGGCTCACCGTGGACTCGTGGACCCCCACCCGCTCGGCCACGTCGGCCAGCGACATGGGCGCCAGATGGCCCGGCCCTTTCCGGAAGAACGCCTCCTGAAGTTCCACGATGCACCGGGCGCACTCCAAAAGGGTGCTGCGCCGCTGCTCGATGCTCCGGATCACCCACTTGGCCTGCCGCACTTTATCGCAGAGATAGCTCTGCACCTCCGCCTCCTTGCACTCCCGGAAGAGGCGGCTGTAATACCCGCTCAGAGTCAGCGTGGGCAGGGCCTGGTCGTCGGCCACAACTTCGAAGTGGTCGTGCTCCCACACCACCACCACGTCGGGCGTGATGTACGACGGCGCTTCCCGTCCGGCAAATCCCGCGCCGGGCCGGGGGTTCAGCTCCCGGATCCGGCCGCAGGCCTTACGCACCGCGCACAGCTCCGCTCCCAGCTTCTTGGCGATCAGGCTGTACTGGCTGCGGGCCAGCGGCTCCAGACAGCCCTGGGCGATCCGCACCGCCAGCGTATCCCCCGGGTCGGCACGCCGGAGCTGGAGCACCAGACACTCCGACAGATTGCGGGCGCCCACCCCCGCCGGGTCCAGGCGCTGCAATATCTCCAGTCCCCTCTCCATCATGTCCATTTCGCAGCCCGCCGCCTGGGCCAGCGTCTCCATCGGCTCGTCCAGCCAGCCGCTGCCGTTGAGACTCTCCGCCAAAAAGGTGACCGCCTTTCGCTCCGACGCGGAAAGTTCCATCCCCTGGATCTGAGAAATCAGGTGGCCGTATAACGTCTCCTCCCAGTTTTCCGCCACGCCGTACTCCCGCAGCGGGGCGTCTTCGTCGTCCTGGCGATAATAAAACACGTTTTGCCGGTCGTTGCTCTCCAGCCACTCCAGCTGCCGCCCCAATTCACGGAACCGCTCCCCGGCCTCCCCCGTGCGCTCCTCCGCGTCCAGCACAGGATTCTCCTGCACCGTCTTCTCCACATATTCCCGCAATTCCTGGGTCCCCATCTGGAGGATCTCCATGGACTGCATCATCAGGGGCGAGAGGGTCTGCACCTGTTTCTGCATCATTCCCAATTCCATTGTTTTTCGCTCCTATTCTGCCGGTTTCTCTTGTGTTACAAGAAAAATGGCTATCTCTTCTCTTATTTCCGCCATTATTCCTGTGCATTTTCACATAATTATAGCATGGCATCCTCTTTTTTTCAATAGGAGCTTGTTTTGGCATACGAATTGCTTATCGCAAATTCCTGGCAAAGAAAAACCACCGCACCCGAGACGGATGCGGTGGCGATGAAACCGGCCCTGCCGGTCAAAGGGCTTAGTAGTTCTCAGCCTTGAGCTCAAAGTAGGCCTGGGGATGGGCGCAGACGGGGCACACCTTGGGGGCCTCCGTGCCGTACTCCAGATGGCCGCAGTTGCGGCAGTACCACACCTTCACCTGGGCGCGCTTGAAGACCTCGCTGTTGGTCAGGTTCTCGGCCAGCTTCACATAGCGCTCCTCATGGCTCTTCTCGATCTTGGCCACGGCAGCAAAGGCGTCGGCCAGCGCGTGGAAGCCCTCTTCACGGGCGGTCTCGGCCATTTCCTTGTACATGTCGGTCCACTCTTCGTGCTCGCCTTCGGCGGCAGCCAGCAGGTTGGCGGCGGTGTCGCCGATGCCGTTGAGCGCCTTGAACCAGAGCTTGGCGTGCTCCTTCTCGTTGCCGGCGGTCTCCTCAAAGATGGCCGCGATCTGCTCATAGCCGTCCTTACGGGCGCGGCTGGCGAAGTAGGTGTACTTGTTGCGGGCCATGCTCTCGCCTGCAAAGGCCTTCCACAGATTGGCTTCGGTCTTGCTTCCCTTGAGTTCCATAATAACTGCCTCCTTAATATTTTATGTGAGAATCAGAGTCTATTCCCTGTCCGGGTGCGGATGGGATCAGCCCTCGCCCTTCCAGAAACCGTGGAGATTGCAGATCTCGTAGGCTTCCACCTTTCCGCTCTTGGAGAAGGTCTTCAGCTCGGGGGCGTCGCCGGGCTTGGGGAACCGGATGGTGACGGTATCGTCGGTCACAGCGGCAATGAGGGGGATATAATGCTCCTCCAGCATGGGATGGGTGACGGAACCCACCTTCACGGTGACGGAATAGCCGCTGCCGTGGGCGTTCTTCTCCACCACGGGAACGTGCTTCTCAAAGGCGCCGTCGGTGGTGTTGGGCTTGAGCTCCTCCATCTTCTGGCCGCAGCACATGACGGGCACGCCCTTGTCCACCACCTTGTAGATGATATTGCCGCAGTGAGCACACTTGTAGAGCTTGAATTCCATTTGAATTTTCCTCCTTATAATAGTCTTCCTTTTGTTTTTTGGCGGTATCCGGCCGCCTGCTGTTTTTCTTCAGTGCAGCGTCTTACAGTTTACGCAGACGCCATGGAAAATAACCTCATGCCCCTCAACCTGATGGGCGGAAGTCTCCAGTGCCCGGCGGTCCAGCTCCGAATTATATGGAAAATCCATATCGTAGACCGCGCCGCACTTGTCGCAGCGAAAATGGGGATGGGCATGGAGATCGGCGTCGTACCGCTCCACCGGAAAGGCCATGCGGCGAATCCGACCCTCATCGGCCAGTACGTTGAGATTGCGGTAGACCGTCCCCAGACTTAAGCTGGGATTTTCCGGCTTGAGCCATTGATAAACCATTTCCGCAGTGGGGTGTTCGTTGGTGTGCATGAGCGTCTCATAAATGAGCTCACGCTGCCGTGAATAGCGTTTCCCGTTCATGACATACCTCACTGTCTCTATGTAATTAGTAATCATTATCTCTATTGATACTATACCAGAACACGCCGCCCTTTGCAAGCCCTTTTTCAAAAAAATTTTGCCGGGCGTGAATACGGGGCAATTGGGCATACTGAGGGTGTGTTCCCAGCCTGAGACTGGGACACAGTTCAGCAAGGAGGATCAGAAATGAAACGGTTTGGTATTTTATGGGCGGCAGCGCTGATTTTGACGCTGGGCCTGAGCGGATGCAGCTCTCCCACCACGGAGACCACCCCCACCGTCCGTCCCACCGCCAGCGCCGATCTCAACGGCGGGGCCGGTACCGGTGTGGATGAAAACCAGCAGACCCCCGTGGGGGATGACATGGAGCAGGCGGGCGACGATCTGAAAGACGCCGCCGACAGCACCGGCGACGCCATCAAAGACGCGGGCGACGCGGTGGTGGACGGCGCCAAAAACGCCGCCAACGACATGGGCCGCGCCATGCGATAAACAAAACGGGAGCGCTGAATGACAATCAGCGCTCCCGTCTGCGTGTCGAAAAACTTCGACACGCTTCTCAAAAATGCAAGCATTTTTTCGAGGGGATGCAGCCCCCTGCGTCGCACGCGTAAAGCGCGTACGCTTGTGGGCTGAGCGGAGTGTTTTCCGACGTACACGCCGCCGGAAAACACGATTTGACCCTCTTCCACCGTCTGCGGACGGCGGAACTCTGCGAGGCCCTTGCAGCATACTTGCAGCATAAATCATAGAAATACACTTTATCGACAGCCTGACGGGAGCGCTGAATCACAATCAGCGCTCCCGTGGTTTTATGCTGTTATATGATGGGGATCAGTTGTTGCCCTTCTCCCCCATCAGGAGATACATGACCGCCTTCTGGGCGTGGAGACGGTTTTCCGCCTCGTCGAAGATCTCGTCGGCGTGGGCCTCGAAGACCTCCGCTGTGATCTCCCCCCCCCCGGTGGGCGGGCAGGCAGTGCTGCACCATGCAGCCCTTGTTGGTCACCGCCATCAGTGCGTCGTTGACCTGGTAGATGCCCTCAAAGGCCAGACGGCGCTTCTGGGCCTCCCCTTCCTGGCCCATGGAGGACCACACGTCGGTGAAGACCACGTCGGCTCCCTCCGCCGCTTCCTTGGGGTCGCGGACCAGAGAGAACTTGGCGTCGGTCACCGTCTTGGCAAACTCCAGCACCTTGGGGTCGGGGTCGTAGCCCTCGGGACAGGCCACAGACACGTCCATGCCCACCTTCAGGCCGCCCACGATGAGGGAGTTGGTCATGTTGTTGCCGTCGCCGATGAAGCACATCTTCAGACCCTCCAGACGGCTCTGGTGCTCCCGCACCGTCATCAGGTCGGCCAGCACCTGGCAGGGATGGGCAAAGTCGGTCAGGCCGTTGATGACCGGGATGGAGGCATACTTGGCCAGGGTCTCCACCTCTTCCTGGCCGTAGGTGCGGATCATGATGCCGTCACAGTAGCGGCTCAGCACCCGGGCGGTGTCCTCGATGGGTTCGCCCCGGCCGATCTGGCTCTCCTTGCCGGAGAGGAAGAGGGCATGGCCGCCCAGCTGGAACATACCCGTTTCAAAGGAGACGCGGGTGCGGGTGGAGTTCTTTTCAAAAATCATGGCAAGGGTCTTGCCCTGCAGATAGTTGTGGGTCAGCCCGTGCTTCTGGTTGTATTTCATCTGGTCCGCCGTGTTGAGGATCTCCAGAATATCCTCCTTGGACAGGTCCAGCAGCTTCAACAGATCTTTCTTCATTTCAGTACACCTCTTAACTCCCTTATTCCAGGGTCTTTTCCATGATGGCCAGACCTTCGTCCAGCTCTTCCTTGGTGATGGTCAGCGGCGGCAGCAGCCGGAGCGCCGGCCCCGCCGTCAGCACCAGCAGGCCCGCGTCGATCAGCTTGGCCGCCAGCTGCTTGTTGATATAGCCTTCCTTGACCTCCACGCCCACCATCAGGCCCAGTCCGCGGCTCTTGCCGATGCTCTTTTTCTCCATGGCGTCGATGCGGCCCCGGAGGTAAGCGCCCTTTTCCTGCACTTCCCCCAGCATCTGCTCATCCAGAATATCCAGCACGGTGCAGGCCGCCGCCGAGCAGACGGGATTGCCGCCAAAGGTGGAGGCATGGGTGCCCGGTCCCAACACGCCGCGGCACTTCTCGTTCACCAGGAAGCCGCCCATGGGCAGGCCGCCGGCGATGCCCTTGGCGAAGGACACCCCGTCCGGCTGGATGCCGTACTGCTGGAAGGCAAAGAGACTGCCCGTCCGGCCCACGCCGGTCTGCACCTCGTCCACCAGCAGCAGCCAGTCCTTCTCGGCGCACAGCCTGGCCAGCTCCGCCACAAAGCTCCGCTCCATGGGAAGTACGCCGCCCTCGCCCTGGACCAGCTCCAGCAGTACCGCGCACACGTCGCCCTGATCCTGGGCCTTGACGCTGTCTATATCGTTGGCGTCGGCGTAGCGGAAGCCCTCCATGAAGGGGAAGAAATACTGGTGGAACACGTCCTGTCCGGTGGCGGTCAGGGTGGTGATGGTGCGGCCGTGGAAGGAGTTGTTCAGGGTAATAATAGTGCTGCGTCCCTGACCGTATTTGTCAAAGGAATACTTGCGGCCCAGCTTGATGAGACCTTCGTTGGCCTCCGCGCCGGAGTTGCCGAAAAAGGCCGCCGCCATGCCGGTACGGGTACAGAGGGTATCGGCCAGCCTGGCATAGGGCTGGGAATAGAAGAGGTTGGAAATGTGCCCCAGCTTCAGCGCCTGGTCATAGATGGCCTTGGCCCAGCGGGGATTGCCGTATCCCACCGAGCAGACGCCGATGCCGGAGGTAAAGTCGATGTACTTGCGTCCTGACAGATCCCAGAGGGTAGCCCCCTGGCCGTGGTCGATGTCCACATCGAACCGACCGTAGGTCTGGAGCGTATGGGCGCTGTCCAGCGCCTTGAGTTCTTGATGATTCATACTGGTTCCCTCCTGTCTCGGTCAGGACAGCATGGTGCCCACGCCCTCATCGCTCAAAAGCTCGATGAGGATGGAGTGGGGAATGCGTCCGTCCAGAATGACGGCGTTGCTTACACCCGAGCGGACCGCCTCCACACAGCACTCCACCTTGGGGATCATGCCGCCGGTGATGACCCCGTCCTTCACCAGACTGGGCACATCAGAGAGCCGGACCGACGGGATCAGGGTCCCTTCGTCCTTGGGGTCGCGGAGAAGGCCCCGCACATCGGTGAGGAGAAGGAGCTTTTCCGCCCCCAGCGCCACCGCCAGCTTGGCCGCCGCCGTATCGGCGTTGATGTTATAGCTGCTGTGGCCGTCGGTGCCCTGGGCCACGGTGGACACCACCGGGATATACCCGTTGCTCAGGCTGTCCACCACCACGCCCGGGTCCACCTGGGTGATCTCACCCACCAGGCCGTATTTCTCGTCCAGCTGTTTGGCCTGGAAGAGGCCCGCGTCCATGCCGCACAGGCCCACCGCCCGGCCGCCCTGACCGTTCAGGGTGGCCACCAGATCTTTATTGACCTTGCCGCACAGCACCTGCTGGACGATTTCCATGGTCTCCAGGTCGGTATACCGCAGGCCGTCCACAAAGTGGGACTGCTTGCCCACCCGGCGGAGCATATCGGTGATCTCCGGACCGCCGCCGTGGACCACCGCCACCCGGATCCCCACCAGATGGAGGAGGATGATGTCACTGATGACCGCCTGTCGCAGCTCCTGGGAGATCATGGCGTTGCCGCCATACTTGACTACTATGGTTTTGCCGGAAAATTTCTGGATATAGGGCAGTGCTTCGGCCAAAACCTGCGCCCGCTGCTCTACGTGGAAATCAGACATTTCGCATTTCCTCCATTCTGGCACTGCGCACATCAGGTGCGATAGTCGCCGTTGATTTTGACGTAATCGTAAGTGAGATCGCAGCCCCAGCAGCTGGCCTCCCACTCGCCCTCATGCAGGCAGACGTCAATGGTCACCTCGTCCTGGGTGAGGATGCTCTTGGCGCTCTCCTCGTCAAAGTTGAGCCCCATGCCGTCCTTACACACCAGCACCTCGCCCACCGCCGAAATGAACTTCACGTCCACATACTCCGGACGGAACGGCGCTTTGGAATAGCCCATGGCGCACAGGACGCGGCCCCAGTTGGCGTCGGCGCCGAACATGGCCGCCTTCACCAGCGGAGAGCCCACCACCGCCTTGGCCAGACGCTCTGCGCTCTCCTCGCTGCGGGCCTGCCACACCCGGCAGGTCACCAGACGGGTGGCTCCTTCGCCGTCGCCGGCGATGCACCGGGCCAGATGTTCGCACACCTGACGCAGCGCCTTGACAAATACCGTGTAATTGTCGTCCTTCCACTCCACCAGGGGATTTTCCGCCATGCCGTTGGCCAGCACCACGCACATATCATTGGTGGAGGTGTCGCCGTCCACCGTCACCCGGTTGAAGGTGCGGGGCACCACCTCGTGGAGGGCTTCGGACAGCATCTCATGGGTGATGGCGCAGTCGGTGGTAATAAAGCACAGCATGGTGCCCATATTGGGGTGAATCATGCCGGAGCCCTTGGCGATGGCGCCCAGGGTGACCGTCTTGCCGCCGATGGAACAGGTGAGGGCGATCTCCTTTTTCTCGGTGTCGGTGGTCATGATGGCGTGGGCCGCGGCGTCGGAGCCGGAGGCCTCGCTGCTCAGGGCGGCGGCCGCCGCCGGCATGCCCGCTTCAATGGCCCCGATGTTGATGGTCTGGCCGATGACGCCGGTGGACGCCACCACGAAATCCGACGGCTGATGGCCGGTGGCCTTGGCGGCGGCCACGCACATCTGCTCGGCGTACTCATGGCTCATGGGGGCGCAGGCGTTGGCGTTGCCGCTGTTGGCCACGATGCCCCAGGCCGTGCCGTCCTCCAGATGGTCCATGGTGACATAAATGGGAGCTGCCTTCACCCGGTTCATGGTGTAAGTGGCCGCCACGGTGCACTCCTGCTGGGAGAGAATGAGGGCCAGGTCTTTTTTACTGGTATTGTGGGTCTTCACGCCGCAGTGAACGCCAGACGCCGAAAACCCCTTGGGGGCGGTGACACCGCCGGTGATCTGTTTCATGTATTCCAACTCCTTCGGTCTCCTGCGCGCCGGCCGCTTACAGATTGAGACCGGTGGTCTCATCCAGACCCAGCATCAGATTCATATTCTGCACTGCCGCGCCCGATGCGCCTTTGCCCAGATTGTCAAATAGAGCGGTGACGATGGTCTGGTCTTCGTGGCCGCAGACCACCAGCTCCAGCCGGTCGGTCCCCGCCAGATGGTTGGCAGACAGCTTGGGATGCTCCCGCCCGTAGGTCACGGAAATCAGCTTCTGCCCCGCATAGAAGGCGGACAAAATCACCGCGATCTCCTCCGCGGTGGGCTGGCCGCGGAGATATTTGTTATAAAACATGATGGTGGTGGCCATGCCGCTGTAATAGTCGTCCACGATGGGGCAGAAAATGGGGGGCGCATTCAGCCCGGCATACTTGGTCATCTCGGCCAGATGCTTGTGATGGAGGTCGGTGCCGTAGATGCGGGGGGCATACAGCTCCTTCCCCTTCCCTTCGCCCTCGTACTCCCCGATCATCTTGCGTCCGCCGCCGGAATAGCCGGTGAGGGAATAGCAGGTCAGAGGATAATCAGGGGGCAGGATGTGCAGCGACACCAGCGGCGCGGCAGCGGTGAGAAATCCGGTGGCGTGACAGCCGGGATTGGCCACCCGCATGGCCTTGCCGATCACCTCCACCGGATAGCGGTACAGCTCCGGCAGGCCGTAGGCCCAGCTGTTCACCGTCCGGTGGGCGGTGGAGGCGTCGATCACCCGGGTGTGGTCGTTCTCAATGAGACGCACCGCCTCCCGGGCCGCCTGGTCCGGCAGACAGAGGAAGACGATATCCGCCGCATTGAGCAGCTTCTTCCGCTCCTCCACGTCCTTCCGTTTTTCCTCGTCGATGGTGAGCAGCTCGATGTCCTGACGGGCGCTCAGCCGCTGGCGGATCTGAAGGCCGGTGGTGCCCTCCTGGCCGTCAATATAAATCTTGGGTTTGCTCATGGTGAAACACCCCGTTTTCTCTCTTTAACTGCGCTGGGCCAGAAAATCCTTGATGTTCTGGATCTGCTGGAGCACGCTCTCCCTGGCGGGACCGCCGTAGACCTTACGGCCGTTCACGCAGGTGCTCAGCTCCAGGGCCTGATATACGTCGGCGTCAAACACCGCGGACACCGCCTTGAAATCCTTCAGCGGCAGGGTGTCCAGCGTCTCGCCCGACTTGATGCAGAAGTTGACCAGCTTGCCCACGATCATGTAGGCCTCCCGGAAGGGCATCCCCTTCTTGACCAGATAGTCGGCGCAGTCGGTAGCGTTGATGAAGCCGCCGGAGGCCGCGGCGCGCATGTTGCCGCTCCGGATGGTCAGGGTATCCAGCATGGCGGTGAAGACCGGCACGCACAGCTCCACGGTGTCGATGGCGTCAAAGACCGGCTCCTTGTCCTCCTGCATGTCCTTGTTGTAGGCCAGCGGGAGACCCTTCATCACGGTGAGCAGGGTGATGAGAGAGCCGTACACCCGGCCGGTCTTGCCGCGCACCAGCTCGGCCACGTCGGGGTTCTTCTTCTGGGGCATGATGGAGGAGCCGGTGGAATAGGCGTC
>DXGA01000060.1 GCA_019114165.1 Candidatus Flavonifractor merdipullorum | reverse complement strand
AGAATACCGTAGTCTCAATAAAGGGTGGTCCTCTGCGGCCGCCGTCCATATGCGCAAAAGGGACGGCAGAGATGGCCGGTACGAACGCCTATAAACTTAGGAGGAAATATCCATGGATCTGATGAAGGCTTTTAGCGACAAGTATATGAAGGAAGAGGCCCCCGTGGCCAACGTGGGCGACACCGTCCGCGTGCACGTCCGTGTCAAGGAAGGCAACCGCGAGCGTATCCAGGTCTTCGAGGGCACCGTCATTGCCAAGAAGCACGGCGGCATCGAGGAGAGCATCACCGTTCGCCGCGTGTCCTACGGCGTTGGTGTGGAGAAGGTCTTCCCCCTGCACGCTCCCGCTGTGGAGAAGATCGAGCTGGTCCGCAAGGGTAAGGTTCGCCGCGCGAAGCTCTATTATCTGCGTGGCCGCGTGGGCAAGGCTGCCAAGATCAAGGAGCGCATCTAATCGCTTCCCCACCGGTAAAGAAACACAAGACCGGGTCCTCCTACGAGGACCCGGTCTTGCTGCATTTTTCCGGCGTTTGGCGGGCATCAGTCCATGCTGTACTGGCTGATCCCTTTTTTGCGGTCGTAGCAATATTGGAAGGTCTCCCCCTCGTCGTCCTCGTCTTCGTTTCCCCAGTCTGCGATACCGGTGAGCCAGTCCACGGTCTGGATGGAATCGGTCAGTTTTTGCCGGTTTGCAGCGGCCTCCTGCAGCAGAGCGATTTGGTCTTGATGATAGACATAACCTTCGGGAAAATCCGACATCCCGGTATCGTCCAGTTCCACTTCTGCCAGCAGCGCCAGCAGGGCGTCCAGTACGTCCCCTACGTTTTTGGGGACTTTAGGGCAAAAGAGATCGTCGCTATTTTCGATGTGAATCCGGTCTCCCTCCACAGTAAAATCCGTGGTCCAGGGGATATCCGCGTTCCGATATTTTTCCAGCAGCCGGGCAATTTCACGGCTTTCCATGTGAATGACGGCAAAGGAACTGCTGCTGGAGTTGGTCACAAAATCTGTGCGGATTTTCATGACAAAGATCCCTCCCTCAAAAATGGACCAAAACCTGCGTTTTGATGGATACCCTTTTATTATAGTAAAGGATGGAAACTGTGTCAAATTTTCAAAACCTTTATCGGAGGGCCTCTACCATAACCCCCCACTCGGCGGGGGGCTTCTCGGTAAAACCGGAGTGGTGCTTCAGCTCGGAGATGGCGGTCTCCCGGTCCACCGATCCGGAGCCGGACGCCAGCGCCAGCTCCACGGCGGAGAAGGGGAGGATGGTGCTCTCCATATCCCGGAAGCGGGAGAACTGGGACCACTCCTTGCATTTTTCAATGGAGCAGCTGGTGTGTAACCCCTTGTCTTTGGCGGGGGCGTCCACCCAGCCGATCTCTTTGGCCAGCAGTTCTTTCACGTCGGCCCAGTCGTAGCACCCGCCGGCGGCGTCGTCCAGGTCCACATGGACCAGTCCGGGCAATGTTCCGGAGCGCTCCGCCTGCCGGACGGCGGTCTGGAAGGGGGCGAGGAAGTCGGGGGCCATAGCCAGAGAAGCGGCGGTGTTTTCCACCAGCTCGTTGCGCCACCCGATGGCCTTTACGATGCCCGCCGGACCGAAGGCCAATTGCCGGACGGTGAAGAAGAGCTCCATCTGTCCGGCTTTGAAGGGGCGGCGCAGGGTGAGGAGCCGTCCCAGATTGACGCCCCACCGGGCCAGCCGCTGGATGCCGGGCCGGAAGGTGATGGGGGGCGCCATGCCGTTGTAGATGAGGTTGCGGCACTGGGCGGGCTCATTGCCCAGAATGAGAAAGGGGACCTCCCAGTCCACCAGCCGCTGGAAAAAGAGCACATAGGCCACCGAGGGGCAGATACACACGTTTTTCTGCCGCCGGTAGACCTCCCGATAAATGGTTTTCAAGGCCGCATCGGGGGCCCGTTCCACCAGAAAGTCCACCTCGGGGAGGTGGGCTTTTGCATGTTGGATGCTCTCTCTGGCCCAGGGGGACATGAAGGGGGTCTCCCAGGTGAGGGCCAGAATGCGCAGCTTCTGCACCCGCGCCAGATGCCACAGGAGATAGGAGGAATCCTTGCCGCCGGTATAAAATAGGGCGGCGTCGTATTTTTTCCCCGGGGATGTTGGAATGCGGTCCAGCACGGGCAGGACATTTTTGCATTTACGAAACCGCTTTTCGGTGTTGCAGATGGGACAAAGGCCGTTTTCGTCCAGTTCCAGACCGGGAATGGCGTAGTCGTTGGCGGCGCACCGGCGGCAGAACCGGGCCTCGTCCAGAGAAGCGGGCGCGGCTTTCCTGTCTTTTACGTCCACCACCACGCCCCGACGGATGAGCCGCCGCAGGGCGGAGGGATTGGGGTAATCCTCCAGCGGTCGCCGTCCGTCCAGCATGGCCACCGTCCTGGCGGCGGAAGGAGAGAGGGAAATGCGCCGCCGGAAGAGGCGGGGCGGCTGGGGCAGGCCATAATAGACCAGGGTGGTTCCGGTCAATTTCCAGCGGTTTTGCAGAACGGGGATCATGGCGTCCACCTCCTTTTGTTCCATTGTAGCGGAAGAAAAGGAGAAAGACAAGATTCAGGATTTGGACTTGGGCTTGAAGAGGAGGGACACCAGCAGCCCGAAGAAGATGGCGGCGGTGATACCGGCGGCGGCAGCGGTGACGCCCCCGGTGAGGACCCCCAGCAGGCCCTGCTCCTCCACGGCTTTTTTGACGCCCCTGGAGAGGAGATAGCCAAAGCCGGTCAGGGGCACGGTAGCGCCCGCGCCGCCCCACTCCACCAGCGGCTCATAGAGACCCACGCCGCCCAATACGACGCCTGCCACCACATAGGTCACCAGAATACGGGCGGGAGTGAGTCCGGTTCTGTCGATGAGCACCTGCCCGATGAGGCACAGCGCGCCGCCGCAGAGAAAGGCCCGGACGTATTCCCAAAGAACATCCATATCAAAAAACCTCCTTTAACCCTTGGACGACGCCAGCGCCACGGCGTGGCAGATGGAAGGAATGCTCTCCCCCTGCATGGTGGAGGTGGGGGAGAGAAGCGCGCCGGTGCCGCAGAAGAGGATGTTGTTCCACCGTCCGGCGTTCAATCCGTCCAGCAGATAGCCGCCCAGCACTGCCGCCGAACAGCCGCAGCCCGAGCCGCCGCAGTGGACGTCCTGTTTTTCCAGATCGTAGATGAGCATACCGCAGTCCACCAGGTTGTTCAGGTCCATCCCGTCCCGGTGGAAGAAGTCCCATACGATCTCATGGCCCAGCTTGCCCAGGTCGCCGGTGACGATCAGGTCATAGTCGGAGGGTTTTCGTCCGGTGTCGGTGAGGTGCGCGCGGATGGTGTCGTAGGCGGCGGGGGCCATAGCCGCGCCCATGTTGGACGGATCTTTGATGCCCTTGTCCACAATGCGCCCGG
>DXGA01000059.1 GCA_019114165.1 Candidatus Flavonifractor merdipullorum | reverse complement strand
GTGGACGTGCTGACCTATGTGGCGTGGAAGCTGTCCGGCTATCCGGCCCAGCGGGTGCTGGGTTCCGGCACGGTGCTGGACAGCGCCCGGCTCAAGTATATGCTCAGCGAGCATCTGAACGTGGACAGCCGCTCCATTCAGGCGTGGATCATCGGCGAGCATGGGGACAGCGAGCTGGCGGTGTGGAGCGGGGCCACGGTGTCTGGGATGCCGCTGGACCAGTTCTGTGAGCTGCGGGGCCATTACGACCACCAGGCCGCCGACGAATGGCTCCACCAGGAGGTGCGGGACAGCGCCTATGAGATCATCAAGCGCAAGGGAGCCACTTATTACGGCGTAGCCATGGCGGTGGGGAGCATCGCCCTGTCCATCGTGCGGGATGAGCACGCGGTGCTGCCGGTGTCCAATCTGCTCCACGGACAGTATGGCCTTGAGGGGCTGTGCATGAGCGTCCCGGCGGTGGTGGGCCGGGAGGGCATCGAGACGGCGCTGGAGCTGCCCCTTTCGGAGGAGGAGCACAAGGCGCTGACCGCGTCTGCCGCCACGCTGAAGGGCGTGATTGACAGTCTGGACCTGTAATTCCCGGGGGACGAGACAAAATTCCCGGACCATGGGATGGTGAAACAGGGGCAAGCATGCTACAATGACAGCAGAACGAGAGCCCCACACCCGACCATGGAAAGGAGGTCTTTGCCGATGGCAGAGCGTTTCGGAGCCCGTCTGCGTGCCTGCCGCAGGGAAAAGGGAATGACACAGCAGGAACTGGCGGATGCCATTGGGGTGAGTAATAAGACCATCTCCCGCTGGGAGAGTGACGGCGGATACCCGGACGTGCCCCTTCTGGTGCCGCTGGCCCGGGCCTTGGGCACCACGGTGGACGGCCTGCTGGACGAAGAAGGTCCGGCGGTCCGTCCTCTGACCCGGGCGGACTGGCAGGGGATGCTGTCCTTTGCCTTTGGCCTGGGCGGCGGCGTACTGTACTTTTTGCTGGATTCCTTCATGCCGTCCCTCCTCTGTTATGGAGTCTATCTGGGCTGTCTGGCCTACGGGACCTATTTGCAGCGGAACTATGCCAGGCATAGCCGCTGGTTTCTGGTGGGCACAGCGGGATTGACCCTGTCGGTCCATCTGTCCCTTCTGATTTCTGCGGCGCTGGCATGGAAGCTGCTGGCTGTTGTGGGGACAGGGAAGCAGATCCTGACCGTGCTGGAGCAGGAAGCCACGTTGTCCCGGCTCTTTACGCTGCCTGTTGGGGTGGTGGCCGCGGTGGGCGTGGCGCTGACGGCGGTGGTGCAGGTTCTGGTCTGGCGCTACCGAAAAGGAAAGAAGGGAAAATTCTCTTGTCCGTTCCGGATAGCGGTAAAACTTCCCGCGCCGGTCCGTCTGCTGCCCGCCCTCATTCCGTTGCTGCTGGCCGGCTATTGGCAGTATTACCGCAGCGGCACGCTTTCGCCTGAGCAGTACACCCGGCAGAATCAATGGTTTTGGTTGGCCCTGGCGATACTGACGGTACTGGGAACTGCCCTTCTGTGGCGTTTTGGAAAGAGAAAACGGGATGTGCCTGCCCTGTGGATGATGAATCTTCTGTGTGGGACCATGGCGCTTTGGAAGGGAGAGCCCCAGTGGGCCTACAATACCGTACACGGCAATCTGGTGGCCTACCGGGAAGGGCTGGCCCCCATCTATACGGCACTGGAGCAGCCGTCGCCCCTGATCTGGACGGCGTCGGCGGTGCTGGCGGCGCTGTGGGTGTTGACGCTCTGCCTGAACCTTCATAAAAAGGAAGATACATAAAAAAAGCGTGCGGAAGAGAACATCTTCCGCACGCTTCAGGCTGTCGATACAGTGTATTTCTATGATTTATGCTGCAAGAGCCTCGCAGAGTTCCGCCGTCCGCAGACGGCGGAAGAGGGTCAAATCGTGTTTTCCGGCGGCATGTACGTCGGAAAACACTCTGCTCAGCCCACAAGCGTGCGCGCTTTGCGCGTGCGACGCAGGGGGCTGCATCCCCTCGAAAAAATGCTTGCATTTTTGAGAAGCGTGCGGAAGAGAATATCTTCCGCACGCTTTTGCAGTTAATTGGCCACTTTTTCTTTCTTGGAAGAGGTCGGCTTCTTGTCATCCAGGCCGGGAATGAAGAGGTATTTCCGGATGGTGAAGAGGATGGCAATGGCAATGACCATGATCAGGTTTTCAACGGCGCTGGTGTGCTCAATGACCATCTGACGGGCGATGGCGAAGAGGAGTACCTCCACCACCGAACTCATGTTGTGGCGGCTGAGCATTTTGAGGAACTCGATGCCGATGACCACCGTAAAGGCGGTTGCCAGGAACTCGGTGAGCATATCCACGTTGGCAGGGCTGTTGGACATAACGTGGAGTTCCACCAAAACGGCATACAGGGAAACGGCGATGGCCACGATGACGATGACGCTGATGAGGATCTCCAGGAATTGGGCGATGCGGTAGATAAAATTGGGGATCTTAAGTTTCAAGAGCTCGCTGTCCAAGGTAGTCATCCTTTCGATGCATTTATTTCAGGGGGAAGTGTTCCAGCAGCCCATCCACATCGGAGGGTTTGGTGGCGAAGCTGGCGACAAAGCGGATGATGGTGCGTCCGGGCAGGTCGGCCGGTCCCCAGACCTCATAGGCGCAGATCTTGTTCAACTCCGGCAGGACCCGATCGGGCACGATGGGGAAGATCTGGTTGGTGGGGGACTCATAGAAGAAGGAAACGCCCTTCTTTTTCAGCCCCTGCTGGAGCTTCTGGGCCATTTCATTGGCGTGACGGGCCAACTGGAAGTAGAGGCCGTCGGTCAGGAGGGCCTCAAACTGCGCGCCCAGCAGCCAGCCCTTGGCCAGCACGCCGCCCCGCTGCTTTTTGATGCGGAAGAAGTCGGTCTGGAGGGCGGGATTGACGATGACCAGAGCCTCGCCCATGAGAGCGCCGTTCTTGGTGCCGCCGATGTAGAACGCGTCGGTCAGCCGGGCCAGATCGGGGAGCGTCAGGTCGTTGCCCTGGGCGGTGAGGGCACAGCCCAGCCGGGCGCCGTCCAGGAAGAGGAAGAGGTCGTGTTCCCGGCAGCAGCGGGAGAGAGCTTCCAGTTCCTGCTTGGTGTAGATGCCGCCGGTCTCGGTGGCGTCGGAGATGTAGACCAGCCGGGGACGGACGGTGTGGGTGTGTTCAAAGGGGGGGAGGGCGGCCTCCACCATACCGGCGGTGATTTTGCCGTCGGTGCCGGCGGGGAGGGGGATGATCTTATGGCCGGTGGCCTCCACCGCGCCGGCCTCGTGGCCGTTGATGTGGCCGCTGGCGGCGCAGATCACCCCTTCCCAGGGGCGGAGGAAGGCGGCGATGGCGGTAAAGTTGGTGGAGGTGCCGCCGATGAAAAACTGCACATCGGCCTGGGGGGACTGGCAGAGCTCCCGGATGAGCCGGGTAGCCCGGACGCAGTAGGAATCGCCGCCGTAGCCGGGCAGACCCTCCAGATTGGTGGAGAGGATGGCCTCCAGCACCTTGGGATGGGCGCCGAAGGAATAGTCGTTGCGGAACTGATACATGGGAAAGACCACCTTATCTCTTGAAAGCGGGGAAAGATTATTTGACCTTAAAACTGTCCTTGAGGCTCACCGAGCGGTTGAACACCAGGTGTTCGGGGGTGGAGTCCTTGCTGTCCACGCAGAAGTAGCCCTGACGGAGGAACTGGAAGGAAGCGGGGGCCGTGGCGCTGGCCAGGCTGGCTTCCACCTTGGCGTCGGAGAGGACCTCCAGAGAAGCGGGGTTGAGGCAATCCAGGAAATCCTTGTCTCCGGCGTCGGGGTCGGCGTCGGAGAAGAGGTTATCATACAGGCGGACCTCGGCGTTGACGGCGGTGGCCCCATCCACCCAGTGGATGGTAGCGCCCTTCACCTTGCGGCCGTCGGCGGGATCGCCGCCCCGGCTGTCGGGGTCGTACTCGCAGAGGATCTCGGTAATATTGCCCTGCGCATCCTTGACGCAGCCGGTGCAGCGGATGAGGTAAGCGCCCTTCAGGCGGCACTCGGGGCCGTTGGGATAGAGACGCTTGTACTTGGGCACGGGGGTCTCCAGGAAATCCTCAGCCTCCACATAGAGGTGCTTGGAGAAGGAGATCTCCCGGCTGCCGTCCTCGGGACGGTTGGGGTTATTCTCCACGGTGAAGGTCTCGGTCTGACCGTCGGGGTAGTTGGTGATGGTGAGCTTCACGGGGCGGAGGACCGCCATGACGCGCTGGGCGCTCTCGTTCAGGTCTTCCCGCAGGCAGTGCTCCAGGAAGGCGTATTCCACGGTGGAAGCGGCCTTGCTCACGCCGTTGCGCTCGGAGAAGTTGCGGATGGCCCGGGGGGTGTAGCCCCGGCGGCGGAGGCCGCAGAGGGTAGGCATCCGGGGATCGTCCCAGCCGGAGACCTTGCCGTCCTCCACCAGGGCGCGGAGCTTACGCTTGGACATGACGGTGTAGTTGATGCCCAGGCGGGCGAACTCGATCTGGCGGGGCTTGGAGGGGAGGTCGCAGTGGGCCACCACCCAGTCATAGAGGGGCCGGTGATCCTCAAACTCCAGGGAGCAGAGGGAGTGGGTGATACCCTCCAGGGCGTCCTCGATGGG
>DXGA01000058.1 GCA_019114165.1 Candidatus Flavonifractor merdipullorum | reverse complement strand
GCCATAGGGGATCTCTTCCACTGGAAAGCCGTCGTGCTCTTTGCGGTGGTGTTCGCCCTCCTCCATGTGCCCAAGGTAAAGAAACTCCATCCCATTTTGTTCATCGCCGCCTCGGCGGTGATCGGCATCGTATTTCAGTTCTGATAAAAAAGCAGCGAGATCAGGCGCCGCAATGGCGGTTTGATCTCGCTGCTTTTTCATTGGCGTGGGGTCAGGCGGGGAGAATGCCGGTATGCTCCAAAACGGCGCACAGCAGGTCGGCGGCTTCCTCCCGGGTGACAGGGGACGTTGGATCGATGGCGGAGAGGTCGCTCCACAGGAGGGAGATGGGGGCGTCGCTGTCGTCCAGCTGGCTTTCGGTGAGCAGCCAGACGCTGAGACGGGACCAGTCGGAGAAGGGCTGGAGGGCGGGCTCAGACAGCGCCTCGCTGGTAGCGCCCTGCCGGGCGATCTGGAAGGTGAGACTCAGCCGCTGGGCCAGACGTCCCATGATGGTGATGTACTGTTCATGGGTGATGGTGTCGTCGGGACGGAACCGTCCGTTTCCGGTGCCCTCCACCAGACCCATCCGGGCAATGGCGTTGATGGCCTGGCCGTATTTGGTGTCCATGGAGACGTCGGAGAAGAGGCTTTCACCGGTGGGGATGGTGCAGTTGAGGGCCTGGGCCAGCAGGGTGGCCAGCTGCGCCCGGGTGAGGGTGGCGGCGGGCAGATAGGAGCCTTTGCCATCCCCCAAAACGATGCCGTACGCGGCCAGACGCTGGATGGCGTCGGCGTAGGGGCTGGAAGACACGTCGGTAAAGGAACGGCTCTGGAAAGGGACGCTGTAAGCAGAAGCGATGGAGTGGGGCTCCACCTGCACCCAGCTGGATGCAGCGCCCATCCAGAGGGAGGCGGTGGGCGGGATGGCGGTCAGCAGCTGGGAAAAGGCCTCCGGCGTCTCCAGGGCCTTTTCGATGGAAAGGTACCAGGAGCCATTCAGATCTAGACGCAGATAACCGGAAAAATTGCCTTCCGGCTGGGATTCCGAGAGAAGGAGGGCGACCTGCCGGGCCACATCCGGGCTGACCAGCAGATGGGGGATCACGCCTATGGTGTCGGTGGTGGAGCCGCCGCTGGAGTAGAACCGGGCGGTGGTGATCTTCATGGCGTCGCCGTTGAAGAGTTCCGGGTCGGTGTCCTGATCGAAAATGGACTGGGCCACGCCTTTTCCGAAGGTGCGTCCCCCCACGATGAGCCCGGCCTTGAGATCCCGGATGCCGGAGGAGAAGAGCTCCGAGGCGCTGGCGGTGCCCTCATCCACCAGGACGATGACCGGCGCGTCGGTCATGGGTTCCGCCTTGGACTGGAAGGAGGAGAGCTGGCCGATGCCGCCGGTGGCCAGATAACCCTTGATACCGGAACCGGTGAAAACGCCCAGGGTGTCAATGGCGGCCTGGGTGAGACCGCCGCCGTTGTTCCGCAGGTCTACGATCCAGCGGTCGGCGCCGGCGTACTGCTCCAGCGCTTCCTGGAAATGGGAATAGGTCTCCGGCCCGAAGGTGGTGCAGGAGAGATAACCGATATGATCCTCCAGCAGGGAGGAGGTGGTAGCCGCTACGGTGATGGGCGAGCGGGTGAGGGTGCAGGTGGACTCCGTACCGCCGCGCCGGTAGGTGATCTGTACGGTGGAACCTGCCTCGCCCTGAATGAGGGAAGAGAGGGCGTCCATAGCCATACCGGCGGTGGGCGTACCGTCCACGGCGGTGATGATGTCGCCGGACTTTAGCCCGGCGGACAGGGCGGGGGAGCCGTCCAGCACGCTGTGGACAGTGGGGCCGTCATCGGTGAGCTGGAGCTTGACGCCGATGCCGGTGAGCTGGACATCCTGCATCCCGGACAAAAAGGCGGCGTATTCGCCGGGGGTAAAGTAGGTGGTGTACCGGTCGCCCAGAGCGTCCAGCATGGCGTCGATGGTGGGCTGGTTGAGGACGTCCTGGGGCACGTCGTCGATATAGTAATCCTGCAAAAGCTGACCGGCTTCCTGGACGGTGAGGGCCTGGGCGGGCAGCACCAGCAGGGAGAGGGCGAGGAAGAACGCCGCCGTCCGGCGGCGGAGGGTGTGAAGCATAAAACGAGACCTCCTTGGGATGCAAAACAGAGCATCCCCGTATTTACCCGCTCATTTTACAGCAAAACGCGGCCCCATACAAGACGAAGCCGCGTTTTGAAACTATTTGTCATTTTTACAGCGTAAGCCGGATCAATGGGAGACGCGCCGGTTTGGGTCCAGCATCCGGGAGACCAGGACGGCGGCCTCCGCCCGGGTCAGGGTGGCGTGGGGAGAGAAGGCGCCGGCAGCGTCGGTCCCGGTGAGCACACCGGCCCGATAGAGGGTGAGCACGGCGTCATAGCCGGGGGTGTCTGGAGAGAGATCGGGAATTCCTTCCACGGTGCGGATGGGGGAGAGGGCACTGTCCGGCAGGGCGCGGCGGAGGAGGATGGCACACTGGAGCCGGGTGATGGGGGTGGACAGCCGCTGGGAGGTGAGGGCATCGGTGAGGATACCGGTCTGATGGGCGTAGTCCAGATAAACCTGATACCAGGGGGTGCCCTGCACCAGAGGATCGGAGCCATTCTGATGGATGACGTGGACCCGGGCGCTGAGGCTGACGGTCTCGGCGGTGGTGACCGGCCGGGCGGGGGAGAAGCGCCCGTTTCCGGTGCCCTTCATCAGGCCAAGATCACAGGCGGCCTGTACGCTCTCAGCATACCAGGCGCCGGATGGAACATCCGAAAAGCGGGAAGCGCTTTGCACCGTCTCGTGAATGACGGACAGCAGGCTTTTGGAGGCGTCGGCGGTGTCCTGGGTGATCTCCCAGATCATCACGCCGCCCAGATGCTCCAGAGCATATTGGGTCTTGGCGGCGATGGTGGCCGGGCCGTTGTACCACACCGTCTGCCCGTTGTAGGTGATGGTATCGGACAGACCGGCCTTCGGGTCCGCTTTGAGGAGGGATTCGTAGGAGATGGAGCCGGGGCGGGTGTAGAAGGGCACGCCCAGCACCACCTTTTCCGCCGGAAGGGCGCGGGTATAGCGCCAGTAGTTGGCCGCGTGGACGGCGTAATCATAGGGGGAGTGGTTTGTGTTGTTGGCGTCATAGGCCATGACGTTGACCCAGTCCACGGTCTGGAGGACGGTGTCGGTAAAGGCCATGGAAGAGGCATAGGGCGCACCGGAGAGAGACACGCCGCCGGGCACGGCGGTGGTTAACAGCTTTCCGGCGGGCTGGAGTCTGGCTTTGAGCCGGAGCATCAGGTCTTCGTATTGCCGGTATGTACCGCTGGTCCTGGGGTATTCCCAGTCCATATCCACGCCGTCAAACCCGTACTGGTCGCACATGGACACGATGGCCTCGGTGAAGGAGGCCCGCTTTTGGGCGGTGTCGGTGGCGGCGGCAAAGGTGTCTTCCAGGGGAATGTTCTGATAGCTCCAGCCGCCCACCGCCAAAAGCACCTTGACGCCGTGGGCGTGGGCTTCCCGGATGAGGGCCTGCGCCCCGGCGGCGTTTTCCAGCGGTCGGAGGGTCCCGTCGGCGGTGGGGATGGCAAAGGCATAGATGATGTGGGTCAGCTTGTCATACTGGAGCTTTTGCCGCTGGCTGTCGGGACGCCAGGAGGGGTAATAGGCGACGGTTTTGAAGGATTCAGCGCTTGGCCGCGCCGCGTCGGTACGGGGAGAAGAAGCGGCGAAGCAGGAGAGGAGAAGGGCGAAGAGGGCCAGCATCAGGGCCGGCCGTTTGCATCGGTCCATAGGGAGGTCCCTGCCTTTCATGATAGATTTGTAACCAGACCAGCTACAATCTTACCAAAAAAGACAGGAAAAGACTATGGAAGTTTCAGGATAGCTCAAACATACCGTGGTAGAGCTGATAATAGCGTCCCTTTTGGTCCAGCAGTTCCTGATGGTCGCCCCGCTCCACCACCTGGCCCTGCTCCAGCACCAGAATGGCGTCGGCGTTGCGTACGGTGGACAGCCGGTGGGCGATGACAAAGACGGTCCGCCCTTCCATGAGGGCGTCCATGCCGGTTTCGATGAGGGATTCGGTGCGGGTGTCGATGGAGGAGGTGGCCTCGTCCAGAATGAGAACCGGCGGGTCGGCGACGGCAGCCCGGGCGATGGCCAGCAGCTGCCGTTGGCCCTGGGAGAGGTTGGCGCCGTCGGCGGTGACCATGGTGTCGTAGCCCTTGGGGAGACGGCGAATGAAGGAGTCGGCGTTGGCGATGCGGGCGGCGGCGATGACCTCTTCCCGGGTGGCGTCCAGCTTGCCGAAGCGGATGTTTTCCTCAATGGTGCCGGTAAAAAGGTGGGTGTCCTGGAGCACGATGCCCAGCGAGCGGCGCAGAGCGTCCTTACGGATATTTCTTACGTCGATGCCGTCGTAGGTGATGGAACCGCTATTCACGTCATAGAACCGGTTAATGAGGTTGGTGATGGTGGTCTTGCCCGCGCCGGTGGAGCCGACGAAGGCGATCTTCTGCCCGGGCTTTGCATAGAGGCTTACATCGCGCAAAATGGTCTGTCCCGCCTCATAGCCAAAGACCACATGGTCAAAGCGCACGTCGCCCCGCAGGGGAACCAGGGGCGCTTCGGGATGGGCGGTATCCTGCCAGGCCCACTGACCGGTCTTTTCGCTGCAGGGGGAGAGAGAACCGTCCTCCTCTGTGCGGACGTTGACCAGAGTAACGGCGCCCTCGTCCACTTCGGAGGGTTCTTCCATGGCGGAGAAGATCCGCTCCGCGCCGGCCAGCGCCGCCAGGAGGAAATTACCCTGCTGGGTGAACTGGTTGATGGGGAGGGCGGCCTGACGGACAAACACCAGATAACTGGCCAGACTGCCCACGTCGGTCATGCCCTTGAGGGCCATGAGACCGCCCAGCACGGCCACAATGGCATAGTTGATGTAGGAGATGGTCACCACCGCCGGGATCATGGTGGCGGCGTAGGTCTGGGCGGAGGTGCCCGCCTGACGGAGCCGCTCGTTTTTGGCCCGGAAGGCTTCAATGTTGGCCTCTTCCCGGTTGAACACCTTGACCACCTTCTGACCGGCGGCCATTTCCTCGATAAAACCGTCCAGCGCGCCCAGTTCGGTCTGCTGGCGCTGGAAGTAGAATTTGCTCTTTTTGCCGCTGTACCGGATGTAGAGGAACATGACGATATAGCACACCAGAGCGATGATGGACAGCTGCCAGTTGAGGAGAAAGAGCATGGTAAGGGTGCCCACGATCTGGACAAAGCTCTGGATGACCATGGCAAAGGAGTTGTTGAGGGCGTCGGCCACGGTGTCCACGTCGTTGGTGAAGAGGCTCATGATGTCGCCCTTCTGCCGGGTGTCGAAGTAGCGGAGGGGAAGGGTCTGGATGTGGGCAAAGAGGTCCCGGCGGATGTCAAAGAGCACCTTTTGGGCGGCCTTGACCATGGTCTGGGTGTAGCCCAGGGCGGAGAGCGCGCCGGCGGCGTAAATGAGGGCGGTGACGCCCACACCGAAGACCAGGCCCTGCAGGTCGCCGGGGACCACATAGCGGTTGATGATGGGCTTGATCATATAAGTACCCAGCAGGTTGGCCAGGGCGCTGATGGTGACCAGCACCGCCACCACCAGCAGCAGGAACTGATGCCGTCCCATATAGGAGAGGAGGGAAGAGATGGTCTTTTTGAGATTTTGGGGCCGTTTGCCGCTGAAGGTTTTAGCCAACCTCCTCACCGCCTTTCTGCTGGGAGTAGTAGAGTTCCTGATAGATGGGGCTGCGCTCCAGAAGCTCGCTGTGGGTGCCCGCGTCGCTGATGCGTCCGTCGTCCAGAATGACGATGAGGTCGGCGTCCATGACGGAGGTGATGCGCTGGGCAATGATGATTTTGGTGATCTGCCGGAGTTTTGCCAGGGTAGCGCGGATCTTTGCGTCGGTCTTGGTGTCCACGGCGGAGGTAGAGTCGTCCAGAATGAGGATCTTGGGGCGCTTGAGCAGGGTGCGGGCAATGCACAGCCGCTGTTTCTGACCGCCGGAGACGTTGACGCCCCCCTGTCCCAGCTCGGTGTCCAGACCGTCGGGCATCCGCTCCAGAAATTCGTCGGCGCAGGCAGCCCGGCAGGCGGCCCACAGGGTTTCGTCGTCGGCGTCGGGATCGCCCCAGCGGAGGTTATCCCGGATGGTACCCGAGAAGAGGACGTTTTTTTGCAGCACGATGCCCACCGCGTCCCGGAGGGCGGCCAGATCATAGGAGCGGACGTCCCGTCCGCCCACCCGGACAGAGCCGCCCGAGGCGTCGTAGAGCCTTGGGATGAGCTGTACCAGAGAGGTTTTGGCCGATCCGGTGCCGCCGATGAGGCCCACGGTCTGTCCGGCCCGGATTTTCAGGTTGATATGGGAGAGCACGTCTTCCTGTGCGCCGGCAGAGTAGCGGAAGGACACGTCGTCAAATTCCACGCTGCCATCGGTGACGGTGGGCACGGGGGAATCGGGACTGGCCAGAGCGGGGCGCTCGTCCAGCACCTCGGCGATGCGGTGGGCGCTGGCCAGCGAGCGGGTGAGCATCAAAAAGACGTTGGAGATCATCATCAGGGCGTTCATCACCTGGAGCACATAGCTCAGAAAACCGGTGAGGTCGCCCACTTCCAGACTGCCGGTATGGATCATCTGACCGCCGAACCACATGATCAGCACCACGGCGGCGTACATGGTGGCCTGAAAGGCGGGAAGATTGAGCACAGCGAAGCGGAAGGTCCGCTGGCTGGTGGCCATAAGCTCGCTGTTGACGCTCTGGAACTTTTCTTCCTCGTACTCGTCCCGCACAAAGGCTTTGACGGCCCGGATGGCGGTCAATCCCTCCTGAACGATGGCGTTCATCCGGTCCATGACCACCTGGAGGCGACGGTACATGGGGGCCACTTTGCCCACCACAAAGACAAGTACCAGCGCCAGAATGGGGGCGCACACCACAAAGACCAGAGCCAGCCGGGGATTCATGTAAAAGGAAAGCCCCACGCCGAAGATGAGCATGGCGGGACCGCGGACCATGGGCCGCAGGCCGGTGGAGACGGCGTTTTGCATGACGGTAACGTCGGTGGTCATGCGGGTGACCAGAGAGGAGGAATCAAACCGGTCCAAATTGGAAAAATCGTAGCCCTGGACGGCCATAAATTCCGCTTCCCGCAGGGACGCGCCAAAGCCAAAAGCGGCCCGGGCGGCATAGCGGGCGTAGAGCAGGCCGGTGATGAGGGCCAGCAAGGCGCAGATACCCATCTGGATGCCCTTGCCCAGAATATAGTGGACGTCCCGGGTCTGCACGCCCACGTCGATGATGTCGGCCATGAGCAGTGGAATGACCAGCTCAAAGCCGGTCTCCACAAAAATGAGGACCATGGCGGCCATCAGTTCCCGCCGATAATGGCCCATGTGAGAGAAAATACGTTTGAGATCACGCAAAGAGACCCCTCCTTACATCGTTGGAATCCATGATAAGTCTTATTATGAAATTGACGGGAACAGTTGTCAAGGCAAGAAAACCGCCCGGCACCGTTGAAGATGCCGGGCGGTCAAGGTTTGTGTTACGATTCCGCGTCTGTGGATTGGCTGGCCTTTGCCTGAAGGGCGGCGTCCCGCATGGCGATGGTCTCCTCCAGCGAGCGGGGCGGGCGGGCGTTGATGGTCTCGCTCCAGCGGACGCACCAGTCTTTGAGCTGGGCAAGCCCCTCCTCGCTCAGGGGGAAGGAGGTGATCTCCTCCATCTGACTGAAGGCGTGGCCCCACGGGCCTTCCCACACCTGGGCTTCCAGAGTCTCGCTGTCTTTGGGGGTCACCAGATAGCGCATCCGGCGGTCGCTGGCGGTCCAGAAGTTTTCATTCTGAAAGTGGGAGAGAACGGGCAGAAAGAATTGCGCCATAGGGGGTTAGTCCTCCCGGGCGGCCAGGGCCTCGCCCACGGTGTAGATGTCGCCGGCGCCCACGGTGAGGATGAGGTCGCCGGGCTGTGCCAGCTGGGCCAGAGTGTCGGTCACCTCTTCCAGGGTGGCGCAGTAGCGGCTGCCGGGGATGCGCCGGACCAGATCGCGGGAAGAAATGCCGATGTCGTTGGTCTCCCGCGCGGCGAAGATCTCGGCCAGAACGGTGAGATCGGGGGTGGAGAGCTCCTTGACGAAGTCGTCAAAGAGAGCCTGGGTACGGCTGTAAGTGTGGGGCTGGAAGGCGCAAATCACCCGTTTGTAGCCCAGTCCGCCCACGGCGGAGAAGAGGGCGTGAAGCTCGCCGGGGTGGTGGGCGTAGTCGTCATAGATCTCGGCGCCGTGGTAAGTGCCCTTGTGCTCAAAGCGCCGGCCGGCGCCCAGGAAGGCGCCCAGACCCTGAGAGACGGCTTCCGGCGAAAAGCCCAGGGTGATGGCGGCGGCGGCGGCGGCCAGGGCGTTTTTCACGTTATGGATGCCGGGGACCTGGAGGGAGACGTGGGTAAAGACCTGGCCCTTGTGGACCACGTCGAAAGCGGGGAGACCGTTGGTCCAGGTCAGGTTGGCGGCATGGACGTCGCCGGTCTCCAGTCCGAAGGTGGTCAGGGGACGGCCCAGATCGGCCAGCGTGTCCATGGTGTTCTGGTCGTCGGCGTTGGCGATGACGGTACCGTTTTCAGGCACCCGCAGGGCGAAGGCCCGGAAGGAGCGCTCCACATCGGCCAGATCGGCAAAAAAGTCCAGATGGTCGGCCTCGATGTTGAGGATGACGGCCACGGTGGGGAAGAAGGAGAGGAAGGAATTACAGTACTCGCAGCTCTCCAGAATGATGGTATCGCCGTGTCCGATGCGGTAGCCGGAGCCCAGCAGGGGGAGGACGCCGCCGATCATGACGGTGGGGTCAGCGGCGGCAGCCATGGCGATGTGGGTACACATGGAGGTGGTGGTGGTTTTGCCGTGGGTACCGGCGATGCACAGGGCGTTGCGGTAGTCCTGCATGATACGGCCCCAGGCCTGGGCACGCTCAAAGACGGGGATACCGGCGGCATGGGCGGCGGCGATCTCCGGGTTGTCATCGTGGACGGCGGCGGTGCGGATGACGCAGTCCGCCCCCTGTACGCTCTGGGGCAGATGGCCGATGGTCACCGGGATGCCCAGGGAGCGGAGATGCTCCACAGCGGCGCTCTCCTTCATATCGGAGCCGGTGACGATCATGCCGAAGTGATGGAGAACCTCGGCCAGAGGGGACATGGAGACGCCGCCGATGCCAATGAGATGGGCCCGGCGTCCGGGGGCGATATAGGTACGGATGTCCCGGTTATCCCGGGTGTCGTGAATATGAAAGTCCGTCATAGGGGCGGCACACCCTTTCCAGTACAAATAATAAAACAGTATGTTTCAGCGCTCCATATTATATACCGCCTGAGCGCCCCGGGACAAGAGAAAAAACCAACAAACAGGAAAAGAGTGGGGGTGAAGAGTGAAGCGGCGAGATTTGAAACTCTTTCCGGGAGCAAACCGCGCTCTTTTTTGTAGCCGTATTTTACAAGAGACCCGTTCTGACGATTATCCCTTTGTGTCAGCAAGGAAAGCTTCGATAGCCTCCACGGTCTGCTTCTGCTGTTCCTCGGCGGATATGGCGGCGGGAAGATCTCCCTTCTGGGGACCGTAGTTGCCGAATTGGGCGTGGTTGCCCCCCTCGATCTCCACGATGTTCTCCGTATAGCCGATGTTGTCCTCCACGCTCTGGTTGAGGGAGCCGTAGATGGTCAGGGTATCTTCTGCCGGACAGTCGCCGTAGATGTAAGCGCCCATGAGAATCAGGCCGTCCACCAGATCGGGATGGTCCGAGGCAAACTGCGACGCCATGGCCCCGCCCATGGAGTGTCCGGCGATGTACCAGTGCTGGTACTCCGGGAATTGGTCGATGACTGATTCGGCCGCATTGGCGTCAAAGATCGCCATGTGGAAGGGCATATGCACCAAAATGCAGGCAACTCCGGTCTGCCGGATCTGATCCAGCAGGGGCAGGTAGGCCTCGGCCTCCACTTTGGCCCCGGGATAGAAAATGATGGCGGTGTCGGTGGGATAAGTCGGGGACAAAATGGTCAGATTGTCCTGCACCGTGATGCCACGGTCCTGAGCCAGCACCTCCAGGGCCGCATCCTCCGCCCGGTAGTAATCGGACACATACCAGAAAAAAGCCCCGGTCAGAATGGCCAGGATCAAAAGAGCGATGCCTCCGGCCACAAGCCATTTTTTGCGCCGTGGCATGGAATTTTTGTTCATGCGCGTCTCACCTCATTGCTCGTTCTGGGGCAGATAGGCCCGGATGGTGTAGCGCCGCCGCCCGGCCGTGGCCTTGCCGTACTGGATGGCCTGCCGGGGACATTCGTTGATGCAGCGCAGCCGTTGCAGCTGTCCTCTGCTGTGACATCGCAGTGCAAAGGATATCATACCGTTACTGCCCTGACCTGTCAATGTGAATGATCATTGAGGAAAGATTCATTTCAAATGACAAAAAGCCTCCCGCACCGGACGGGAGGCTGAGAAAAGCGCAGAAGAAATGAGAACGCTCATTTTACAACTACGCGATGTTTCGTATGGGAGACCGCTCCACAAAAAAGGGGTCAGATTTCCGGCTTTGCCAGGTCAGGCAGAGGGGAAACCTTCCCGCAGTCGGTGCAGATATCCTGCTCCGAAGCGCCGTTACAGTTGATATAACTGTCTCCCACCGTGGCCACCGCACCGAACTCCACAGGGACCGCCACGCAGATATCCTGGGTGATGGTAAAGAAACAGGAGCCGTTCTTCACACCGCCGCAAACTTCACGGCCCGGGGTGACCACAGGGTCGCCGCAGCATTTGGTGGTAGTAATGCCGGTCTGGGCAAAGGGGGTCACGGTTACGGGGACACAGATAGAAGCAGACTGATACCCCACAGCGGGACAAGTCTGAGATTCATTGAGCACTTCGGGATTCAAATTGGCCATACGAAAAACTCCGCTGGACGCCCACTCCCTGCGGTGGAATATTTCCCAGTTGGGGGTGACCTCCAGTGAAAGCGCGTCGCTGGACTTCCTGATTCGTCATGTGGGCCAGCAGGCCGGAACCAAACTGGTCAATCAGTCCATCACGTATTCGGATCAAGAAGGAAATGTGGTTTCTTTCCCGAAGCCTACCGTATCGGT
>DXGA01000057.1 GCA_019114165.1 Candidatus Flavonifractor merdipullorum | reverse complement strand
CACCGTCTCCATAGTTGTCTGATAGAGAATCCAGGTGTCCGCACGGCTGTCAAATATATTCCAGCTGTTGAAATTCTGGAGATAGTTCCCGGTGGCGGAGGCGATATAGCCCGCGTTCCGCTCCAGACGGTCCCGGGTCTCGGAGATGATATAGCGGTAGGAAAGCAGCATGAATGCAGTTGACAGCAGGGTAAAGGAGAGTGTCACGATCCCCACCATCATGGCAAGCTCCCGTTTATACAAACTTTTCACGGGAACACCTCCCCCAAAGGTCAGCCTGCCCCGTTGGCGGGGGAGACTTCAAATTTATAGCCCACGCCCCAGACGGTCTTCAGCCGCCACTGGTCGCTGACTCCCTCCAGCTTCTCCCGCAGGCGCTTGATATGTACGTCCACGGTGCGGGAATCGCCAAAATAGTCAAAGCCCCACACTTCATCCAGCAGCTGATTGCGGGTGAAGACACGGTTGGGGGAGGCGGCCAGGTGGTAGAGCAGTTCCAGCTCCTTGGGCGGGGTATCCACCCGCTTGCCGTCCACCAGCAGCTCATAGGAGTCCAGGTTGATGACCAGCTTGTCAAAGGACAGCTTTTTCTCCCCCTGTTCCTCCTCCTGGCCGGTGCGGCGGAGCACCGCATGGATACGGGCCAGCACCTCTTTCATCTCAAAGGGTTTGACGATGTAGTCGTCGGCGCCCCCTCCAGGCCGGTGACCTTGTCCTCGGTCTCGCCCTTGGCAGTGAGCATGATGACCGGAGTGCTGCCCTCCTCACGGATCTTCTTCAGGACCGTCCAGCCGTCCATGATGGGCAGCATGATGTCCAGCAGCACCAGGTCCGGCTGGAACGAACGGAAATACTCCACGCCCTTTCCGCCGTCCTTGGCTACTTTGGTCTCAAAGCCCTCTTTCTCCAGATAGAGGTGGAGCAGTTCGGCAATATTCCCATCGTCTTCCACGATCAGTACTTTTTGGGCCATAAAAACCCCTCCGTTCCGTAAACATTTCGTATCTTTATTATACCGGTCTTGTGTTCAAGTGGGGTGAATAATTTGTAAATATCCGCCTCAGGAGTGGTCCCGCTGTTCGACGAAGGAGTGGTCGATTTGGATCACGGCGGTATATTTGGGGGAGAGGGATTTGATCCCCGCTCCCAGCTCTTTGCGCACCTGGCTGTCGGTGAGCCGGAACCCATAGGGCACCATCACGTCAAAGAGCACATTGGTGTGGTGCGGCCCCGCTGTGATCCGAAGGTCGTGGACAGACAGGACGGGGTCCAGCGCCTGAGCCAGTTGCTCCACCTGAGTGCGCAGGGCGCTGGTGCGCTCGTCGTTGACGATGGGGTCCATATGGATCACCGTCTCGATGTGGTGCTTTTCCTTCAATTCCCGCTCGATGTGGTCGATGATGTCGTGCATCTCCAGGAGATCTCCGTCCGCCGGAACTTCCGCATGGAAGGACATCATAGCCCGGCCGGGGCCGTAGTCGTGGTAGACCAGGTCGTGGATGCCCAGGATGTTGGGGTGCGAGAGCACCAGTTTGTCGATGTCCGCCGCCAATTCCGGGTCCATGGGTCGGCCCAGGAGGGGATCTAAGGTGTCCTTCGCGGCCTCCCAGCCGGTCTTCAAAATAAATGCGGCCACCAGCAGTCCGGCCAGACCGTCGATCTGCAGCTGGAAGAAATGGCCGATGAGAGTGGCTGCCAGTACCACCGCCGTGGCGGCCGCGTCCGAGAGGCTGTCAGCCGCTGTGGCCTCCATGGCCTGGGAGGAGATCGCCCTTCCCAGCGTGCGGTTGAAGCGGTACATCCAGAGTTTTACCAGCACAGCGGCGGCCAGGATCAAGACGGCCAGCCAGGAGAAGGAGAGGTCTTCCGGATGGAACAGCTTCTCGATGGAGCTCTTTCCAAGTTCGACCCCCATGAGCAGGATAGCAAGGGAGACCACCAGCCCGGCCAGGTACTCTATGCGGCCGTGGCCGAACGGGTGCTCCTCGTCCGCCGCCTGACCAGCCAGGCGGAACCCCACCAGAGTGATCACCGAAGATGCCGCATCCGATAGGTTGTTGATGGCGTCTGCCACAATGGCTACGGAGCCGGTGAGAAGCCCTGCGGCCAGTTTTCCCAGGCACAGCAGGGCGTTGAGCAAGATACCCATCACGCCTGCCCGTGTGCCGCACCGCCGCCGGGCCTCCGGTGCGCTGGGGTCTTGACCGGCCAGCCAGCGGTGGATCAATGCTTGGATCAATGAAACGTTCCCCCTCAGAGCCCTGAGATCCGGGCTCATGTATTGATATCATGATATTATCGCACGGTGCCGGCGGTTCCGTCAAGAGCGTGCGGCCGCCCTTTGGTGCATCCTCCCCAAATTCTTAATTTTTAATAAAGATGTAAATTTTTTTGATTTTAGGGCTGTTTTGGAGAAAAACTTCTTCGAAAAATTTTGGATGATTTACAGAAAGTTCATAATGCCGTCACGGTTTTGCCTTATTTATCGGTTAGGATAAGACCGTACCCAGAAGGAAGTTTGATATCTCCCATTTCTCCCTCTCCTTTACAACACACACAGGTAAAAGGCCTCGGCTCACCGCCGGGGCCTCTTACTTTCTTTGAAAAAGAAAGTAAGCAGTTCCTTTTCTTG
>DXGA01000056.1 GCA_019114165.1 Candidatus Flavonifractor merdipullorum | reverse complement strand
GGTTATGGGAATGGCTTTCCCACCGTCTTTTCGTGAAATGTGGAAAAAAGAAAAAAATGAGGCGCAAAAAGAGGTGAAAATATAGTTGACAGCACCTTTTCTTATGGGCTATAATACAGGATGCCCTATGTTTTCATGGGGTGTAAAGCAATTAACCTTTTTTTGACGACCGCGGCCTCTGGCCGTTGTGGTGGACGGGCGCGAGCCTGTCGGATTTTGTGTACAGGAGGTGTACCGAAAATGGTTCGTACCTATCAGCCCAAGAAGCGTCAGCGCTCCAAAGTGCATGGCTTCCGTAAGCGCATGGCTACTGCCAATGGCCGCAAGGTGCTGGCTCGCCGCCGCGCCAAGGGCCGCGCCCGTCTGACCCACTGAGCGCAGGGCGCGCCGTGTATGGTTCGGAGTCCGATCGGGATCGCGTCATAAGAAATAGGGGCGGGGGAGTGTATCCCACCGCCCCTGCGTAGCATATAGGGGAAATTGCCGGACGGAGGAGGATTTTGATGAAAAACACCCTGTCGATCAAACAAAACCATGTATTCCGCCGGCTGTACAACAAGGGCAAGTCGGCGGTGACGCCCTGCGTGGCGGTCTACTGCCGCAAAAACGGACGGAGCTATAACCGTCTGGGCATCACCGTGGGCACCAAGCTGGGCAAAGCCGTGGTACGCAACCGGGCCCGCCGGCGCATCCGGGAGGCCTATCGCCTCCATGAGGATCAGCTGGTCCTGGGTTACGATATCGTGGTGGTGGCCCGGGTGCGCTGCTCCTTTACCCGGTACGGGGAGATGGAGCGCCATCTGCTCCGCTGTCTGGACCGTCTGGGCCTGCGGGCCAAGGAAACGGTATGAAACAGCTCTTGCTGGCCCTCATCCGGTTTTACCGCCGGGAGATCTCTCCCTTTCGTCCGCCCTGCTGCCGGTTTATCCCCACCTGCTCGGCCTATGCCCTGGAGGCGGTGGAAAAATACGGCCCCTGGAAGGGCGGCTGGCTGGCCCTGCGCCGGCTGCTGCGCTGTCACCCCTTTCATAAGCAAAAGAGCATTCAATATGATCCCGTCCCGTGACGTCTGCCGAGCGCCGGCCACCCAGGCTACAACACTCACTTTGGAGGCAGTCACATGAAACTTCTTCTCACCCCCTTTATCTGGGTGCTGAACTTCTTCTATGGCCTGACGGGAAGCTACGGCCTGGCCCTCATCCTCTTTGCCGTGGTGGTCAAGCTGATCCTCTTCCCCTTCCAGCTCAAGGGCAAGAAGAGCATGATCCAGATGAACATGCTCAACGGCCAGATGCAGAAGCTGCAAAAGCAATACGCCAAAAACCAGCAGAAATATCAGGAGGAAGTCCAAAAGCTCTATGAGCGTGCAGGCGTCAATCCCATGAGCGGCTGCCTGTGGTCTCTCCTCCCCATCCTGATCCTGCTGCCCCTGTACGCCATCATCCGCGAGCCCCTGGTCTATATCATGAACCTGAGCGCCGACCAGCTGGGCGCCGTGGCCGAAGCGGTGAACTGGTCCGCCCAGGCGGTGGCCAACGGCTGGATCAAGGAAGCGGCTGATTTCGCCAACACCGGCTATAATCAGCTCTACCTCGCGTCCCTCATCACCCCCGAGAACCTGGCCGCGGTCCAGGCCGCCCTGGGCGAAGCGGGCAGCCAGGTCTTTGCCATCAACTTCAATTTCCTGGGTCTCATCGACCTGTCCCAGATCCCCCAGGTCATGTTCTGGACCATCGAGGGCGGCTTCTGGCTGTTCCTCCTGCCGGTGATCTCCGCCGCCAGCGGTCTGGTTATGTCCTTCATCTCCATGCGCACCAACGCCATCAACAAGCAGTCTGCCGACGCGGCCAACAATGCCAGCATGAAGTCCATGATGATCATCAGTCCTCTCATCTCCCTGTGGGTGGGCTTTGCCATGCCTGCCGCCCTGTGTCTCTACTGGGTGGCCCAGAACGTGCTGAGCATGCTCACCGAGTTCATCAGCGGCAAGCTGCTCAAGAAGGACTACGAGGAAGCCGCCCGCAAGCAGGCCGAGCGGGAGGAGCAGGAGAAGGAAGAGGAGAAGGAACGCCGCCGTCAGGCCGCCGAAGAGCGGGCCCGCCGGCTGGAAGAGGCCAAGAAGGCCAAGGGCAAGAAGAAAAAGGAGCTCATGGAGGAGCTCAACGAGAAGGACAAGGGCGACTCCGCCGTCATCTCGGTGAGCGGCGTGGGAATGCGCGCCTATGCCCGGGGCCGTGCCTATGATCCCAACCGCTTCTCCCCCAACGGACCCACCCCCTACACCGACCCCGACGTAGCCGCCCGCGCGGCCGCAGCCCAGGCGCAGGTGGAGGAAAAGAAGGGGCTCTTTGGCTCCAAGAAGAAAAAAGAACATTCGGACGAAGACAGCAAGGAGTGAGTAACCGATGCTGAAATGGATCGAAAGTACCGGCAAGACCGAAACAGCCGCCATTCAGGCCGCGCTGGACCAGCTGGGTCTGGACCGGGATGATGTTAAGGTGGAAGTGCTGGAGCGGGCCAAGAGCGGTTTTCTGGGCATCGGCAGCTGTCCGGCCAAGGTGAAGGTCACTTATGAAGTGCCCGACGAGCCCCAGGCCGCCGAAGTTTCCCCTGTTGTGGAGGCTCCTGTGGAAAACATCCAGCCGGAGGCCGCCCCTGCGGCACAATCCGCGCCGGTGGAGGAGGTTCCCGCCGCCGAAGTTTCCACCCCTTCCCCCGCCGCTGTGGAAAGCGACGACGCCGTAGCCGCCCGCATCACCGAATTCCTCACCGGCCTGTTCTCCCATATGGGCGCTGAAGCCCGTCCCGTCATCACGGTGGACGAGCGGGGCTGTTATGAGGTGGAACTGGTGGGCGAGCATCTGGGCTCTCTCATCGGCCGCCGGGGCGAGACCCTGGACGCCATCCAGCAGCTGACGGTCTACGCCGTCAACCGCAATCTGAGCCATCGGGTGCGCATCCATGTGGACGCCGAGGGCTATCGGGCCAAGCGGGAGGAATCCCTGGTCCGTCTGGCCCGCAAGGTGGCGGGCAAGGTGGTCCGTTACCGCCGCAATGTGACCCTGGAGCCCATGAATGCCTATGAGCGCCATGTGATCCACACCGCCCTTCAGGACTACCCCGACGTGACCACCTACTCGGTGGGCACCGAGCCCAACCGCCGCACGGTGGTGGCCTATGAGGCCGTAGCCCGCAAATAAGTTGTCTCTCGCTCTCCCGCTGTCAGTCCCAAAGAACGGACTGACAGCGGGATTTTTTTCTGCCCCGCCCGCTCCATTTCCTCTTGCAAATATGGAACATATGGTCTATACTGTATTAGAACATTAGTTCCGATTAAAACCGGGGAAAGGATGTGGCGGAATGGAACTGCGGGTGGTATCTCTGGCGGCGCGGCGGCGCGAGGGAGAAGAGGGCGTGGTATGCTTCTGCACAGGGGGACGAAAAGAGGGAAAAGTGGTGGATTTTTCGGCCTACCGGCGGCAGCTGGGACTGGAGGTCCCCGCTGAGCAGGAAGCGCCGCCCCGGGAGGGGCGTGCCATGGGGCGGCTGCGGTGGGCGGCGCTGGCGGCGGAGACGGCGGCCACTCTGGCGGTGGCCGTGGCGGCCCTGGGGATGATGTGCGTCTTTTGCATGGGGTGACAGAAAAAAACACCTCAGAGAAAGAAATCTTTCGTGTGCGGACAAAGGAGTCTCTTTACGGTGGTAAAGTCTCCCGGCTATAATAACCCCAACGGAAAGAGAGGGAGGGGTCAGATATGACCGGAACGCTGTGTGAGCGGCTGTTTCACCTGAAAGAGAAAGGGACCACGGTAAAGACGGAATGTTTTGCAGGCATCACCACCTTTGTGACCATGGCCTACATTCTGGCGGTCAACCCGGAGATGCTCAGCGCCACCGGCATGGACAAGGGAGCGGTCTTCACCGCCACGGCGCTGGCGGCCTGCGCGGCCACCCTGCTCATGGCTCTGCTGTCCAACTATCCCTTTGCGCTGGCGCCGGGCATGGGGCTAAACGCCTATTTTGCCTATACGGTGGTCATCAAGCAGGGGTATAGCTGGCAGATGGCGCTGGCGGCGGTCTTCCTGGAGGGCATCATTTTTGTCCTCCTCTCCCTGACGCCGGTGCGGGAGAGCATTTTCAACGCCATTCCCCGGCCGCTCAAGCTGGGCGTCACCTGGGGCATCGGACTATTCATCCTGTTTATCGGGCTGCAAAATGCCCACCTGATCGTGGCTGACTCCTCCACCATGGTGGCCATCTATCCCTTCCGGGACGCCATCCTCTCCGGGGAAATGCGCTCGGTGGGTGTGGGCGCGGTTCTGGCCTTTGGGGGCATCCTGCTGACCGGTATTTTGCTGATTCGGAAAGTGCCCGGGGCGCTGCTCATCGGCATTGGCGGCGTATGGGGGGCGGCCATTGTGCTGGAGTTGTTGGGGGTGTATGTCCCCAATCCGGAGCTGGCCATGTACAGCGTGCTGCCCGACTTTTCCGCCGGACTGGCGGTGCCCAGTCTGGCCCCTACCCTGATGAAAATGGACTTTTCCGGGGTGCTGACCCTGAACTTTTTGACCGTTACCCTCTCCTTCCTCTTTGTGGATGTGTTTGACACTCTGGGCGGCGTGATCGGCATGGCCTCTCAGGGCAAGATGCTGGACGAAAGCGGACGGCTGCCGGGGATTCGGGGCGTGCTCCTCTCCGACGCGCTGGGCACCTCCATCGGCGCAATGCTGGGCACCTCCACCACCACCACCTTTGCCGAAAGCGCCGCGGGCATCGCGGCGGGCGGTAAGACGGGCCTGACCAGCGTGGTGACGGCGGCACTGTTTGCCCTGTCCCTCTTCCTCTCTCCCCTCTTCCTGGCGGTGCCCGGCTTCGCCACGGCGCCGGCGCTGGTGATCGTGGGTCTGATGATGCTCAGCAGCATACGGGCGCTGGATCCCACCGACTGGCGGGAGAGCATCCCGGCCTATCTGACCATGGCGGCCATGCCCTTCTGCTACTCCATTTCGGAGGGCATCGCGGCGGGCGTGCTGGCCTATGTGGTGATCCATCTCTTCACCGGCAAGAAGGAAGAAAAGAAGCTCAACCCGGTGCTGCTGGTGCTGGCGGTGGTCTTTGTGTGCAAATACATCTGGCTGTAATGGAGATAAGAGAGAAAAGATAAGAGATAAGAGATAGAGAACCTGGACGGGTAAATGGAAGCCCCGGACTGACGGCAAGGTCGGTCCGGGGCTGAATTTTTTCATATGGGATGCGCCCCATGGGGACGGCCCTGCGCGG
>DXGA01000055.1 GCA_019114165.1 Candidatus Flavonifractor merdipullorum | reverse complement strand
GGTATGATACCTGTACCCAGGAGTTTCAATGAGAAGAAATATTGCGTTACAATTGATGTATGTGGGCACTGCCTATCATGGATGGCAGGTCCAGAAAACCATTGCTACGGTGGCGGAGACCCTGGAAAAGGCTCTGTCCACCGTGGTCTGTCATCCGGTGAAATGCACCGGAGCCGGACGGACCGACGCCGGCGTCCACGCCGAGGCCTATATCGCCAATTTTTACACCGACTCCGCCATCCCCGCCGACCGCATCCCGCTGGCGGTCAACACCCGCCTTCCCGATGACATCGTGGTCATCTCCGGCTGGGATGTGCCCCAGGACTTCAATGCCATCGGCTCCTGCATCAAAAAGGAGTATACGTACCGGATCTATAACTCCCGCATCCGCAACGCCTTTTTTGTCGACCGGGCCTGGTTCTACCCAAAGCCCCTGGACGCGGAGGTCATGAACCGGGCCGCCTCCCACTTCGTGGGCACCCACGACTTCGCCGCCGTCCGCTCGGTGGGCACCGATGTGCGCTCCACCGTGCGCACCGTCCACTATTTCGACATCTCCCGGCAGGGCGACGTCATCACCTGCCGGGTGTGCGCCGACGGCTTCCTCTATAATATGGTGCGGGCCATGGTGGGCACCTGCGTCTACGCGTCCGAAGGCAAGTTCGGCCCCGACGATATTCCCGCCATTCTGGATGGAAAATGCCGCACCGCCGCCGGTCCTACCGTGCCGCCGGGCGGACTTTACATGACCCGGCTCTGGTATCCCGAAGATACCCTGGGCGAGATCGTCCCTCTTCTCTCTCCCTTCTGATCTACTTCACCGGAGGCGCTTATGGAACTGCTGGAACCCAAAAAACAACCGCCGAAGAAACCGCCCAACCCCTTTTTCCGCTTTCTGGCCTTCCTGGTCACCGTGGCCATGGTGTTGGGCGCCGTCTTTCTGGTGGCAAACCGGGATAAATTCAATCTGGACGGCCTGCGGCGCTGGTTCTCTTACCGCAGCATCTCCCGCAGCGACACCGGTCAGGCCGAGTCCTTCCAGTATGACGGCGGCACTTCGTGCAGCTTCGCCACGCTGGACGGCGGTTTGCTGGTCTGCTCCACCAACAGCATCCGGCTCTATGGCGGAAACGGCACCGTCTATCTGGACGAGACTGTCTCCATGGAGCATCCCGTGGTGGAGAGCAACGACTCCGCCGCCCTGGTCTATGACGCCGGCGGCACCGCCCTGTGTCTCATCTCCGACACCGAGCAGGTCTTCCGCCTCTCTCTGGAGGAAGGCAGCCGTATCCTCTCCGCCCGGCTCCACGAGGACGGCTGGATGACCGTTACCGCCCAGGAGAGCGGATACAAAGGAGTCGTCACCGTCTACAACGACCAGCAGGAACCCAAATTGCGCATCAATCTCTCCAGTCGGTTTGTCACCGACGCCGTTCTCTCCCCCGACCACCAGACCGTTGCCCTCATCAGTGCCGGCGTCAACGCCGCCGCCTATGAGAGCCGGGTGGATTTCTACCGGGTCAACCGCAGCGAGGACGATGTGGAGCCTGATTTTACCTGTTCTCTGGGTGATCAGGTGGCGCTGGACCTGCGCTGGACCGAAAACGGCATCTGGGTGCTGGGCGACAGCGCCCTCTTTCTGGTATCGGGAAGCGGCGATCTGAAAAGCACCTACGGCTTTGCCGGGCGCTACCTCAAAAGCTATACCCTGGGAGGCGACGGATACGCCGTGCTGCTGCTGGGCAAGTACCGGGCCGGTACCGACGCCGAGCTTCTGGTCATTGAACCGGACGGCTCGGTATCCGCTTCCCTGGCCGTCAACGATCAGATCTTCGGCCTCTCCGCCGCCGGACGCTATATTGCCGTGCTCTCCTCCGGCGCGCTTAACATCTACACCCCCGCGCTGGAGGTCTACCGTACCCTGGAAACCACCCAGGGCGCGCGCCAGATCCTCCAGCGGGCGGACGGCTCCACCATGCTCATCAACGCCAACACCGCCCATCTCTATGTACCCAACTAAGGAGGTTTTTCCATGTCCTATCTCGTTCTGGACTTGCTGGTCCTGGCTGTGATCGTCCTTTTCGTATGGCGGGGCGCGGCAAAGGGTTTTGTCCTCTCCCTGTGCGGTTTGCTGGCCTTTGCCGTGGCCTTCGGCGGCGCGTCCATCGCCAGTAAATCTCTCGCACCCGCCGTCGCCCAGGCGCTGGAACCCAGGCTGGCCACTGTCATTGAAGAACAACTGGACGCAGCCATGGAGCAGACCAATCTTACCGGCGACGCCCTCTCCTCCGATCAGATCCCCCTGAGCGGCGTGCTGGACGTGCTGCGGGATATGGGCCTCTATGAAGACCTCATCCATACCATCGATCAGGCCGTGGATCAGGGGATGACCCACACCGCCGCCAATGCCGCCGCCGCCGTGGCCGCCACCATCGCCCAGTCCATGGCCTACCGGATCATCTTCCTGGTGGCCTTCTCGGTCATCATGGCCGCATGGACCTTCCTCAGCCGTACCCTCAATCTGGTGACCAGGCTGCCCGGCGTCCATTTCCTCAACAAGACCGCCGGCGCGCTGGTGGGACTGGTCAAAGCCGCTCTCATCCTCTTCCTGGCGGCCTGGGTGCTCCAGCTGCTGGGCAACGTGGTTCCCGAGGAGACCGTGCAGCAGACCTTCCTCCTCCGCTTCTTTATGGAGCACACCCCCCTCTCCCTCCTCTCCGAGGCGGTGGCCTGTATCGCCTAATTCCATCTTCCAGAGGTGTTTTTTCATGAATGTGCCCAATCTTCTCTCCCTGCTCCGGCTGGTCATGGTTCCCGTGTTCGCCGTGGTGTTCTTCGGAGATGACCCAAACGCCCATCAGTGGGCTGCCGGTGTCTACGCTCTGGCCTTCTTTACCGACATTGCTGACGGCTGGATCGCCAGACACTTTAACCAGATCACCCGGCTGGGCCGTATCCTGGACCCTCTGGCCGATAAGCTCATGACCTTTACCGTCATCATCTCCATCACCATCGCCGGTATCATCCCCATGTGGGCGGTGGTGGTCTTCTTCCTCAAGGAAGTACTCATGGGCATCGGCGCCCTCACCATGTACCGCCGGATGGACGACGTGATCTCCTCCAACTGGCTGGGTAAGGCCTCCACCGGTGTGTTCTTCGTGGTGTGCGCCGCCCTGGTCCTCTTCCCCCAGATCCCCGATGAATGGGCGGTGGGCCTCATCTCCTTCGCTCTGGCCCTCACCATTGCGGCCCTGGTAAGCTATGTGGTACAGTTTCTTCAAGTGCTGGGCCACAAACGGGAACTGCGCTGACCGTCTTTTTCCGAACATTCATAACCAGTTCACATTTGC
>DXGA01000054.1 GCA_019114165.1 Candidatus Flavonifractor merdipullorum | reverse complement strand
GATAAATCCGTTTGGCAAGTGTAGTTTTCTTTCAATCAAAACGATTCGCTTAAATACACTCCATCAGGATTTCATACACCTCGTCGTGGGTGAGCTGCCGGGGACCGTTGGGTAGCAAGTTGGTGCTGTCGGCCACATGGCGCAGCAGCTCCGGAGTGATCTCCGTCTTGGAGCGCAGTTGGGACAGCTTGGTGGGTAGGCCGCACTCCCGGATGAAGGCGGCCAGAGCGTCCACCGCAGCCTCGGCGCCGTCCACCCCAAAGACCACCTGGCCCAGCCGGGCGAACTTTTCCGGCGCGTCCTTCACAATATGCCGGTAGTAGGCCGGGTGGATCACCGCCAGGCCCTGGCCGTGGTTGCAGTCGGTGTAGGCCCCCAGCTGATGCTCGATCTGGTGGGCCTCGAAGTCGGTGAGACGGCCCACCTTCAGGATGCCGTTCTCCGCCATGGCGGAGGTCCACATGAGATTGCTCCGGGCAGTGTAGTCATGGATGTCCTTCAGGAGCGTCCGCATATTGGTGACAGTGCTGACCATGACGGCCAGGGCCACCTCGTCGGAGACATTGTCACGGTCGGAGCGGCCGAAGTAGGTCTCCATGGCGTGGCTCAAGGTATCGAAGGCCCCGGACAGCACCTGGCTGTCCGGCAGACTCATGGTGTACTCCGGGTCCAGAATGGCGAACCGGGGCGCGGCGGCGAACATCCCGCCCTTTATCTTGGCGTCCTCGTTGGTAATGACGGCTCCACCGTTCATCTCCGCCCCGGTGCCGGAGGCCGTGACCACCGCGCCCAAGGGGATGGGCTTGCCAGCGGGCGCGCCATAGCGCACCATCTCTACCTCCCACAGATCCTCATCGGTGACGGCCTGGGCGCAGACGATCTTGCAGCAGTCGATGACGGAGCCGCCGCCCACCGCCAGCACCAGGTCGATCTTGTTGTCCCGGGCCAGCTTGGCGCCCTCTTTCACCTTTTCCCAAGTGGGGTTGGACATGATGCCGGTGAACTCGGTGACCGTCTTGCCAGCCTCCTTCAAAATGCCGGTGATCTCGTCGTAGATGCCGTTGCGCTTGATGGAACCGCCGCCATAGGCCAGCAAGACATTGGGGCCATAGGCGGACAGGATGCCGGCCAGGTGCTGTTTCGCCGCCCCTTTGCCGAAATAGACTTTAGTTGGGTATTCGTAAACAAAGTTTTCCATGGAAATCGCTCCTTTCAGCGGACGAAATTGGTGAATTGGAACGGCTCCTGAGTAGGCAGACCCAGGCCATGGGTCAGGGCGCTCTCCTTGCATTTCAGGAAGAAGGCCATGTTCCGGCCCAGGATACGCATGGTCTGCATCCCCTCGGCGTCCTGCCGTACCTCCTCCGGCGTGGTGCCGTGAACCATGTTCCAGTAGCGGGAGGTGATGATGGGCATCTGCATCAAGCCGAAATACTTGTTAATTTGATCCCAGGTAGCGGTGGTGCCCGCCCGCCGGGCGGAGATCACCGCCGCAGCAGGCTTCAGGTAAAACCGATCACCGCCGCCGTTCAGATCGGCGTAAAAGGCCCGGTTCAGGAAGGAGGTAAGCGCCCCGGTGGCCCCGGCCCAGTGGACCGGGGAGCCGAACACAAAGCCGTCGTAGTCCCCGGCGATTTCCAGAAAGTCGTTGACAGCGTCTTGGAACACGCATCGGTTCAGCTCGGCGCACTTGTGACAGGCGATACAGCCGGACAGGGGGCGGTTGCCGATCCAGATCACATCCGTGTCCACACCGCAGGTATTCAGCGCGTCTCCCACCTCGCACAGGGCCGTGTAGGTACACCCCTCCCGGTGGGGACTGCCGTTGACCAGCAATACTTTCATCAAAACCGCTTCCTTTTAAAGATCCAGGCTGTCTACCCATGCCTGGACATCATCATCCGACGCGCTGGAGCGGAACCGCTCGCCCTCCAGCCAGTCGCCCGTGCCGGCCAGGCCGGCCAGACGTTCTCCGCTCTCGCCGATGCCGGAGCTGGAGGAGGTGCAGAAGGGGATCACCGTCTTGCCGGTAAAGTCGTTTTCCGTCACAAAGCCCTCCACCGGCCAGGCCGCGTCGTACCACCAGATGGGATAGCCCACAAAGACCACGTCGTAGTCGGCCCAGTTGTCCGGTGCGTAGGTGACCAGCTCCGTGTCCCGCTGATCGGGGTTCTCGTACTCATAGACCACCCGGCTGTCCTCGTCCGTCCAGTTCAGGTCGGCGTCGGTGTAGGGCTCCACGGGGGTCAGCTCGAACAGGTCACCGCCGGTGGCCTCCGCGATGGCGTTTGCCACACGCTCGGTATTGCCGGTGGCGGAGAAGTAGGCCACCAGAACGCGGGGCTCCTCAGAGGGCTGTTCCGGTTCCACAGGCGCGGACATTGTCAAATAGTTTCTCAGGATGGTGGCCACCTGGGCGCGGGTGGCGTTGCTCCCGGGCAGGAAACGGTTGCCGTCCACGCCGCTCACAACGCCGTTGGCGCGGGCCCAATCCACTGCCGCCGCAGCGTAGGAAGCGATCTCGCTTTCATCCGCGAAGTCCTGACCTGCGTCGGCGCTGGGGCTTCCGGCATACCGCCAAAGGATGGTGGCGATCTGCTCCCGGGTCACCGGGTCATTGGTGCCAAACAGGTTGTTTCCGTATCCGCTGATGACGCCCCGCTGGGAGGCCCAGAGGACGGCGTCGGCATACCAAGCGCCGTCGGCTGTATCGGTAAAGCTGTCGCTGCCGGAGACAGCTGGACTGCCCTCCGCCCGATAGAGCGTGGTGGCCAGCATGGCGCGGGTCATGGTGCCCTCCGGCGCAAAGGTGGTGGCGGAGGTGCCGCTCATCAGGCCATTGTCCCGGACATACTCCACCGCATCGGCATACCAGGCGTCGGCGGCCACATCGGAAAAGCCGGTGTCCTCCACGGCGGCGAAGGCGGTCAGGTTCAAGCTGAGCACCAGGGCCAGGGCCATCAGAACGGCCCCCATTCGTTTCAAATTCCGCATGATTTTTTCCTCCTGATTTTGATTTTCAGACCTTCCGGCTCAGCCCGGAGAGCATCTCCACCACGGCGGGGTCCCTGTGGTCGAAGAAGGAGCTGGTGTTGGTATCCAGGGCCGCGATGGCGGCCATATTCCTCGTCCGCCACAGGTTCCAGCCACTCGGCCTGAGAGCCGGGGACAGAGATAGCCACATGGGCAAACCAGCTGTCCGGGGCGGCCCCGTGCCAGTGCTTGACCTCCGGCGGGATGCTCACCACATCGCCGGGGTGAAGCTCCCGGGCGGGCTTGCCCCACTCCTGATAGTAGCCCCGGCCGGCAGTGCATAGAAGGATCTGCCCGCCCTTGTGGTGGATGTGCCAGTTGTTCCGGCAGGCGGGTTCAAAGGTCACGTTGGCGACGGAGACGCCGCCCTCGCTGCTCAGGGGATACAGGTAGCTGGCCCCGCTGAAATACTGCCCGGCCACGGTGTTGGGGCCGCCCTGGGGGAACAGGTTCTGAAACGATTCGCTCATACCGCTCACCGCCTTACTTCTGCTCATCCACAGGGGGCACCATTTCCGCGTACTTCTTCAGCAGTTCCGGGGTGCTGTGGTAATACCGCTGCTTCTTGTCTAGGGCGGCGATCTTTGCCATCTCCTCGTCCGTGAGGGCGAAG
>DXGA01000053.1 GCA_019114165.1 Candidatus Flavonifractor merdipullorum | reverse complement strand
TCCCGGTTGAGCCGGTGGAAGAGGTCCATGACCATCCGACCGGTCTTGCTGTCCAGGGCCCCGGTGGGCTCGTCGGCCAGGATAATGGCCGGGTCGTTGGCCATGGCCCGGGCGATGGCTACCCGCTGCTTCTGCCCGCCGGAGAGCTCATTGGGCTGGTGAGTCAGTCGGTTCTCCATGCCCACCATCTCCAGCAGCTCCCGGGCCCGGGCGGCGCGCCGGGCGGCGGGGATACCGGCGTACATCATGGGCAGCTCCACGTTCTTCTGGGCGTTGGTCCGGGAGATGAGGTTGAAATTCTGAAATACAAAGCCGATTTTCCGGTTCCGGATGGAGGAGAGCTCATCGTCCCGGGCTTCATTTACCGCCATCCCGTCCAGGATGTAGCTGCCCTCGGTGGGCCGGTCCAGCACACCGATGACGTTCATGAGGGTGCTCTTTCCGGAGCCGGAGGGCCCCACGATGGAGAGAAACTCCCCCTCCTCCACATCCAGATCAATGCCGTGGAGGATCTCCAGCTCATTGGGCGCGCCGATGTAGAAGCGCTTGTAGATCCCCCGCATGGATATGATGGTCCGCCGCGCTGTCTCGCCCATCAGCCGGCCTCCCCTGCGGTCTCCAGGACCACCTCCCGGCCCAGGAGGGGCAGGTACCGCTCCGGGTCCGTTACCACGCTGGTCCCCTCGCCGATGCCTTCGCCGGTGACGGCGATGTCCAGATCTGTCTCCAGGCCTGTCTCCACCGGCATTTCTGTCAGGAGAAGGGCGCCGTCCTCCCCCTCCTCCAGGACCAGCAGACAGGTCTGGCCCTGACTGTTTTCATACACCGCGTCATAGGGCACCGCCAGGGCATCCGGGTCCTCCTCCAGCACGAAGTCCAGCTCCACGCTCATGCCGATCCGCAGTCCGGTGTCCTCACTGGTCACCGCCACGTCAGTGGCGAAGGAGATGTCTCCGGTGGTGTCGGTGGCACCGGCGGCATTCTTGGTGGCGGTGGGGGCAATGGAGGTGACCTCTCCGTCATAGACGCTGTCCCCGGTGGAGTCGGACTGGATATCCACAGCCATCCCCGTGGAGATGCTGGCCACGTCGTAATCCTTCACGGAGGTGGCCACCACCAGATTCTCCACATCCTCAATGACGAACAGCAGCCCCGCACCGGAGGACCCCACCTCGGCGTAAACGGCGGTAACCGTGCCGGCAGCGGGAGCGGTAATCTCCGTGCCCTCCAGATCCGCCCGCAGCTGCCGCAGGCTCACGTCGCTGGTGCCGGTGTCGGCATTGGCGTAGGCGCTGTTGAGATTGTCCTTGTAGGACTGGAGCTGGTTCTGGGCGGCGGTCTCCGTGGACGCAAGGCCCGCCTGGGCGGACTCATAGGCCTCATAGGCCGCGTCCAGCCGGTCCGCATAGTCTGCCAGGGTCTCCTGGGCATCGGCCTGGGCACTCTCCAGGGACACCTGGGCGTCCAGATAGGACTCATAAGCGGTATCCACCGCGTCGGCGTAATCCTCCAGGGTGTCGTCGGCGCTGTCCAGGGCGGAACGATACTGGGTCTTGGCCGTGTCATAGGCCTCCTCCGCCTCGTCCAGGGTGCGTTCAGCAGTGGTCACCTGGCTCTTGGCGCTGTCCCGGGCGGTCTGGAGCACAGCCAGGGTCAAAGCTGTCTGGGTCTCCTCACTCTCCGCCTGGGAGAGGTCCGTCCGGGCCTGGGACTCCTGGGCCTTGGCAGCATCCAGCTGAGCCTGCAGGTCCGCATTCTCCGGGTCTGCCGCAACCAGGGCTTCCAGGCGGGCCACCTCGCTCTCCGCCGTCTGAAGGGTCTGCTGGGCCGTATTTACCTTGGTTTGAGCTTCATCGTGGCTGGTCTGAGCTTCCTCCGCCCGCTCCCGGGCGGCGTCATAGGCGTCCTGGGCGGAGTCGTAAGCCTCCTCCGCGGCCTCCAGGGAGCGCTCCGCCGTCCGCAGGGCCTGCTCCTGGTTCATAATCGTGGCGTTGTCCCCCTCGTCCAGGCTCTCCGCGTACCGGTCGTAGGTCTTCTGGGCGGAGGTATAGGCGTCCTCGGCAGCGTCCAGGGCGCTCTGGGCGTTGCGGATGGCGCTGTTGGTCCCCGCCGCCAGGTCCGCACGGAACCGTTCGTATGTATTGTAGGCGGTGACATAGTTGTCATAGGCGGTGGACACGGAGCTCTCAGCGTTCAGAATGGAGCTGTTGAGCCCGGCGTCCAGAGCCTCCTTGTACTGCTGGTAGTTGTGCTCCGCAGCGGCGATGGCGGCGGAGGAGGCACTGCTGGCCGCGGCCTGGGCCGCCTCCTGGCTCTCGATCTGGTCCAGGATGACGCCGTCGTCCAGCTTGGCCATGAGCTGGCCCTCCTCCACGTAGTCCCCCACCTCCACCAGAATCTCCTGGACGGCGTAGGATTGGGTGGAATATACCAGGACGCTCTTGGCGCTCTCCACCGTGCCGGTGGTGCTGACAGTCCGCTGCAGCTGCGTGGGAGCCAGTGTCGTCACATCCAGCGGCGACACTGCGTTGGCGGCGGCGTTAGCGCCGCCCAGCCGCGGTAAAATAACGGCTGCCGCCAGGACTACCGCCACAGCGGCAACAATGCCCCACTTCTTTCTCCGTCTGCCGGGGACGGCGCTGCCGCTTTCCTTCTTATGAAACAGCGCCGCAGCCCGCTCCCGGAGTGACGGTCCTTTTTCGCACGATTGCATACCTGTGTAATCTCCTTTCGCTCTGGTGGGGGAGGCCGGCACCGAGCAGCCGCCTCCGATATTTTTTATCTGGGCCATATCATACCCCATTGCCTGTGAAAGAGGAAGACGAAAGATGGCGATTCTATGAACTTTTTGTTAAGTTTCTATTATTTTCCCTCAATGGACAAGCAACCGGCGGTCAGCACCCACCTTTCCCCTTGCCACCGCAGTGGAATTGGGGTAAACTAAAATCGTATACTGGTGGTTTGCCTGACGCGAAGTGCGTCGCGGCGGCCTCCGGGGCGGAGGATAAAACACCCTCCCCCATCTGAATCATAAAAAGGAGATATCACTATGGGATTTTCCGGTACTGACGCCGACGGTTTCCAGTGGGAAGGCTGGAGCAGCGGTGCTCCCTCCCAGCGGCCTCCCCGGCAGAAAAAGCCGCGCAAGCCGGTGGGCGGCCCCGTTACCAGGGTCCTCATCAATCTGATCGTCACACTGGTGGTGGGCTTTATCTACTTCTATCTGGAGCTGCCCGCCCTGAACCCTCAGGCCCCTGACTTCTATGCATTCATTCTGTTGCTGTGCGTGGTCTACTGCGGCTGCGCCATCTTCACCTCCGGCTTCCAGGGCCAGGGGGCCAAGCATTACTTTAAATTTGTGAAGAAGCAGTGTGCCATCCCTGCCATAGTGGCAGTGGCCATGATTGCTGTAGCCCTCATCGGTACACTGGTGGGCAGCGTGATTTTCCGGGCCAGCGCATACTCCTCCCTGCTGTCGCCGGAGAGCGGCGACTTTGCCGCCGATGTGGACGAGATCTCCTTTGATCAGATCCCCATGCTGGACAAGGACTCCGCCGAGCGTCTGGGAGACCGGAAGCTGGGTGAGCTCAGCGACATGGTCAGCCAGTTTGAGGTCAACGAGGACTACACCCAGATCAACTACAAGGGCCGCCCGGTGCGCATCGCCACGCTGCGCTACGCGGACCTCATCAAGTGGTTCACCAACCACTCTGATGGTCTGCCCGCCTATATCATCATCGACATGGTGACCCAGAATGTGGAGCTGGTACGGCTCCAGGAGGGCATCAAGTACACCACCGCCGAGCACTTCGGCCGCAACCTCTACCGCCACCTGCGCTTCAACTACCCCACCTATATGTTTGCCGAGCCGGTAATGGAGGTCAACGAGGAGGGTGTGCCCTACTGGGTCTGCGCCCGGATTGTCAAGACCATCGGTCTCTTCGGCGGCACGGATGTGAAGGGCGGCGTACTGGTCAACGCCATCACCGGCGAATGTCAGTACTACGACACCGCCGACATTCCCTCCTGGGTGGATAACCTCTACAACGCAGAGCTTATCATGCAGCAGTACGACTACTACGGCATGTACCACAACGGCTTCCTGAACTCCCTCTTCGGCCAGCGGGACGTCACCGTCACCACCGAGGGCTACAATTATATTGCCATTGACGACGACGTGTACGTCTACACCGGCGTCACCTCCGTGGGCGGCGACCAGTCCAACGTGGGCTTCCTCCTCTCCAATCAGCGGACCAAGGAGACCAAGTACTACTCCTGCGCCGGCGCCACCGAGTACTCCGCCATGGACAGCGCCAACGGCGAGCTGCAGAATCTGCGCTACACCGCTACCTTCCCCCTGCTCCTCAACACCGGCGGCCAGCCCACCTACTTCATGGCTATGAAGGATGCCGCCCAGCTGGTGAAGAAGTATGCCATGGTAAATGTCCAGCAGTACA
>DXGA01000052.1 GCA_019114165.1 Candidatus Flavonifractor merdipullorum | reverse complement strand
CTGGCAGCGGGTGGTTTTTCCTTGACTGTGCTTAGAGTATAACGCGGGACTTTGACTGGAATTTGAAGAAGATATGAATCTTATGTAAACGAATACGACAGTTTCCTCTTGACAGGGAGTGCGGTATGGTTGTATACTCGCCTCAGAACACCACCCCCCCGGGGGGTATCTAATCGCACCGACTGGAGGGATTCAGCCATGATGGCAGATCAGAAAAAGGTGCTCCGGCTGCTCAAGACCGCCCGCGGTCAGCTGGACGGCATTATTTCCATGGTGGAGGACAATCGCTACTGCATCGACATCTCCACCCAGGTCATGGCCACCGAAGCGCTGCTCAAGCGGGTCAACCGGGAGATCCTGGCCGCCCATCTGGAGCACTGCGTCAAGGACGCCGCGGAAGGCCAGGAGCGGCAGGCCAAAATCGACGAGTTTGTGGATACGCTGAACCGTATCCTCAAGTAAAGAAAGGACATCCGTTATGAAACAATCGTGCAGCGTTACCGGCATGACCTGTTCGGCCTGCTCGGCCCATGTGGAAAAGGCGGTGCGGGGCGTATCGGGCGTGCGGGAGGTGAACGTGAGCCTTCTCACCAATTCCATGGTGGTGGACTACGACGAGAACGCCACCGACGTAAACGCCATTCTTCACGCCGTGGAGGAAGCCGGATACGGCGCGTCTCTCCCCCAGACCGGAAAGCAAAGCGCCGCTTCCCAGCGGCAGGAAGGGGAAGACGCCATGGCCAGGGAATGGAAGCACATGAAATTCCGTGTCATCTTCTCCTTCTGCTTCCTCATCCCCCTGTTCTATCTCTCCATGGGCCATATGATGGGCTGGCCCCTTCCGGGCATCTTTCACGGCGCCCAAAACGCCATGATCTTTGCCCTGACCCAGCTTTTGCTCCTTCTGCCCATCCTCTATGTGAACGACAAGTATTATAAAGTGGGCTTCAAGACTCTGTTTAAGGGCGCGCCCAACATGGATTCCCTCATTGCCCTGGGCTCCACCGCCGCGGTGGTCTATGGGCTGGCGGCCCTCTATCAGATCGCCTGGGGACTGGGCCACGGGGATGGGGCGCTGGTGGATAAGTGGTCCATGGACCTCTATCTGGAGTCGGCCGGCATGATCCTCACCCTCATCACCCTGGGCAAATTTCTGGAGACCCGCTCCAAAGGCAAGACAAGCGAGGCCATTTCCCGGCTGATGGATCTGGCCCCCAAGACGGCCACGGTGGTGCGGGACGGGGTGGAAACCGAAGTTCCGGTGGAAGAAGTGGCGGTCGGCGATCAAATCATCGTAAAACCCGGCGGACGGGTGCCGGTGGACGGCGTCGTCACCGACGGCTGGTCGTCGGTGGATGAATCGGCGCTCACCGGCGAATCCATCCCGGTGGAAAAGGCCCCGGGCGACAAAGTGGCGGCGGCGTCCATCAACCAGTCGGGTACCTTTACCTTTTCCGCCACCCGGGTGGGGGAAGACACCACCCTGGCCCAGATGATCCGTCTGGTGGAGGAGGCTTCCTCCTCCAAGGCCCCCATTGCCAAGCTGGCCGACAAGGTGGCCGGGGTCTTTGTGCCGGTGGTCATCGGCATTGCCCTGGTGACGGCCCTGGTGTGGCTCATCGTCACCGGGGGAGACGTGACCCGGGCGCTCACCGCCGGTGTGGCGGTGCTGGTCATCTCCTGTCCCTGCGCCCTGGGTCTGGCCACGCCGGTGGCCATCATGGTGGGCACCGGAAAGGGCGCGGAGTACGGCATCCTCATCAAGTCCGCCGAAGCGCTGGAGGGCCTCCACGCCATCGACACCGTGGTGCTGGACAAAACCGGTACCCTCACCGAGGGCAAGCCCAGACTCACCGATCTGCTCCCCTTTGGAGAGACCACCCGGGAAGAATTGCTCTGTGTGGCCGCTTCCCTGGAAAAACCTTCTGAACATCCCCTGGCCGCCGCCATCGTCTCCGCCGCTCAGGAGGAGAACATTCCCCTTGCGCCGGTCACCTCCTTCACCGCCCTCCACGGCAAGGGCATCCGGGGCGACATCCAGGGCGAGACCTTCCTGGCGGGCAACAAGGCCCTGTTGGAAGAAATGGGGATTACCATGTCCCCGGAGGTTGCCCAACAGGCGGACCGTCTGGCAGAAGAGGGCAAAACGCCCCTGTTCTTCGCCCGTGGGACGGAGCTGATGGGCATCCTTGCCGTAGCCGACCAGCCCAAGGCCACCAGCGCCGCCGCGGTTTCTTCCTTCCGCTCGCTGGGCATCCGGGTGGTGATGCTCACCGGAGACAACGCCCGCACCGCTCAGGCGGTGGGCCGGTCTCTGGGGGTGGATGAGATCATTTCGGAGGTCTTGCCTCAGGACAAGGCCGCCAATATTGCCAGGCTTCAGGCCCAGGGCCGCAAAGTGGCCATGGTGGGCGACGGCATCAACGACGCCCCCGCGCTGGCCACGGCGGATGTGGGCCTTGCCATCGGCGCGGGCACCGACGTAGCCATCGAGTCGGCCGACATCGTGCTCATGAAGAGCGATCTCATGGACGCGGTCACCGCCGTCCAGCTCTCCAAGGCCACCATCCGCAACATCAAGGAAAACCTGTTCTGGGCCTTTATTTATAATATCATCGGCATCCCTCTGGCGGCAGGGCTTTGGTATCCCCTGCTCCATGTGATGCTCAACCCCATGTTTGCCGCCGCCGCCATGAGCATGAGTTCGGTATGCGTGGTGAGCAACGCCCTGCGGCTGCGATTTTTCAAACCCAAGTTTGCAACGGCTGAGAATCCTTCCCGGCTTGCAGAAAATGAGATCAAAGGAGAAGTGAAACCTATGACCAAAACCATTCTCATTGACGGCATGATGTGCCAGCACTGCGTGGCCCATGTCTCCAAAGCCCTCAACGCTCTGCCCGGCGTCACCGCCACGGTGGATCTGGACAGTAAGTCCGCCACTGTCACCGGCGATGTGGACGACGCCGCCCTCACCAACGCCGTCACCGAGGCCGGATATACGGTGGTGGAGATCCGCTGAGACCGGCAAGAAAATCTTTAAAAAGTCTTCATAGAATTTTGTGGTAATTGTCGAAAAGATGCGGTACACTGATTCTCGTAGACCGAAGGGGAACGCCCGGCGGGCGTTCCTCTTTTTTTGATTATGACGGGAGCGATGTACATTGAAGAAACATGCGTGGGGCCTGACGCTGGCCCTGACAGTGCTGCTGTTGGGCGGCGGGCTGTTCTTTTTGTGGTATACCGGCTTTTTTGACGCCCTTGGTTCTATGGAGTCCATCCGATCCTACATCGAGCGCTTTACCCCCTATACCCATCTGGTTTATTTTCTGGTCCAGCTGGCCTCGGTGGTGATCGCCCCCATCCCCAGCAACATTACCGCGCTGGCGGGCGGCGTGCTCTTCGGGACCTGGCTCTCCTTTTTTCTCACGGCGCTGGCGGTGGTGTCCGGGTCCATGCTGGTTTTTTTCCTGGCCCGTGGCCTGGGCCGGTCCTTTGTGGACAAGTTCGTCAGCCGCAAAATTTCCGAAAAGTATCTGGATGTGATCCGGCGGAAGCGGGACATTTTTCTCATTCTGGTCTTTCTCTTCCCCTTCTTCCCTGACGATCTCATCTGCGCGCTGGCAGGCTTGACCGATATTCCCGCCCCCCGTTTTCTGGTTCTGGTGATCTGCACCCGGCTGTGGGGCCTGCTGGTGGCCAGCGCCATTGGCGGGTCCGCCATTTCCATTCCTCTGTGGGGCATGGTGCTCATCGGCATCGCAGGCGTCACACTCTTTCTGGTGGGCCTCCGCTACGGCGACCGCTGGGAAGAAGCCCTCCTCAACCGCTTCCGCAAATAACCTCCTTTCTCTCGAGAGAGAAAGGAGGCAAAGAAAGCTTAAATCTGGCCCCAGACCATTGGTCCGGGGCCTTCCTTCTTTTAGGGCTATATCTAAAAACGCAATGCGCTTACTTGTTCATTTTCTTTTGATTGGTCCTACCTAAAATATAGTCTACACTGACCTGATAAAAATCTGCCAGTTGAATGAGTACCCGCGTTGGAATATCGTTTTCCCCGGTTTCATACTTTGAATATCCAGTCTGGGACATTCCTAAAAGTTGGGCCACCTGCGTTTGGTTCAAATCGGCGTCTTCCCGCAAATCCCGTAATCTGTTCATGGCATTCACCTCAAACAGAGTATGGCATAACCTGAAACAGGGTATTTACTTTTAATCTGTTTTAGGTTAAAATAGAGTAAGGCAATAATAGGCCT
>DXGA01000051.1 GCA_019114165.1 Candidatus Flavonifractor merdipullorum | reverse complement strand
TCCCTGCAGTTCGGATTTTGATTTTCTCCGGACCAATTCTCCAAGGGAATCCAAGAAAAGAGGTAAATTGGAATGCACACTAGCAGAAAGGTACTCGCCGCTCTCCTGGGCAGCGCGCTTCTGGTGGGTACTGTCCCCGCCGCTCTGGCCGCTACCGCCAACTACAACGACTCCAGCGTCACCGGTGGTGACGCCGCCTGGCAGGCCTGGGTAAAAGAGTGGGATCAGGTCGCTGTGGACTATACCGCCGTCTCCATCACCCCCGGCGCGAATGAGACCCAGCTCAACTTCGCCTGGTACAGCAAGACCGAATCCGGCAAGACTGCCACCCCCGTGGTCCACTTCGGCACCGACAAGAACAACCTGCAGACCTTTACCGGCACCTCCGGCAAGGTGGACGACAGCCTCACCGACGGTGTGGCCTACGACTACAACCACGCCACCGTCACCGGCCTCAAGGCCAACACCACTTACTATTACGCCGTGGAGAAAAACGGCGTGCTGGGCGAGGTGCAGACCTATCAGACCGGCAGCTTTGACCAGCTGAAGATCCTGTATGTGGGCGATCCCCAGATCGGCGCTTCCAAGGGTCAGCCCCAGGGCTCCGAGACCCTCACCGCCGATTCCGGCGCCGCCAACACCGCCGCCCGCAACGACGCGTTCGCCTGGGACCGCACTCTGGACACCGCCCTGGCCCAGAATCCCGACCTGAACTTCATCATCTCCGCCGGCGACCAGGTCAACAAGACCGGTAAGGCCAAGGAAGAGGAATATGCCGGTTACCTCAGCGCCAGCGCGCTGACTTCTCTCCCCGTTGCCACCACCATCGGCAACCACGATTCCCTCAACCCCGACTATATGTACCACTTCAACACCCCCAACGCCACCGAGTACGGCGCCACCCAGGCCGGCGGCGACTACTACTACTCCTACGGCGACGGCCTGTTCATCGTGCTCAACACCAACAACTATAACGTGGCCGAGCACAAAAAGGCCATTGAAGAAGCCGTGGCTTCCGATCCCGACGCCGCCTGGCGCATCGTCACCATCCACCAGGATATCTACGGCTCCGGTCTGGATCACTCCGACACCGACGGCATGATCCTCCGCACCCAGCTCACTCCCATCTTTGACCAGTTCGACATCGACGTGGTGCTCCAGGGCCACGACCACACTTACAGCCGCACCAAGCTCCTCTACGGCGACGGCCAGACACACGGCAACTATGAGTTCCGCCTCAACGCCGAGGGCACCGACTACGACTGGGACAACGCCTACAATGTGGACACCGACCAGCAGATCCCCCTCTATCCCGCCGAGGGTGATACCGCCGCTCAGGCCACGCACGACGCCTTCCAGGCCGACAACAGCTGCTACACCATCGAAAACACCATCGGCAACACCGTCATCAACCCCAAGGGCACCCTCTACATGACCGCCAACTCCGCTTCCGGTTCCAAGTTCTATGAGCTGATCTCCACCCAGCAGGACTATGTGGCCAACCGGAGCCAGAACTGGCTGCCCAGCTACTCCGTCATCACCATGGACGCCGACACCTTCTCCATCGACACCTACCAGATCACCGATGACGGCAAGGTGGAAGCCATCGACGACACCTTCACCATCCAGAAGACCGCCGCGCCCGCTACCCTGACCGCCAACGGCCAGACTTATTACCGCCTGCGCGACGTGGCCGCCGCCGTCTCCGGCACCGAGAACCAGTTCAACGTGGCCTGGAACAACGGCGTGGTGATCACCACCGGCAAGGCCTACACCGACGCTGTGCCCACCGCTGCCGCCGCTGCCGGTACCGCCGCCACCCTCACCCTGACGGTGGACGGCAAGACCGCGACCTCTCCCGCCCTGCTGGCCAACGGCAACTACTATCTCCCCGCTTCCTTCTTCGCCACCCTGAATGTGGCGGCCGGTGAGATCTGATTTCTCTGCTATCCCACAAAAAAGCGGTCTCCGTACGTCAGTGCGGGGACCGCTTCCAAGTTCAGAAACGGAGTCTTGTTGATTATGAAACCAAGCGCGCTTTCCAACCCTTTCCTCCGCTGGGGCGTTCCCCTGCTGCTGCTGGCGGTCTTTGTGGTCTTTGCCATCGTCATCAATCAGGTGGACAAGGTGGAGCTGATCAACCGCAGCGGCCAGACCTTTGAAAAAGCCGTGGTGACCCAGATTCTCCAGGACAATCTCCAGTCCGACGGCACCCGGGTGGGCGAACAGCGCCTGATGGTGCGCATCCTCACCGGCGAACGGGCCGGCGAGGAAGTGGAGACCACCAGCTCCTCCGGCTATCTCTTCGGCGCGGGCTGTACCGAGGGCATGCACGTCATCCTCATGCAGAGCGTGGCGGGCGACTCCATCGTCACCAGCGTCTACACCCAGGACAGAGAACTGGTTCTCTATGTCTTTGCCGCCCTTTATCTGGTGGTGCTCTGTTTGGTGGGCGGAAAACAGGGACTCAAAGGTGCGCTGGGTCTCATCTTTACCTTTGGCTGCATCCTCTTCGTCTATCTGCCTCTGGTCTACCGGGGCTGGTCTCCCTTCTGGGTGGCGGTACTGGTGTGCGCCGTTACCACGCTGGTCACCATGTACCTCATCGGCGGCCCCACGGCCAAAACCTTTGTGGCCACCGGCGGCACGGTGGCAGGGGTCATCATCGCGGGCGTGGCGGCTACCCTCTTCAGTATGGCCTCCGGGCTCTCCGGCTGGAATGTCTCCGACATTGAAAGCCTGCTGACCCTGTGGAACGTCAGCGGCATTCAGGTGGGCGGACTGCTCTTCTCCGGTCTGCTCATCTCCAGTCTGGGCGCGGTTATGGATGTTTCCATGTCCATTGCCAGCTCCATGGAGGAAATTTACCGCCAGAACCCCGCCCTCACCCGTCCCCAGCTCTTTCAGGCCGGGATGCACGTGGGCCGCGACATGATGGGCACCGATTCCAACACCCTCATCCTGGCCTTTGCCGGCAGCAGCGTCTCCATGCTGGTCCTCAATTACGCCTATGACCTGCCCTATCAGCAGATCATCAACTCCAATAACATCGGCATCGCCGTTATGGAGGGCCTGTCGGGCAGCTTCGGCATCGTGCTTGCCGTGCCCGCCACCGTGTTGCTGGCCACCTTCTGCCTCACCCGCAGATCCAAGGCCGACTGAAACAGATCTACATCAGAAACAAAAAAGCCCCGCGCCGGTCCCGATCGGGATCTGCGTGGGGCTGCGGCTTTTCTGCCGCCTGATACACGGCGCCGGACGCCATGGGAATTCCATTTCTCTCTGGTCCTTGGGGAAAAGAAAAAAGCCACGCTGTTTCACAGCGCGACCATTTTTTCCGCAGCGCTTGGGTTCCTTCGGATCAGCGCTCGCTGCTGATGACCTGCTCCTGGCAGCCGAAGATCATTTCGTCCACGTCATTGCCGCGGAATTCCTTCTCGTTCATAGGCCCGCCTCCTTTCTCTTGCTTTCTGTGTATAGTATACACCCTTTTCCCAAAAATCTCAAGTACCGTTTGTGTAAAGTCTATAAACATTTTGCAAACTTTTTGTTAATATTTCCCTTTATTTCATCAAAAAAGACCGGCATATGACAGTGATGTGTCCTATGCCGGTCCTTCGTTTTATACAATGGTAAGAGTATATTCCTCCATGCCGGGCAGCGCCTCGATGAGTCCCCGCACGGTGTTTTCCGCCCGCTGGGCGGCGCTGGTCAGCAGGCCGTTGTCAAGAGCGCGGGCTTCGATGCTCTCTTTCTGATCGGCGGTAAACTGCGTATAGTCCTCGATCTCGATGGGATTGAAGATGTTGTGGGTCTCGTCGTAGACCTCCAGACTCTCCTCATCCATCTCGTGGGAGAGCACCTTGGCCTCCGGCATGGTGACGGTGATGGTCTTGCCGGACACTTCGATCTTCATCTCCGACAGGTCCACCCCCGCCTTGATGACGCCGTCATAGGCCACGATGAAGCTTTTGGTGGTAAAGGGCACCTTCCAGCCGTAAAAATCCTTCTGGTTTTCAAAGCGGCCCATATTGGTATAGTGGTATTCCACCGTGGACAGCTCCTGGATATCCCGGAGCTGCTGGCCCAGCAGGTCGGCGGTGATGACCGGTTCGCTCTCCTGATGGGTGAGCACGGCGCCCATGATGAAAGAGCCGGCCATCAGCGCCAAAAAGAGTACGATGGGCCACAGGCGGAATTTCCAGCGCTTTCTGGGGCGGGAAGTCTCCTCTTCTTCGTTCTTTTTTTCACGGTGCAGCAGGGGCATAGATTCGCGTCCTTTCTTTTTATGTCTCCAGCGCGGTAAAGACCGACTGGGTCAGCAGCGCCGCGCCGATGGGCAGGGCGTCGTCGTCGGTGCGGAAGCAGTCATGATGCCAGCCGGGATTTTCCCGGTCAGGGAAGCCGGTGCCCAGCCAGTAGAAAAAGCCGGGGGCGGTCTGGGTCAGGACGGAGAAGTCCTCCGAGGCCATATCCCCTCTGGGGGTGCAGAGGTTCTCCTCTCCCACCACAGCGGCGGCGGCTTTTCTGGCCAGGGCGGTCATTTCTGGGCTATTGTAGGTCACCGGCACCTGGGGAATGAAGTCCAGCGTCCAGCGGCAGCGGTAGCTCTCGGCAATGCCGCCCATGAGGCGTTTCAGGTGCTCCTTGGTCTCCTCCATCACCCGCTCAGCGTGGGCGCGGATGGCGCCGGTCATGGTGAGGGTCTCGGGCACGAAGTTTTCCTCGGTCCCGGCGTGGATGGAGAGCACCGCGCACACCAGCGGCTCCCGGGGATCGGTGCAGCGGCTGGGGATGGTCTGCACCGCCTCCACGATGGCCGCGCCGGCGGTGATGACGTCCACGCACTGGTGGGGCGCGCCGCCATGGCCGGCCACGCCGGTCAGCTTCAGGGTAAAGTGACACTTGCCCGACATGATGCCGCCCTGCACCAGCGCCACCTGTCCGGCGGGCACTTCGGGACGGGTATGGAGGGCGAAGATGCACTTGGGTATTTCGGGCAGCTTCTCCCACAGGCCGTGGGCCACCATGGCCGCCGCGCCCTGGGTCACCTCTTCGGCGGGCTGGAAGATCACATACACGCTGCCCGCCAGTTCCTCCCGGTGATTGGCCAGGATCCGGGCCGCCCCCAGCAGACAGGTGGTGTGGAAATCGTGTCCGCAGGCGTGCATGATGCCCGGCTCTTCCGACACCACGCCGCCGTGGTCGGGGGATTCCTGCTGGGCGATGGCGTCGATGTCGGCGCGCAGGGCCACCGCTGGTCCCGGCTTTCCGCCCTCCAACACCGCCACCGCGCCGGTCTCCATGCCGATGTGGACCAGATGGAAGCCCATGGCCAGCAGCTGGTCCTGGATGATCTTGGTGGTGCGCACCTCGTGAAAACTCAATTCCGGGTGCCGGTGGATATCCTCTTTGATGGCCTTGAGCTCCGGCGTCAGGGCCAGCGCTTCCTGCAAATATTCGTTCATGTCCATTCCTCCCTATCCGGTTGCCTGCCGCTTGCCTGAAAACGCAGTTCGTACTATACTATAATAATACTGCTTACGGCAGGATTCGCCCGTAACGCCCGGGTGGATACACTGCATTATAAGTCATGCCGTCGATTCTTGCAAGGTCTGGAAGTGTTTCTTTATGATAAAGAGTTCCCATAATTTTGCTCAGGGCAGTATCCCGGGCAACATTCTCCGTCTGGCGGTGCCCATGACCGCCGCCCAGCTCATCAACATCCTCTATAACATCGTGGACCGGATGTACATCGGCCACATCGACGGCCAGGAAGGTATGCTGGCCCTCACCGGACTGGGCCTGTGCCTTCCCATCATCTCCATCCTGATGGGATTTGCCAACCTCTGCGGCATGGGCGGCGCGCCCCTCTTCTCCATCCACCGGGGCAAGGGCCAGCAAAAGGAGGCCGCCATGGTGATGGGCAACTCCTTTGCCCTCCTGCTCCTCTTCGGCCTGTCCCTTACCGTGCTGGGGCTGCTCTTCCGCCGTCCCATCCTCTACCTCTTCGGCGCCAGCGACCAGACCTTCCCCTATGCCGACAGCTACCTCTCCCTCTATCTGCTGGGCACCCTCTTTGTGATGGTCAGTCTGGGCATGAATCCCTTTATCAACGCCCAGGGCTTTTCCGGCATCGGCATGCTCACCGTGGGACTGGGCGCGGCGGTGAATATCATTCTGGACCCCATCTTTATCTTTGTGCTGGACATGGGCGTGCGAGGGGCAGCCCTGGCCACGGTGCTCTCTCAGGGCTGCTCGGCGGTGTGGGCCCTCTCCTTCCTGCGGAGCAGGCGGAGCGACTACCGGCTGGAAGCCTATACCCTCCGTCTCTCCCTTTCCCGCATAAAACGCATCGTGGGGCTGGGCACCTCCGGTTTCATCATGAGTCTGACCAACAGTCTGGTGCAGAGCCTGTGCAACGCCACCCTGCAGTTCTGGGGCGGCGAGGTCTATGTGGCGGTGATGACGGTCATCAACTCCGTCCGGGAAGTCATCTCCATGCCGGTCACCGGCATCACCAACGGCGCACAGCCCGTGCTGGGCTTTAATTACGGGGCCGGGGAACCCCAGCGGGTCCGGCAGGGCATCCGGTTTACCTTCGTGGTGACCATGGTCTATTCGGTGGTGGTCTGGCTGCTCACCCTGCTGATCCCCGGCGTATTTATCCGCATTTTCAACGATAGTCCCGCTCTTTTGCAGGACGGCGTCCCCGCTTTCCGGGTCTACTTCGCCACGTTCGCTTTCATGTCCTTCCAGTTTATCGGACAGTCCATTTTCGTGGCCCTGGGTCGGTCCAAAAACGCCGTCTTTTTCTCCCTGCTGCGCAAAGCCTTTATTGTCGCCCCCCTGACCCTCATTCTCCCCCATCTGTGGGGGCTGGGGGTGTACGGCGTCTTCCTCGCGGAGCCCATCTCCAACGTGCTGGGCGGTCTGGCCTGTATCCTCACCATGTACTGGACCGTCTACCGCCCATTGGGCCGGGCATAATACAACACGGACGGCCATACGGCCGTCCGTGTCAGCTTGTCAAAAAAGTCTGTTGTGATCTGCGAAAAAGAATGCAGATTTTCGCAATATCATTTTTTGATTTGCCCTACGCGGGCGGCGCCAGGCCCTTTTCCCGAAAAGGGCCTGGACCAAAAGGGGCAG
>DXGA01000050.1 GCA_019114165.1 Candidatus Flavonifractor merdipullorum | reverse complement strand
CATCTCCAACTGCAACGAGATTCAGTTCATCACCGGCAACGCCGACGGCGACCACGCCATGTCCTCCGCGGCCTGGTCGGTGTCCATGGACGAGGGCGGCGTGTGGTACCATATCGCCATCATCTCCGACGGACACGAGATCTCCACCTATATCAACGGCTGCGAGGCCTTCCGGGACTATGTGTCGGATGACATGGTGGGTATGTACGCCGATCCCGCCGACGGACGGTTCCGGGTGGGTTCCTCCTGGTGGGACGGCCTGGACAAGTTCCTCCAGGGCGGACTCCAGGAGATCCGCATCTCCGGCGAGGCCCTGGAAAAGGATCAGTGGCTGGTCCCCCATCCGGAGGATTATGTGGAAGACTTCGGCAGCAACGAGACCTATGCCCTCAAAAATGAGGATAACTATAATATCGTCCTCATTCCCGACACGCAGAACACGGTGGAGTATCGCCCCGACGTGATGGATACCGCCATTGACGAGCTCATCGCCAGCGTGGACGAGCTGAACATCAAGGGCGTGGTCCATCTGGGCGACGTGGTGGACGATTCGGGCGACGCCGCGCAGTACAATAACGCCAAGGACATTTTCTACCAGCTGCCCGAGGCCGGCGTCAAATTCCTGGTGCAGCCGGGCAACCACGACAACTGGGCGGGCAACGGCTCCAGCTACTGGCACTATTTTGGTCAGGACAGCAAGGCGTATATGAGCCTTACCAGCTCCTATCTGACCCCCAAGGCCTGGAGCGGCGCCATGTTCGTGGAGGCTGGCAGCTACACCTATATGATCATCTCCCTGGCCTGCGAGGGCGGCAAGACCAGCTGGAATCCCTCCAGCGGCGAGCTGGAGTGGTTTGAATCCATGCTCCAGCAGTATCCCAACTGCCCCACCATCGTCACCCGCCACGATATCCAGAACTGTTCCGACACCCAGCCCAGTTCCATCAAGCTCAGCAGCGAGGGACAGAAGCTGTGGGACATTGTAAAAAAATATCCCCAGGTCTTTATGATGGTGGGCGGTCACAGCCACGGCTCTGGCGTGGAAGTGCTCCAGAATGACGCCGGGCAGGACGTGATCTCCATCCTCACCGACCTGCAGTTCTCCTACAACGGCGGCAACGGCTGGTTCCGCTATCTGGAGTTTGACGAGAGCGCCGACAAGATCTATTATTCCGTCTACTCCCCCTATGCCGCCTCTCTGGACGAGAGCGAGAAGACTTTCTTTGACGTGAACTTCCTCACCGGCCCCGGCCATGAGGGCGAGATCGACATTGACTTTGACACCCGTTTTGCCGGTATGACCAACGAGGAGCCGGAGCCCCAGACAGAAGGCAAGTGGATGACCGGCGAGTATCACAGCCATACCCTCCAGTCCAACGACGCCTCCGAGTCCTATATGACGGTGGAGAACGCCCTGAACGCCGCCTTCCGGGAGGATCTGGACGAGATGCCCGACGCGGCCAAGGTGGATAACATCCAGTATGGCACCCCCTTTGATTACTTCATGCTGGCCGACCACCTGCGCAACTCGCCCCGCAACCCCGACGGCACCGTCAATGAGACCGCCCGCTGGTCGGCCATCGGCGCCCAGCAGCGGGAGATCGAAAAGCTCCAGATCCAGGGCAAGTACGACGGAAAGATCATCTATTCCGGCTTTGAGTGGGATATGATGGCGCTGGACCACGCCAGCGTGGCCCTCATCGACGAGAACGGGGAAGTGCCCTTCCAGGGCATCCGGGCCTTTGAGTGGCTGTACAGCTACGATATCTCTGCCGACCGCTTCTACGGCAACGAGGAGGCGCTGTACGGCGCGCGTCAGAACACCAAGAGCGATGTGCAGAAGACCTACGACGCAGTGGAGTGGGTTTCTGAGCACTACCCCGACAGCTTCATCCTGCCCAACCATCCCTCCCGCCACAATAACGGCAACGACGTGGTGGACAACGGCGAGGTGACCATCGAAAACCTGCGTACCATGAACGACATCGACCCCAACGTGGTCTTTGGCTTCGAGGGTATGCCGGGCAACCAGCTGGACCCCTCCTGTGAGCTGCCTGCCGACGATCTCCGGGCCGGCGCCGACGAGATGATCTCGGTCACCGGCGGCGTGTGGGACGCCCTCCTCTCTGAGGGACGGCGGTTCTACAACTTCGCCAACTCCGATTTCCACTTCAAGATCAGCTCCAGCGAGCAGTATTCCAGCGGCTACTGGGCCAGCGAGTTTTCCCGCAATTACACCTGGGTGGAGCCGGGCGACGACCAGCAGTTCACCTTCTCCGACGTGGTGGAGGGTATGCGTTCCGGCAACTGCTACTCGGTCAACGGCGAGCTCATTTCCGATCTGTCCTTCACCGTCTCTGACGGCAAGGGCAGCGCCACCATGGGCCAGGATCTGAACGTGGGCGAGGGTGATGAGATCACCGTTACCATCCAGTTCAAGATCCCCGAGCACAATAATTACCAGAGCCTGTACAACACCGACACCGGCCTCAACGCCGACAACACCCCTGATGTGGACCATGTGGACCTCATCATGGGCCATGTGACCGGCAAGGTGGACCAGTCTCAGTACAGCAGCACCGCCAACACCGACGCCAGGATCGTCAAGACCTTCTCCAAGGAGGAGCTGGCCGCGGCCAGGGGCGAGGACGGCGTTTACACCCTGACCTATACCACCATCGCTGACAGCGACCTCTATTTCCGCGTCCGCGGTCTCTCCAGCAGCGAGGTGGACGAAAACGGCGACCCCGTCACCCACGAGCGCACCGTCACCGACCAGCGTCCCGCCCGCTTCGACTACATCAACGACTATAATTACACCCACCTCTCCTTCTACGCCAACCCCGTGTGGGTGAATGTGGAAAAAGCGCCTGAGCGCCAGACGCAGGGTGAAGAGAACGGCTCCGCCAGCCTGGATGTGACCAAGGTCGCCGGTTACACCTCCGGAGCCTTCAATGTGGACGGCGGCGTGATGGAGATCGTCTCCTACAATACCGTCACCGGCTGGGCCTATGCCGTCAACGGTCAGTCCGGCCTGCTCACCGCCATTCCCCTCAAGACGCTGGAGGAAAAGGACACCGTGGACCTGCTGGACGGCAATGACGTCGACGTCAAGGCCATGGTGGAAGATGCCGACGCCTCCTTCTCCTACGGTGACATGACCTCTGTGGCCGTCTCTCCCGACGGAAAGACGCTGGCCGCCGCCCTTCAGGCCGAAGGCTATGCCGACGCCGGCCGTGTGGCCCTCTTCACCTGCAACGCCAACGGTTCTCTCACCCTGCTGGGTCTGGTCGCCACCGGCGTGCAGCCTGATATGGTGACCTTTGCCGACAATAACACCGTTCTCACCGCCGACGAGGGCGAACCCCGCCAGGGCTACGGCGAAGGCGTCACCGATCCCAAGGGCTCGGTGACCGTCATTGACGTGACTGCCCGCACCGCCGTGGTGGTGGACTTCACCTCCTTTGACGCCCAGCGGGACAGCCTGGTCTCCGCCAGTATCGTTCTCAAGAAGAACAGCGCGCCCTCTGTGGATCTGGAGCCGGAGTACATCGCCGTTGCCGACGGCAAGGCCTATGTGACCCTCCAGGAGAACAACGCCATCGCGGTGCTGGATATCGCCGCGAAAACCTTCAGCGGCATCTATTCCGCCGGGTTTGAGGATTACAGCGCCACCCCCGTGGACATCGACAAGAAGGACGAGGCATACAGCCCCAGGACTTACGAGAGCCTGATGGGTATCCGGATGCCCGACGGCATCGCCGCCTTTACCCAGAACGGCAAGACCTATCTGCTCACCGCCAACGAGGGCGACAGCCGCGAGTGGGGCGACTACCTCAACGAGGACGAGGTGAACTTCGGCAAGGAGGGCAAGACCTCTCCCACCGGGGCCATCACAGCAGAAAACTCCGGCCTCACCGGCAAGGTGGTCTTTTTCCTCACCGAGGATTACGACGGCCTGAACACCGGCAAGGATTATCTCTTCGGCGGCCGCTCCTTCACCCTCTATGAGGTGACCGACACCGGCATCAGGGAAGTGTTCACCAGCGGCGACGACTTCGAGTCCCTCACCGCCCAATACTTCCCCGACTACTTCAACACCTCCAACGATAACGCCGTGGCGGACGACCGCTCCGGCAAGAAGGGTCCCGAGGCCGAGAGCGTCACCGTGGGCACGGTGAACGGCAGCACCTATGCCTTCATCGCCCTGGAGCGCACCGGCGGCGTGATGGTCTATGACGTGACCGACCCCGATAACGTCTCTTATGTGAACTACATCAACTCCCGCGACTTTGCCTCCATTGTCCCCGGCTCCGAGCAGTACGACGACGGCGCGCTGGACAAGTGGGTCACCGGCGGCGACGTAGCCCCTGAAGGCCTGGCCTTCGTGCCCGCTTCGGTCAGCCCCACCGGGGAAGCCCTCCTCCTCACGGCCTGTGAGGTGAGCGGCACTGTGGCGGTCTATGAACTGATCGGACAGGAAAACGTCATTGTGGGTCCCTCCGTGGACCGGGACGACGAGGACGAGATCGACGAGCCCGACACCCCGCTGGCCGATCAGCCCTTTGCAGACGTGGCTTCTGACGCCTGGTATGCCGAAGCCGTGGCCTATGTGAAGGAAAACGGCATGATGACCGGCACCAGCGACACCACCTTCGCACCCCAGCAGTCCCTCAGCCGTGCTATGATGGCCCAGGTGCTCTACAACCTGGAGGGCAAGCCCGCGTTGGAAGGGGAGAGCCTTGGCGATCCCTTCGCCGATGTGCCGGGCGACAGCTGGTACGCCGACGCGGTGTACTGGGCCCGTCTGGAGGGTCTGGCCGGCGGTTACAGCGCCGAGACCTTCGGCCCCGAGGATTCCATCACCCGGGAGCAGCTGGCCGTGATGCTCTACCGCTATGCCCAGTACAAGGGCTATGACGTGAGCGCCAGCGGCGACCTGACCGCCTTTGGCGACGGCGCCCAGACGTCCGACTGGGCGGCCCAGGCCATGGAATGGGCCGTGGGCAGCGGACTCATCAACGGCAAGAACGGCGCCGCGCTGGATCCCCAGGGCACCGCCACCCGGGCGGAAGTGGCCCAGATCCTGATGAAGTTCGGCCAGAACGTGCAGCAGTAAAGTTAGACGCTATGATAAAAACCGCCCCTATCCGGTTGGATGGGGGCGGTTTTGTGGTTGGGGGAACGGTGGGAATGCCCGGCAGAATCCCTGTCGATCGGGGTGTCGAGGATTGCCAGAGGAAAAGAGAGCAGGTATAATAAACCCATTGGGAGGTGTTTCCATGCCATTGGAGATCGTACGCAATGATATAACCAAAATGCAGGTGGACGCCATTGTCAACGCGGCCAACCGGACGCTGCTGGGGGGCGGCGGTGTGGACGGCGCGATCCACCGGGCCGCCGGACCGGCCCTGCTGGCCAAGTGCATGACCCTGGGCGGATGCCGGACGGGAGAGGCCAAAATCACCCCGGGCTATCGTCTGCCCTGCCGGTACATCATCCATACCGTGGGTCCGGTGTGGCATGGAGGCGAAAAGGGAGAGCGGGAGCAGCTGGAATCCTGCTACCGCAGTGCGCTGAGGCTGGCGGCAAAGCACGGATGCAGCACCGTGGCCTTTCCGCTGATTTCCTCCGGTATTTACGGCTATCCCAAGGAGCAGGCCCTGAAGGTGGCGGCGGATACCATCCGCGCCTTTCTGGCGTTCCATGAGATGACAGTTTATCTGGTGGTGTTTGACAAAACAGCCTTCCGGCTCAGCCGGGAGCTGACCGATGACATCCGGGAATACATCGACCAGCACTATGTGGACCTCCATAGCGACACCGCAGCCCGGCGGCGGGAAATGGAATTGGAAAACTTCCCCCTCCCGCCCGGTGCGGCACAGCCGGACCTTGCCATGAAAAGCCCGGGGCAACGGCCCGTCTCCGCCATGCCCGAAAAGAAGGACGCCCAGCCTTTGGACTGGATGAGAATGGGCGAACCGGCGTTTTCGGGGCTGGAGGCCCATTTGCAGGAGATCGACGAGAGCTTTTCCCAGATGCTGCTGCGCAAGATCGACGAGAAGGGCATGACCGACGCCCAGTGCTATAAAAAGGCCAACATCGACCGGAAGCTATTTTCCAAGATCCGCTCGGATGTGCATTATAAGCCCTCCAAGGTTACGGCCCTTTCCTTTGCCATCGCCCTGGAGCTGCCGCTGGAGCAGACCAACGAGCTGCTGAAAAAGGCAGGGTATGCCCTTTCCCATTCCAACAAGTTTGATTTGATCGTGGAATACTTTATCCAGCGGCGCAATTACGATATGTTTGCCATCAACAGCGCTCTTTTGTACTTTGATCAGAATCTGCTGGGCGTGTAAAAGATGTCGCCTGCCGGGCGACCATACCGAAGAGAAATCCCTCTATACTATGGTTGTAAACAAAAAACCACAGGATAGGGGGATTTCAAATGAAAAAGGATCTGACAGAACTGGTTTTCATTCTGGACCGGAGCGGCTCCATGGCGGGGCTGGAAGCGGACACCATCGGCGGCTTCAACGCCATGCTGGAAAAGCAGAGGGGAGAACCGGGAGAGGCTGTGGTGTCTACGGTGCTCTTTCACACCACCTCCGCCGTCATCCATGACCGGACGCCGCTGGACAAGGTGGCGCCGCTGACCCGGAAGGATTATATGGTGGGGGGCTGCACAGCCCTTTTGGACGCCATCGGCGGAGCCATCCACCACATCGGCAACGTCCACAAGTACGCCCGGGCGGAGGATGTGCCGGAGCGCACCATCTTTGTCATCACCACCGACGGCATGGAGAATGCCAGCCACCGGTACAGCGCCGACCGGGTGCGCCATATGATCCGCCGCCAGCAGGAGCGGTTTGGCTGGGAGTTTCTCTTTCTGGGCGCCAATATCGACGCGGTGAAAACGGCGTCTCACTATGGGATCGACGCCAGCCGTGCGGTGGACTACCGCTGTGACAGCCCGGGGACGCAGCTCAACTATCAGGTGGTGTGCAGCGCCATTTCCCAAATGCGGGGCGGAGAGAGACTCACGGAGAGCTGGAAAGCGCCGATTGAGGAGGATTTCCGTTCCAGAGGATGAGGGAACTGCCCCAGACAGCCGGTTCCCGCGTTGGACCGGCTGTTTCATGGGGGCAAAAGGACGAGATATCCGGATAAAAGAAAACCGCTGAAACCCTTGCAACACAAGAATTTCAGCGGTTTTTGCTCTGGCACGCCCGAAGGGACTCGAACCCCCAACATTCAGAACCGGAATCTGACGCTCTATCCATTGAACTACGGACGCACATTGACTCTGATAGCCTAATTATTATAACAGAGAGAAGAGGATTTGTAAAGGGGCGCAGGGAAAAAATTTATGAGTCCTCCACGCCTTGCAAACAGGCGGGAAATCGGGTAGAGTATCGGTGGAAGAAACCGACACCCAAGAGACAAGGAGGAGACAAAATCATGCTGCTGATCTGGTACCCCAAGTGCAGCACCTGCCGCAAGGCCAAGGCCTGGCTGGACGAGCACGGCATTTCCTGTGAACTGCGGGACATCAAAGCCCATCCGCCCACCCGGGAGGAGCTGGCGCAGTGGAAGCCTTGCAGCGGGATACCGCTGCGCAAGTGGTTCAATACCAGCGGGCTTTCTTACCGCAGCCTGGGCCTGAAGGACAAACTGCCCGGCCTCACCGAAGAGGAACAGCTGGAGCTGTTGGCGGGAGACGGCATGCTGGTCAAGCGTCCCATTTTGGTGGACGGTCAGCGGGTGCTGATCGGCTTCCGGGCGGAGACCTGGGAAGAGGCGCTGCGGTCCGAATAAAGCGGAAAGATCCGGTGATCCGTTGAGATCACCGGATCTCAGTCTGTCAAAGAAGTCTGGTGTGTCCTTTAAAAGTGCAAGTATCTTGCGTGTGGGATGCAAATTGCCACATATCGTTTTGCAATTCCCTGGCGGGGGACGGCCCTACGCGGGCGGCGCCAGGCCCCCGCAGCGTTAAGAAAATGTGCCGGTGGCACATTTTTAGCGGAGGCCGCAGCGGTTGCTCTGGGCAACCGCGAGGGGGGAACCAAAGGCGAAGGAAGGTGGGATACCCCCCTTCTGCACTTCCCCCAGGTGCGCTGAAACCTTATGGAGTATCGTTACCCTTTACCCGCAGGTTTTCCCCATGCGTAGGGGGCGGACACTGGCCGCCCCGCCGTCCTACCCTGTAGGGGCGCACAGTGTGCGCCCACGTCTATGAAGGCGCTTTCCGCTATCTTGCACAGCGTTCCACTTTTTCGACAGCCTGAGATCCGGTGATCAGTTGAGATCACCGGATCTTTTTTGCGGAGTGGGGGAAAGAAAATTTGCTTCAAATTCAGCGGCAGGGATGGGGCGGAAGAAATGATATCCCTGGATGAGGTCGCAGGGCTGCCGGGAGAGGAAGTCCATCTGACTGGCGCAGGAGACGCCTTCCGCCACTGTGCGGATGCCCAGCTGACGGGCCAGCTGCAAAATGGCGGAGACGATCTGTTCCGCGCGTTCCCGGTCCCGTTCGGCCAGCATCCCGTCAAAAAATCGCTTGTCCAGCTTGATGGTATCCACCCGCAGCCGGGACAGGACGTTGAGGGACGAATAGCCGCTGCCGAAGTCGTCCAGCGAACAGTGGAATCCCATGGCGTGGATCTCCTCTACCAGACGGGCCGAGTAGTCCAGATTCTGGCTGATCATGGTTTCGGTCAGCTCCAGCTCCAACAGGTGGGGCGGCACATTCCATCTGGTCTGAATGTCCTTGTACCGCTGTAAAAAATGAGGGCGGGACAGATTGGCCTGAGACAGGTTGACCGAGATGGGGGGCGGATCGTATCCGGCGTCCAGCCACCGGCGGAGACAGCGGCAGCTCTGCTCAAACATATATTGATCCAGCTGCACGATAAATCCGTTTCGTTCAAAGGAGGGAATGAAGGCGTCGGGCTGGATGAAACCGTCCTCCGGATCGTACCACCGCACCAGCGCCTCGGCGCCGGCCACGCTGCCATCGGTGGGGGAAACTTTGGGCTGAAGATAGATCTGGAATTCCTCCCGGGCCAGCGCCCGCTCCATGCGGTTATAAATGCTCTGTTCCATTTGCAGACGGTCATGGTCTTCCTTGCTGTAAAACCGGCAGGTGCACAGCTGATCGCTCCGGCGGCGCTTGGCCTCCTTGCGGGCCAGATTGGCCCGGTCCTGCAAGTCGGCAAGAGTGCACGTTTCTCCGTCTACCGGACAGATGCCTGCCGTCAGCGGCAGGAAATACGGGGTAGACAGATTGGCGTTGAACTCATTGAACTGCCGGGCCAGGGTAAAAAGACGCTCCCGCAGCCCTTCCGGCTGTTCCATGTGGAGCAGAAGATCGAATCGGTCCACATAGATATGGGCCGACACTTCCCCTTCCTCCAGAAAACGGGTCAGGCACCGGTGGAGGTGGCGGAGCACGTCGTCGCCGGCCTGGATGCCGAAAGCCCGGTTGATGAGGGAAAAAGAGCGGATATCCAGCGACACCAGCGCCAGCCCCGTTTTGTGCTCATCCAGCAGTTTTTGCACCTTGAGTGAAAAACTGGTGGAATTATCGCCGCCGGTCAGGGGGTCCACGAAGGCAAAGGTGCGCAGGTTTTCGGTGTGCTGCCGCTGTGCCCGGCTGAGCAGAAAGATGAGCAAGAGAAAGACAAAAAAGATAAAAGCGGCCAGCGCCAGTCCCAGCAGAAGGGCCAGCGCAATGGTATCGCTGAGATTTTCGGTGGGAAGAGAGAGGAGAAACATCCACGCGTCCTGGGAAAGGGGCGTGTAGGACAGGCCCACATGTTTTCCGCTCAGGTCGCAGTAGAAGACGCCGGACTGTCCGGCGGAGAACTGGGTGTGCATCCGTTGGGAAGAGCTGCCCAGCGTTGGGACGGACTGCGCTTCCAGAAAGGAAAAGAGAGAGGTGTTTTCCGCAAATCCACCGGTGGAGAGAAGGACCGTACCATCCCGGCTGAGGATGCAGGCGGATATGGTATTGGAGGCGGGCACCCAGCGGTCAAGCCGGGGCGCGGTGTCGATCCAGAGGATACCGGTGCGGTTATCCGGCGCAATTGGGGCGGCATAGATCAAAACGGCGGAATCGGCGCCGGAGGTGGGGAAGACAATGGTGACGCCGGCCTTGCCGGAGGAGAGAACGCCGGAGAGAAAGTCGGGCGCAATGGACAGGGGGGCGTTTTGCTGGGAGAGGTAGACGGCGCCGTCCTCCAGAAAGAGCCCGGCATAGACGGAGGGCGTCTGACGGGTCAGGGTATCCAGGTATTTCAGCTGCTGCTCGGGACTGGAGAGGGCGGCGCAGGTATCGGCGGCCACGAGAAGATTTTCCTGTCCCTTTTGGATCTGGAGATCGATATAGGAGGCCATGCGGGCGGCGGTGGTTTGCAGGTAGTTTTGGGTCTCCTGACGCATGAGGGCCAGCACCCGTACGGTATAGCTCACGCAAAGAATCAGAATGAGCAGTGCCACCAGAGGCAGAAAAAGACGGACAAACCGGCGGTTGAATTGGTCGGGGTTGGAAGGCGTATGGGATAAAATCAAAAAATATCACCTCGTTGCCGGCGCGACAGAGGGCGCGAAGGGGTTTATGGCAATATTATAGCATACCGGCACGGTCAGGGGAAGAATGGAACGAAGGGGGAGGGGAGAAAAAGACGGGGGCAGGTTGCAATTTTGGGCGGGAGAAGTTATACTGAAACAAAGCGGAATGGCCAGGTGCCTCCCGTGACTTTTTTCTACAAGAACCATCCAAAGTGTGCAAAATGGAGGTGCAATGATGAACGGAAAACGACTGACCGCCATGATCACAGCCGCCGCGCTGACGGCTTCTCTGGCAATGGTGCCCGCTTCGGCGGCATCGTTCACCGATTTGAAAGGCCACTGGTCTCAGACCGACGTGGAATATCTGGCCGGAGAGGGCGTCATTCAGGGCTATAATGACGGGACCTTCAAGCCTGACGCGGTAATGAGCGCGGTGGAAGCGCTGCTCTTCTGCGCCCGGGTGACCGGACTGGAGGAGAGCGTGCAAAAAGAGATCGCCCAGGACTGGGCGGACACGCTGAAGGAGATCCTGCCCGCCTCCATGCAGAGCTGGGCATCCCAGGAGCTGGCAGTCTGTCTGGAAACGGGCATTCTTTCGGTGGAAGAGCTGAAGGATCTGGCCGACAACGACGCCCTGCTCCAGTCCATGGAGCGGCAGGAAGTGGCCCGCTGTCTGGTCCGCGCCATTCAGATGGCGCCCATGGCCCAGCAGCTGGACGAGGTGCGGCTGGACTACGCCGACCAGAGCCAGATCGACCCGGACCTGCGGTGCTACGTCTATGTGCTGGACACCTACGGCATCGTCAAGGGCAACGATAAAAACCAGTTCCTCCCCACCGGCGGCGTAACCCGGGCGGAGATGGCCACCCTGCTTCGCCGCTCCCTGGACTTCATGGACGAGCGGGGCGTGGTGGTGGAGCTGCCGGGCTACACCGACTACGACTGGACCGGCGGCGTCATTACCAGCGTCACCGAAGGCAAGGAGGGGGCCACCATCCTCACCCTGGAGGACGACCTGTTGGGCGAGCAGAGCGTTACCGTTCCCTTCAAGGCCGCCATCTATGATAATAATATGGAGTCGGATGCCGACGCCCTGAAAACCGGCTCCTATGTGCGCATCAACTTTGACGAGGACGGACAGGCCCAGTCGGTACGTATCGGCGGCAAGCTCACCACGGTGAGCGGTACGGTTACCGATTTTGATGGGCAGTATCTCACCGTCAAGAGCGGAACTCAGACCGTTACCCTGAAAATGGACCGCTTCACCGCCGTACAGGTGGGCAATCGTCTGGGCGGTCTCTCCATGCTGGACCCGGACAGCGGATATACCACCGCGGTTTGCCGGGTGGACAGCCTGGGCCATCCCGCGGGGGTACAGCTGTCCGGCGGCAGCCGGCAGGAGAGCGGCGTTATCTCCCAGGTGGTGACCGATGCCAGCGGAAAAGCCACCACCCTCTACCTCAGCGGTTTTGACGGCGTCAAAACGCCCTACACCCTCTCCAGCAGCGCCGCGGTTACCGTCAACGGGGTGTCCGGCACGCTGAAAACCAGCTATGCGGGGGATTTCGTCACCGTAAAGGTGTCCAACGACAACGACCAGCTGCTCTCTGTCAGCGTGGATACGGTCAGCGATTACATCCAGGGCTCCATCCAGGGCATGAGTTACAGCAAGGACCCCAACACCGTGACGGTCCTCAACTTTGCCACCGACAAGAGCGCGACCTATAACCTGAGCGACGACGCCCAGATCACCTATGAGGGAAAGAAAGTTGCCTTCCGCGATCTGAGCCGCAATCAATTTGTGACCATCCGTCTCTCGGGGAAGGAAGTGGACCTCATCAACGCCTGGCCCGGTTCTTCCACGGTAAGCGGCACGGTAACCGCCATTTCCTACGGTGTGACCACCTCCATAGACGTGACCCTGGCCGACGGCACCGTCCGGACCTATGACATTGACCTGAGCAATCCCCCCGAGATCTATCGGGACAAGAAAGTCAGCTCCATTGATAAGCTGCGCACCGGCGACCAGGTGGAGCTGACCATCCGCTATAACCAGGTCAGCGAGATTGAGGCCACCGCCCAGAGCGCCAATGCCACCGGCACCATTACCGCCATCACCATGGACAGCAGCGGCACCACCATCACCGTGGAGATGACCGGCGGCGGCAGCAAGACCTATCTGGTCACCGACAGCGTCTCTGTCACCCAGAACGGCAAGGCCATCGCGGTGTCCAGCCTGAAACCGGGCTACCAGATCGCCATGGTGCTGGACGGCGACCGGGTGCAGTCCATTGAAGTGGAGCGCACCTCGGGCAGCAGCACCCAGTTTGTGGCCACCGTGCTCTATGTGAACACCAGCGACAAGACCATCCTCCTCCAGCGGACCGACGCCCAGGGCTCTACCGGACTCATTACGGTGGATGTGTCCGACGCGGAGGTACTTTCCGCCAGCGGCAGTGAGCTCTATCTCAAGGACCTGGCCGCCGGGGACAGGGTGCAGATCTTCGGCGAATACAGCGGCCTTGATTTTGCCGCTACCATCGTGATCCGTACCTGAGAAACGAACCGAATCAAAGACTGAGGCCGGGATCTGCGTAAGGTCCCGGCCTCAGCTTGTCAAAAAAGTCTGTTGTGATCTGCGAAAAAGAATGCAGATTTTCGCAATATCATTTTTTGATTTGCCCTACGCGGGCGGCGCCAGGCCCTTTTCCCGAAAAGGGCCTGGACCAAAAGGGGCAG
>DXGA01000049.1 GCA_019114165.1 Candidatus Flavonifractor merdipullorum | reverse complement strand
AAGAGTTAGGTATAAAAACTGATTTTCAGAGCAAGGGGGAATTTGCCGTGGAACGCGGCCGTACCAAAGAGATTTTAGGACTGGGTATTTTGTCATCCATGTTTTTTGCCGTCACCTTCATTCTGAACCGGAGCATGAACTTGTCCGGCGGATTCTGGGTGTGGAGCGCGGTGCTGCGCTATGTGTTTTCCCTGCCCATTTTGCTGGTGATGGTGGGGATGCGGGGCAAATTGAAACCGGTGTGGGCGTCCATCCGCCGGTCGCCGGGGGCATGGTTTTTGTGGAGCACGGTGGGATTCGGGCTGTTTTACGCGCCCCTCACTTGGGCGTCCGACTTCGGCCCCTCCTGGATGACGGTTTCTCTGTGGCAGCTGACCATCGTGGCGGGCGTCTTTCTCAATCCGCTGTTTGGAAAGCCGGTGCCCATGAAGAGCCTGGGCGCGGTGGCGGTGATCCTGCTGGGCGTGGTGCTCCTTCAGAGCCAGGAGATTTCCTCCAACGGCGGCGGCAGAGAAGCACTCATCTGCGTGGGGCTCATTGCCATTGCAGCCGTGACCTACCCGCTGGGCAACCGGAAGATGATGGTCCTGTGCGGTGACGAGCTGGACACCACCCAGCGGGTGCTGGGGATGACGGTGTGCAGTATGCCTTTCTGGCTGGTATTGGGGTGCATCGGCGGCGCGGTGCGTGGCTTGCCCAGCGCTGCCCAGACGGTGCAGGCTCTGGTGGTGGCGGTCTTTTCGGCCGTTATCGCCACGCTGCTCTTTTTCCAGGCCACCAATCTGGCCCGGAATGATCCCCGGCAGCTGTCACTGGCGGAGGGCACCATTGCCGGAGAGATTATCTTTACCTTGCTGGGGGGCGTGCTCCTCCTCCATGATCCCCTGCCCGGCACGGTGCAGTGGGTGGGTATCGGCATAATTATTTTCGGGATGCTCCTCAACTGCCGCGCGGCACGATAAACGGCCGAGGGCGGCGGGGCCCACAGAGTAGCATCGCGTTTGACATGATTTCCGTGACTTTTTCAACAGACAAAGACCCCGCTGTCTTCGGACAGCGGGGTCTCTGCGTTCTAAGAGGATGGAATTACTCAGCCAGCTCGGCGTCCTGCTCGGTGATGAGGGAGACAAAGCGCATGAGCATGGTGGCCACTTCGGCGCGGGAGGTGTCGTCGTTGGGGCGCAGCTGGTCGTTGCTGCCCTGGAGGATGCCCTGCTCGGCGGCCCAGGCCATAGCGTCCTTGGCCCAGTCGGAGACATTGCCGGCATCCTGGAAACGGTCATCCAGTGCGCCGGTGGTCTTGGTGTTCAGACCCAGGGTGTTGGCATAGCGGTAGAGCATGACGGCCAGGCTCTCGCGGGTGATGGACTCGTCGGGCAGGAAGCTGCCGTTGCCGTTACCGGTGGTGATACCGGCCTCCACGGCCCAGTCCACGGCCTCGCTGTACCAGCCGCTGTTGAGGTCGTCAAAGCTGGTGTTGCCGGTGGCGTCGGGGGTGCCCTCCAGACGGTGGAGCACGGTGACCACCATGGAGCGGGTCATGTCCACCTCAGGGGCAAATGCGCCGTTGCCGGTGCCGTTGAACAGGTCGCGGCTGCTGGCAAACTGGACGGAGGAGGCAAACCAGGCGTTATCGGCCACGTCGCCGAAGGACTTGGCGTTGTCCACGATCTCCACGGTGGCAGAGCCGTCCAGGCGGAGGGCCAGACCATCGGCGGTGCGGGCCACCTTGGTGAGAATCTCGCGGGTGCCGTCGGCGTGGACCAGAACGGCCACGGTGCTGTCGCCGGCGGTGCAGGGGATGTTGACCGTCACGGAACGCACGCCCTGGGGCACGGTGACAGCGGCGCTGACCTTGCCGTCGGCGGAAGTGGTCACCTGGGTCACGGTGCCGGTCTTCTCGTCGGTCACGGTAGTGGTTTCAGCGGGCGTTTCCTCGGGCTTCTCCTCCGGCTTGGTGTCCTCGCCGGAACCGGAACCGCCGCCGGAGCTGGAGCCGCCGGAGCTGCCGCCGCCGCCAGAGCCGGAGCCGGAACCGGAACCACCGCCGCTGGGCTCATCGGGGATGGGATTGGAGACCTCCTCTTCGGCATTGGGAACAGCGTTCATCTTGGCGGAAGCCTCCTCCTTTGCGGTGGTGACGGCCTGCGTGCTGGAGGCGGACTCCACAGCGTTTGCGCCGTCGGTGTGGGCCTTCTCCAGGGCAGCCTTGCCCTTTTCGGAGTAGAGGGAGAGATCGAAGCCGGTGTAAGCGGTGCTCAGCTCGGAGACAGCGCTGCGCTTAGCCTCAGCCAGCGCCTGACGGTCGGTCAGATCGGTGGACAGAGAAGCGTCGATGTGGTTGGACTGCTCGGAGGGAAGGGAAGTATAGCCCTCGGCGGCGCTGCGGTAGGTCTCCACGTCGGTGGAACGGACCTCGCTCATGGCCTTCTGGGAGATACCCTCCAGATTCACCACCCACTGAGCGGCGGCACGGAGGTTTTCCAGCTGAGAAGTCTCAGTGCTCAGGGAAGAGAGCACGCTGGCGGTGACGGCTTCTAGATCTTCCTCATTGGAGAGCTCGGAGAACGCCTTCAGACCCTCGCCGGTGAGGGTGTCGTGGGCACTGCCGGCCTTCTGGAGCAGGTCGGCGGCGTTGGCGGCATTGACCGCGCTGCCGCTGAGCTTACCCAGAACCTCCTGGTGGGCGTGCTTGAACCCGTCGGACACCTCGGTTTCACGCTGGGTACGGGTGGGGACGTTGGCCATTTTTTCCTCATAGGTGGTGACGATGGCGTCCATGTCCCCAGTCTCCTGGGCCTGGCCGATCTTTTCCACAGCCTCGTTGTAAATGGAGTTGAGGGCGGTCCAGTCCTCGGTGGTGTAATCGCTGGAGGAGTAAGCGGCAAAGCTCTGGGCCAGAGACTCCAGACGGGTGGCCTGTTCGCCCTCGGCAGTGAGGGCCCACACGGCGTAGAGGGTGACGGTGTGTCCCGCGTCGCCGCTGAGGCCCTGGACCTGGCTGCCAGCGGCATAGAGCACGGGGCCCTCAGCGGAGGAAGCCCAGCCGGCCAGGGTCAGGTTTTCCTCGGTGTCATTGGTGAAGCCTTCGTTGGGCAGGGTGACCTTCTGGTCGAAGGAGACGGAATCCTCACTGGCGGAGCCGGAGCCGCCGTTGGCGTCAAAGGTGATGGAGTAGGTGATGGGGGTCCACTGGGCGTAGAGGGTCACCCGCTGGCCGTCGTACTTTTTGCCTAGATCGGTGATTTTCGCGTCGGGCTGGTAAGCGTAGCCGAGGCCGTTGGCCTGGGTGTTCCAGCCGGAGAAGGTGTAGCCGTAGCGGGTAAAGCCGTTCTGGGGAACAGTGACCTCCTGGCCATAGGAGCCGCTGATGGTCTCCACGGAACCTCTGCCGCCGTTGGCGCTGAAGGAGAGAGTAAAGGCATTGGCCACACCTTCACTGGTCAGAGTCTGGCCGCTGGCCTGGATGCGCTCTCCCACGGGAGAACCGTCCTGGAGCCACTGCACCTTTTCGTAGCCGGTGGAGGGATTCTGAGCGGCAAAGTTGGAGCGGTCCACGGTAAGGGAGGGAGCGTTGGGCAGCTTGATGGTCTTGAGATTATTATTGGTAGCGGTAAAGCCCAGACCAGTCAGCTTGGTATTGGCGCTCAGGTCCAGCTCGGTGAGGAGGTTAAAATCCACATAGAGGTAACCCAGCTCGGTGAGCTTGCTGACGTCCAGGGTGGTTAGCCGGTTGCCCGACAGATCCACGCCCTGAAGCTTGGTGTTGGCGTTGAGGTCCAGAGAAGCAAGCTGGTTGTTGGCGGCATAGAGCCAGGTCAGGCCGGTATTCTGGGACAGGTCCAGCGCGGTGATCCGGTTGTTGCTGATGTTGAGAGAGCGCAGGTTGGGGAAGAGCTCGATGCCGGA